>NZ_LZJR01000153.1 GCF_001667925.1 Mycobacterium sp. E2479 | reverse complement strand
GCAGTGCCCGACAACCGCAAAGCCTATAGCGGCGGCAACTGGCCCTTGCATACCAGCGTCTGCAACTCGACGTACTCGTCTAGCCCCTCGGGCCCGAACTCGCGCCCGATGCCGGACTGCTTGAAGCCGCCGAACGGTGCGCCAATGTCCAGGGTGTACATGTTGATGCCATACGTTCCCGTGCGGACCGCGGCCGCGACATCCAGGCCGTGTTGGACGTCGGCGGTCCACACCGAACCGGCCAGGCCGTAATCGGTCTCGTTGGCGATGCGGATCGCGTCGTCCTCGTCGCGGTAGCGCAGCACCGTCAGCACCGGACCGAAGATCTCCTCCCGGGCGATGCGCATGTCGTTGGTCGCGTCGGCGAACAGCGTGGGCTGCACATACCAGCCGCGCTCGAACAAGCTCTGTTCGCCACCGAGCACGACGCGGGCGCCTTCACTGCTGCCCGACTTGATGTAGTCCTGGACGCGGCGCTGTTGTCGTTGCGCCACAAGCGGTCCGATGTCCGTCGCCTCGTCGGCCGGGTCGCCGACGTTCAGCGTGGACATCATGTCCGCCAGGGCGTCGACGACCTCGTCATGTTTACGGTCGCTGACCAGAATCCGGGTCTGCGCGACGCAGGCTTGGCCGTTGTTCATCAGCCCGGCGGACTTCAACCCGGCCACCGTCTTACCGATGTCGGCGTCGTCGAGAATGATCGCCGCGGACTTGCCGCCCAGCTCCAGGCTGACCCGTTTGAGCTGCTCACCGCACAGGGCTGCGATCCGGCGGCCGACGGCACTGGACCCGGTGAACGCGACTTTGTCCACGCCGGGATGGCGCACCAGCTCCTCACCGATCTCGGAGCCTCCGGGCAGCACCGACACCACGCCTTCGGGCAGCCCGATCTGCTCAATCATCTCGGCCAACCACAAAGCGTCCAAAGGGGTTTCGGGTGCCGGCTTGATGATGACCGTGCAACCCGCGATCAGCGCGGGGATCAGTTTGGGCATGATCAAAAACTGCGGCACGTTCCACGGCACAATCGCCGCGACCACCCCGACCGGGGCCCTGCGCAGATGTACTTCGCCGAGCGCACCCTGGCGGCGTTCCTGCCACGGAAACTCGCGGGCGGCGGCCAGCGACAGGTGGATCAGCGCTACGGCGGCCGCGCCCTGGCCCATCCGGCTGAAGCTGCGCGGTGATCCCATCTCGTCGGTGATGAGGTCGGCCATCTCGTCGGCGTGGCCGGCGTAGATCCCGGCGAGGTGCTCGACCTTGGCCATCCGGTCGGCATGGCTCATGCGTGGCCAGGGACCGTGATCGAACGCGTGGCGCGCGGCGGCGACCGCGGCCTCGACGTCCTCGGGGCCCGCGACTTGCACATGCCCGACCGGTTCTTCGGAGTGCGGTGAGATCACGGCGAGCTGCTGCGGGTTGGCGGGTTTGCGCCACTGGCCCCCGATGAACAACTCGTTATAGGAGCGATGGCCGGCAGTCTCTGTCATCGGGGCACTTCCTCAGGGGATCAGACCGTGACCGCAAAAGTCGCTATTCACGCTAACATAGCGAAAAAAGCAGCGAGGCCCCATATGATCAGCGATTGGCGCAGTTACCCGTTCCAGTTGGTGTCCGGCGACGACCAGTTGAACTTCCCCGCCGCCGAGGGCGAACACCCCGACCAGGAGTCAGACACCTGGTTCATCGCCGGTCAGCTCGACGCCGCCGAGATTGATCGATCGTTGGCGTTCCTGACCATCTTCAACAAGAACCGTCCCGGGGGCACGGTCGTCGCGGACTTCTACACGATGGCGCTGTTCGACCTCGACACCGGTGACTACGGCACCTTCACCGACTACGACATGCCACCGGCAAATATGGAGCCCGGCGCCCAGCGCAAGCTGACGATGGCGGCGGGCCATCTCGACATCCACTACCACAGCAGCGCGGGGACCGCGTCGTGGACGACCAGCCGCAACGGCGATGGCCGACTGCTGCCCTACACTTACCGGGTAAGCCTGGTCGGCAAGGATCAGTGCGAGCGGCCCATGCGACTGGATCTGGCCGTAACCCCCACGCGCGCACCGACACCGGTGGGCGCATCGACTTATAACGGAAGGATCGTCTGCTTCGGTCAAAGCGACACCTACTCTTACTTCCAGACCGGCATGGCGATGACCGGCACCCTGCGCTGGGGAGACGTGGTCCAGCAGGTCTGCGGCACCAGTGGGCACGTCGATCGGCAGTGGTTCCCCAAGTACGCCGGCGGCGGGGGCTCCGGTGGGGATCCACGGGCCAGGTCACACGAATGGCGCACCATCAACTTCGACAATGGGGTCGACCTGAGCATCTGGCGACAGTTCGACCGCACCAACGGCAATGCACCGCAGCCGTTCACGGGTGTCACGACAAGCCACCCGGACCCAGCGATCGCGCCGGAATGTGCCGAAGACATCGAGGTGACGGTCAGCAGCTACGTGCGGTGGCCGGAGGCCATCCAGCCCCTGGTGCGGCCTCTCGCGCCGGCCCGGTACATGCCCGACCGCCACCGGATCAGCTGTCCCACTTTGCAGTTGGAACTGATCGGAGAGCCCCTGGTGGCGGCGCCCGCGCATGGGCTGCCCATCGAGTACATGGAGGGCCCCTATCGCTACCACGGGACCATGCGGGGAAAACCGGTCGCGGGCTTCGCGTTCAATGAACGCTCGCTGGCCCTGTACCGGGATTGGGAGCTCGTCGACGTGCTGTCCACTACCGTCGCGAATCTGGCACCGCCGCAGCCCGAATTGCAGGCCATGGTGGATCAGGTCGTGCCGCTGGTGGCGGCCGGCCGCCGCAAGGATGCGATCGAGTTGCTGTTCAGCTCGGTGCCAGTCGAAAATGGCATGCTGGCAACGCTTCTCGACGATCTGATCGCGGTCTTGTCAGCCGACGTCGGTTGACCGCGAAAGCGCCTGGGCCCACATGATGTGGCGATGCTGCAACCCGGGTTCGTTGCGGCCGAACACCAAGTGGTCGCGGACTCCGGACTCGAGATTGGCTTGCAGCCCCTGGGCCAGTCGGTAGTCCTCGTCGCGCACGGTGGCGTGCGCGTATTCGAAGACCGCCTGGGCGCCGGCGGACACCGACTCGTCGGCGACGTCCTGCGGGGTTGCGTTCTGGTGGACGGTGATTGACCTACCGGGCCGATCCCCCGGGTAGACCCGGAACAGCTCGCCGTTGGCGATGGTCACCGACAGCACGATGTTGGGGAACAACGCATAGATCACCACCATGTTATGGAACGGATTCCACTGATCCTCGGGCACGTCGTCGAGTTCCAGGATGGTGTTGAGGGGGAAGATCAGTCGGTGATGCGGCCCGTAAGAGTCGAACACCGTGCAGTTGCTGCGTGCGATGGTGGCGAACGTCTGCCGATGGACGGTGGCGAAATGATAATTCTCCGCGAACGTGTCGATCGCCAGTTTCCAGTTTATCGGGGAGTCCAGCACCTTCTCGCCCAGTGGGGACCAGCGCCCGATGCCCCACGAGTCGAGTTCCTCCGCGAGCGGGCCCAAGTGTGCCGCAACGTCCAAAATCGCCCCGGGATCCAGTGCCACCCAAAGGAATCCAGCGAATTCGGTGGCCGGGAGTTCGGTCAGGCTATCGGACTTGACGGTCACTTCTGGGAATCCCTCGCGTCCGGGAACCGCCATCAGGCGCCCGGTGTCGTCGTAGGTCCAGGCGTGGTAGGGGCAGGTGAACCGCTTGGCGGTGCCGCATCCCGTTGCCACCTGCGACTGGCGGTGCAGGCACACGTTGTTGAACGCCTTGACCGTTCCCTCTGTTGTTCTGGTCAGCAGGACGGATCGGCCCATCACCGTCTTGGTGCAATACGCGCCGGGGGCGGGAAGCTCCGAGGCATAGCCGACCAACTGCGGACTGGCCAGCAGCATGGCCCAATCCCGGTTGTGCCGCTCCATACTCGTGTAGTCACGCGCGTCGACCGTGAGCTGGGCCGGCGCGAGGTCGGTCACCTTGTCCCGCGCCAGCTTCAACGCACGCCGCGTCAGGTCGATTAGCTGGTCGTGTTCCATCTGTCCAGTACAGACCTTGTGACGGTTGTAAGGTCAAGGGGTGGCTGAGCAGTTGCTGATCGGCGACGTCACGGCCTTGACCGGCATCGCTTCCGGCCGAATTCGCCATTACGAGAAAATCGGCTTGCTGCACGCGCAACACCTGTCCAACGGCTACCGGGTCTTCGGAGTCGAGCAGGTTCTCGACTTGCTGCGCATCGACCTGATGCGAAGCCTCGGCGTCGGTATCAACGACATTCACCGTTTGATCGAGGGCGGGCACAGCACGCTGGCCGGCCTGCTCGACGAGCATCGGGAGCTGCTGGTGCGGCAACGAGAGCGGCTCGATCAATTGATTCAAGCCATCGATGCCGCCACCGAGTGTGGTGACGCGGACCTGAATGAACACATCCTGCACCGGTTGGCCACCACGCACCGCGACAGCATTGGGGTGATCGGGCGGCTCAGCGCCCCACTGTCCGCGCCCGTCGCCGCGATGTACACCGACTTGTTCGAGGAGTGGGACCTACCGGTCCCCGCCTTGTTCGGGCAAATGGTCCTCCCGCCCGCGGCCAGCACCCTGCTTTCGCAGCTGGCCGACACGCCGGGCCACAACATGCTGTTCGATCGATTGCGCGACCTAGCAGCCGACGTCATCGCGTTGGGCGACGACGATGCTGCGGCACGAGAGCTCGCGCGCAGCTGGATCGACCAGCAGCTGACAGATCCCCTGCCCGAGGACGTGGTTGGCGTGCTGCGCGGCGTGCAACCGCTTCTAGAGCGTGACCCGGTGATCGTGCAGGGATTTCGCGCCTGGGCGGGTTCAATCAGCCAGGCGGCCGCCCAATTCATCGAGGAGATCGCTCGGCAGACGGCTCGCCGCGGATTGGAAGCCGTGAGCGTCATCGTGCTGCCCGCGCGCCAACCCGGTCAAACGAACGTTGCGGCACTGTGACGGACATGTGACCGGTGTGATCAACGGGGCATACGAGGTTTCTGTCGTACCCTGTGGCTTGTGTCATCCGTTTCGCGACGCGATCTGCTCAAACTTGCGGCCGCTACCCCGGCCCTGCTTGGACTGGGCGTCGCGGCCACGTCGGTGAGCACCCCGTCGGGGTCGGCTTCGCTCGGCACCCTGCTGGACTATGCGGCCGGGGTCATTCCGGCCAGTCAGATCCGGGCCGCGGGCGCGGTGGGTTCGATTCGGTACGTGTCGGACCGGCGCCCCGGCGGCAATTGGATGCTCGGCAAGCCGATCCAAGTCAGCGAGGCGCGCGACCTCAATAGCAATGGGCTCAAAATCGTGTCCTGCTATCAATACGGCAAGGCCAGCACGGCGGACTGGCTTGGCGGTGCCAACGCCGGCCTGCAACACGCGCAGCGGGGGATGCAGCTTCACGCCGCGGCCGGTGGGCCGGCCAGCGCGCCCATCTATGCCTCGATCGACGACGACCCCTCCTACGAGCAGTACAAAAACCAGGTGGCGCCCTACCTGCGTTCTTGGGAATCGGTAATCGGCCATCAGCGCACAGGCGTGTACGCCAATTCGAAAACCATCGACTGGGCGCTGCACGATGGATTGGGCTCCTACTTCTGGCAGCACAACTGGGGCTCGCCCAAGGGATACACGCACCCGGCTGCCAATTTGCACCAGGTTGAAATCGACAAACGCAGCGTCGGTGGGGTCGGCGTGGACATCAACGAGATCCTCAAGCCTCAATTCGGCCAGTGGGCCTAGCGCCCAACGGCGTCGCCCGGCGAGGCCGGGACGCCGACTCTTAAAGATTCCAGCAAACACTCGTTCGCTCATTTTTCGGACGCGCGCAGGTGGCCGATAGGCGTCCGCGGCGGCCGACTGCCCCGCGACGGCGCTCGGCGACCAAAAATTTTTATGTAACGATTCGATAACAAGACAGCCTTGATCTGCGCAGTTATAGCTACTCGACCGTAACCACCTGCATGCAGCGGGTTTGTTCATCGGCTCCTCGCCGCCGGTGAAAGCGCGTGTTACCCAGGACACGGTTACCCATGCGTAGAACTCACCAGTAACCGATCAGCACGCAAAACGAGCGCCGATCCTTATGAGACTCTTAGTACAGCCGATGGAGTCCGTAGCACCGCTTCTTCCCACCCGAGCGGTCCGCCGACAACACATCGGCCCGCCGTTTCCCGGCTGTGATTCGACGCTGAACCACGCCGCATCGACAGGACCCCGCCCTGCGGTGGTGACCGCCAGACGCACGAGACCTAAAGACGCATATAGGGGAGACAGAACAGGTGACGATCCACGAGCACGACCGGGTGTCCGCCGACCGCGACGGGCAGGACCCGCAGGGCGGCAAGAACCCGCAAACCGGGGACACACTTGCTCTGGTCGACCGACTGACGGCCGGCGAGCCCTACGCCGTTGCATTTGGCGGCCAGGGCAGCGCCTGGCTGGAGACCCTCGAGGAACTGGTGTCGTCGGCCGGCATCGAGCCCGAACTGGCAACCCTGGTTGGTGAGGTCAGCCTGCTCCTGGAACCGGTGGCCAAGGAACTGGTCGTGGTGCGACCAATCGGCTTCGAGCCGCTGACCTGGGTGCGTGCGCTGGCGGCCGAGGATCCGGTCCCCTCGGACAAGCACCTGACCTCGGCCGCGGTGTCGATCCCGGGCGTGCTGCTCACCCAGATCGCGGCCGTGCGTGCGCTGGCAAGGCAAGGCATGGACCTCAAGGTGACGCCGCCGGTGGCCGTCGCAGGACATTCCCAAGGTGTGCTCGCCGTCGAGGCGCTCAAGGCCGGCGGTGCCCGCGATGTCGAGCTGTTGGCAATGGCCCAGCTGATCGGCGCCGCCGGGACGCTGGTGGCCCGTCGGCGCGGCATCTCGGTGCTTGGCGACCGCCCGCCGATGGTGTCGGTGACCAACGCCGATCCCGACCGCATCGGCCGGCTGCTCGATGAGTTCGCGCAGGACGTGCGCACCGTGCTGCCGCCCGTCTTGTCCATCCGCAACGGCCGCCGCTCGGTCGTCATCACCGGCACCCCGGAACAACTGTCTCGGTTCGAGCTCTACTGCCAGCAGATCTCGGAGAACGAAGAAGCCGACCGGAAGAACAAGCTGCGCGGCGGCGACGTCTTCTCGCCGGTCTTCGATCCGGTGCAGGTCGAGGTGGGCTTCCACACGCCCCGGCTGGCCGACGGCACCGACATCGTCGGCGGCTGGGCAGAGAAGGTCGGCCTGGACGTCCAGCTGGCCCGGCAGCTCACCGAGTCGATACTGGTGCGTCCGGTCGACTGGGTGCAGGAGATCACCCGAATCAACGACGCGGGGGCTCGCTGGATTCTCGACCTCGGGCCCGGCGACATCTTGACCCGGCTGACCGCCCCGGTGATCCGTGGTCTGGGTGTGGGCATCGTGCCCGCGGCGACCCGCGGGGGGCAGCGCAACCTCTTCACCGTCGGTGCGGTTCCCGAGGTGGCGCGGGCCTGGTCGAGCTACGCTCCGACGCTGGTTCGCCTGCCCGACGGCAGGGTCAAGCTCTCGACGAAGTTCACCCGGCTGACCGGCCGCTCGCCGATCCTGCTGGCCGGCATGACCCCGACCACCGTCGACGCAAAGATCGTGGCCGCCGCGGCCAACGCCGGGCACTGGGCCGAGCTGGCCGGCGGCGGGCAGGTCACCGAGGAGATCCTCGCCGACCGCATCGACCAGATGTCGGGGCTGCTCGAAGACGGCCGCACCTACCAGTTCAACGCGCTTTTTCTGGATCCGTACCTGTGGAAGCTGCAGGTCGGCGGCAAGCGGCTGGTGCAGAAGGCGCGCCAGTCCGGTGCCGCCATCGACGGTCTGGTGATCAGTGCCGGCATCCCGGACCTGGAGGACGCCGTCGACCTGATCGAGGAGTTGGGCGAGGTCGGCATCAGTCACGTCGTCTTCAAACCCGGCACTGTCGAGCAAATCCGCTCTGTCATCCGCATCGCGACCGAGGTCTCCACCAAGCCGGTGATCGCGCACATCGAGGGCGGCCGCGCCGGCGGCCACCACTCGTGGGAAGACCTCGATGACCTACTGCTGGCCACCTACTCCGAATTGCGGTCGCGCTCCAACATCACCGTCTGCGTCGGCGGTGGCATCGGGACGCCGGAGCGGGCGGCCGAATATTTGTCCGGACGCTGGGCGCAGGCATACGGCTTCCCGCTGATGCCGATCGACGGCATCCTGGTCGGCACCGCGGCGATGGCGGCCAAGGAGGCCACCACGTCGCCGTCGGTCAAGCGGATGCTGGTCGAAACCCAGGGGACCGATCAGTGGATCGGCGCCGGAAAAGCCTCGGGCGGAATGGCTTCCAGCCGTAGCCAGCTCGGCGCGGACATCCACGAGATCGACAACAGCGCGTCGCGGTGCGGCCGGCTTCTCGACGAGGTCGCTGGTGATGCGGACGCGGTCGCGCAGCGTCGCGACGAGATCATCGCGGCGATGGCGAACACCGCAAAGCCGTACTTCGGCGATGCCGGCGAGATGACCTACCTGCAGTGGTTGCAGCGTTACGTCGAGTTGTGCATCGGGGACGGTGATTCCACCGCGGACACCGCGTCGCCGGGAAGCCCGTGGCTGGCCGACACCTGGCGCGACCGGTTCGAGCAGATGCTGCAACGGGCCGAGGCGCGCTTGCATGCACAGGATTTCGGTCCCATCGAGACGCTTTTCGACGGCTCCACCGATGACGGTGCGCGGCTACTGGAGAACCCTTCCGAGGCCATCGCCACCCTGCTGGCGCACTACCCCGACGCCGAACACGTACAGCTGCACCCGGCCGATGTCCCGTTCTTCGTCTCGCTGTGCAAGCTGCTGGGCAAGCCGGTCAACTTCGTGCCGGTGATCGACAAGGATGTGCGGCGCTGGTGGCGTAGCGATTCGCTGTGGCAGGCGCACGACGCGCGTTACGACGCCGATCAGGTATGCATCATTCCAGGCACCGCGGCCGTGGCCGGCATCACCCGGATGGACGAGCCCGTCGGTGAATTGCTGGACCGCTTCGAGCAGGCGGCCATCGACGAGGCGCTCGCCGCCGGGGCGGAGCCCACGGCCGTCACCTCACGCCGGATCGGCCGCGCCGACGTCACCGGACCGCTGGCCGTCGTGCTGGATGCCCCCGATGTGCAGTGGGCCGGTCGCACGGCGACCAACCCGGTCCATCGAATCGCCGATCCCACCGACTGGCTGGTGCATGACGGACCCGAGAGCCGCCGCGCCACACATTCGTCCACCGGTGCGCAGCTTCAGGTCGACGGCGACCGCGTCGTGCTCAGCGTCCCCGTGTCGGGCACCTGGGTAGACATCCCGTTTACGTTGCCGCCCAACACTGTTGACGGAGCCACCCCGGTGGTCTCCACCGAGGATGCCACCACGGCCATGCGTGCGGTGCTGGCCATTGCCGCAGGGGTCGACGGACCGCAATTTCTGCCTGCGGTAATCGACGGAACGGCCACGGTCACGGTGGACTGGGACCCCGAGCGGGTCGCCGACCACACCGGTGTCACGGCCACGTTCGGAGAACCGTTGGCGCCCAGCCTCAGCACCGTGCCCGACGCACTCGTCGGGCCGTGCTGGCCCGCAGTCTTCTCGGCGATCGGCTCGGCCGTCACCGATACCGGCGCCCCCGTGGTCGAGGGCCTGCTGAGCCTGGTGCATCTTGACCACGCCGCACACATGGTCGGTAAGCTGCCGCGCGTCCAGTCGCAATTGACAATCACCGCAACGGCTTCGGTGGCCATCGACACGGACATGGGTCGTGTCGTCCCGGTTTCGGTCGCCATCACCGACACCGACGGTCAGGGAATCGCCACCCTGGAGGAGCGCTTCGCCATCCTGGGACGCACCGGCGCCGCCGAACTGGCTGACCCGACGCGCGCCGGCGGTGCGATCTCCGAGAACGCGACCGACACCCCGCGGCGGCGCCGCCGCGACGTCGTCATCACCGCCCCGGTCGACATGCGCCCCTTCGCGGTGGTCTCCGGTGACCACAACCCCATCCACACCGACCGGGCCGCCGCGTTGCTGGCCGGCCTGGAATCGCCCATCGTGCATGGCATGTGGTTGTCGGCCGCCGCCCAGCATGCGGTGACCGCCACCGATGGCCAGGCGCGCCCGCCGGCGCGGCTGATCGGCTGGACCGCGCGCTTCCTGGGCATGGTGCGTCCTGGTGACGAGGTCGCGTTCCGCGTCGACCGCGTCGGAATCGACCAGGGTGCCGAGGTTTTGGAGGTCACCGCCCGGATCGGATCGGATCTGGTGATGTCGGCGACGGCACGCCTGGCCGCGCCGCGCACGGTCTATGCGTTCCCCGGACAGGGCATTCAGCACAAGGGCATGGGCATGGACGTCCGGGCGCGGTCCAAGGCCGCCCGCAAGGTGTGGGACAAAGCGGACAAGTTCACCCGCGACACCCTGGGCTTCTCGGTCCTGCACGTGGTGCGGGACAACCCGACCAGCATCATCGCCAGCGGTGTGCACTACAACCACCCCGAGGGCGTGCTGTATCTGACGCAGTTCACCCAGGTCGCGATGGCGACGGTGGCCGCGGCGCAGGTCGCCGAGATGCGCGAGCAGGGTGCGTTCGTCGAAGACGCGATCGCGTGCGGTCACTCCGTCGGCGAGTACACCGCGCTGGCCTGTGTGACGGGCATCTACGAGCTGGAAGCCTTGCTGGAGACGGTGTTTCACCGCGGGTCGAAAATGCACGACATCGTGCCCCGCGACGAGCTGGGCCGGTCCAACTATCGACTGGCCGCCATCCGGCCCTCGCAGATCGACTTGCCCGACGACCAGGTTCCCGAATTCGTCGCGGGAATCGCCGAGAGCACCGGCGAATTCCTGGAGATCGTCAACTTCAACCTGCGCGGGTCGCAGTACGCGATCGCCGGCACGGTGCGCGGCCTCGAGGCCCTCGAGGCGGAGGTGGAGCGGCGCCGCAAGATCACCGGCGGCAAGCGCTCGTTCATTCTGGTGCCCGGTATCGACGTGCCGTTCCACTCGCGCGTCCTGCGGGTCGGCGTGGCGGAGTTCCGGCGATCGCTCGACCGCGTCATGCCGCGCGACAAGGACCCTGACGTCATCATCGGGCGCTACATCCCCAACCTGGTGCCGCGTCCGTTCACGCTCGACCGCGACTTCATCCAGGAGATCCGCGACCTGGTGCCGGCCGAGCCGCTCGACCCGATCCTCGCCGACTACGACAGCTGGCTTGCCGAGCGCCGGATCGAGATGGCGCGCATCGTCCTCATCGAGCTGCTGGCATGGCAATTCGCCAGCCCGGTGCGTTGGATCGAGACCCAGGACCTGCTGTTCACCGAAGAGGCCGCCGGCGGTCGCGGTGTGGAGCGGTTCGTCGAGATCGGTGTGAAGTCCGCGCCGACCGTAGCGGGTCTGGCCGCCAACACCCTCAAGCTGCCCGAATACGCCCACAGCACAGTGGAAGTGCTCAATGCCGAGCGCGACGCGGCGGTGCTGTTCGCCACCGACACCGACCCCGAGCCGGAGCACGAGGACGAGCCGGAGGCACCCGCCGAAAGTGCCTCCGCTCCGGAAGCGACTGCGGCGACACCGGCCCCCGCCCCCGCGCCGACCGCGTCGTCGGGTGCGGCCCGACCGGACGACATCGGATTCGACGCCGCCGATGCCACACTCGCGCTGATCGCGCTGTCGGCCAAGATGCGCATCGATCAGATCGAAGAACTGGACTCCATCGAATCCATCACCGACGGCGCGTCGTCGCGGCGCAACCAGCTGCTGGTGGACCTGGGCTCGGAGCTGAACCTGGGGGCAATCGACGGTGCCGCCGAAGCCGACCTGGCCGGGCTGCGCGCGCAGGTGACCAAGCTGGCACGCACCTATAAGCCTTTTGGCCCAGTGCTTTCCGACGCGATCAACGATCAGCTACGCACCGTGCTGGGGCCCTCGGGTAAGCGGCCCGGTGCCATCGCCGAACGGGTCAAGAAGACCTGGGAACTGGGCGAGGGTTGGGCCAAGCACGTCACGGTGGAGGTCGCGCTGGGGACCCGCGAGGGGACCAGTGTCCGGGGTGGCGCCATGGGCCACCTGCACGAAGGTGCACTGGCCGACGCCGCTTCCGTCGATAAGGCGATCGACGCCGCGGTGGCTTCCGTCGCCGGGCGTCGCGGCATCGCGGTGGCGCTGCCGTCTTCCGGCGGTGGTGGCGGCGCGACCGTCGACGCCGCCGCGCTGGGCGAATTCACCGACCAGATCACCGGGCGCGACGGCGTGCTGGCCTCGGCGGCGCGCCTGGTGCTCAACCAGCTGGGCCTGGATGACCCGGTCGGCGTTTCGCCGGCGGCCACCGATGCCGAGCTCATCGACCTGGTCACCGCCGAACTCGGCGCCGACTGGCCACGACTGGTGTCGCCGGTGTTCGAGCCGAAGAAGGCCGTATTGTTCGACGATCGGTGGGCCAGCGCTCGCGAAGACCTGGTCAAGCTCTGGCTCAGTGACGAGGGTGACATCGATGCCCGGTGGGTGGACCTGTCCGAAAGGTTCGAGGGCGCAGGCCATGTCGTGGCCACCCAGGCCACCTGGTGGCAGGGCAAGGCCCTGGCCGCGGGCCGTCAGATACACGCGTCGCTGTACGGTCGCATCGCGGCAGGGGCCGAGAACCCGGATCCGGGCCCGTACAGCCACGAAGTCGCGGTGGTGACGGGCGCTTCCAAGGGCTCGATCGCCGCGTCGATCGTCGGGCGACTACTCGACGGCGGTGCCACCGTCATCGCCACGACGTCCAAGCTGGACGACGAGCGGCTGGCGTTCTACCGCGGGCTCTACCGCGAGCACGCCCGGTTCGGCGCGGCGCTGTGGGTGGTCGCGGCCAACATGGCGTCCTACTCCGACATCGACGCGCTGGTCGAGTGGGTGGGTACAGAGCAGACCGAAAGTCTTGGGCCGCAGTCGATTCACATCAAGGACGCGCAGACCCCGACGTTGCTGTTCCCGTTTGCCGCACCGCGCGTCGCGGGCGACATGTCCGAGGCCGGCTCTCGCTCCGAGATGGAGATGAAGGTGCTGCTGTGGGCGGTGCAGCGGTTGATCGGCGGACTGTCGAAGATCGGCGCCGAGCGCGACATCGCGTCGCGGCTGCACGTGGTGCTGCCGGGTTCACCGAACCGCGGAATGTTCGGTGGTGACGGCGCTTACGGTGAAGCCAAGTCGGCGCTGGACGCCTTGGTGAGCCGTTGGCACGCCGAGTCCTCGTGGGCGGCCCGGGTCAGCCTGGCACACGCGCTGATCGGTTGGACCCGCGGCACCGGCCTGATGGGCCACAACGACGCGATCGTCGACGCGGTCGAAGAGGCCGGCGTCACCACATATTCGACCGATCAGATGGCAGCAATGTTGCTGTCGCTCTGCGACATCGAGTCCAAGGTCGCCGCGGCCGGTGCGCCGATCAACGCGGACCTGACCGGAGGGCTGGGCGAAGCCAACCTCGACATGGCCGAGCTGGCCGCCAAAGCCCGCGAGCAAGCCACCTCGACATCGGACGAGGAGGCCGAAGCCGCCCATGCCGAAGGCGCCATCGCCGCGTTGCCGTCCCCGCCGCGCGGCTTCACCCCGGCACCACCGCCGCAATGGGCAGACCTCGACGTCGACCCGGCCGACATGGTGGTCATCGTCGGTGGCGCGGAACTTGGTCCCTACGGCTCGTCGCGGACCCGCTTCGAGATGGAGGTCGACAACGAGCTGTCGGCGGCGGGCGTCTTGGAGCTGGCCTGGACCACCGGCCTGATCCGCTGGGAAGACGACCCCCAACCCGGTTGGTACGACACGCAATCCGGTGACTTGGTCGACGAGTCCGAACTTGTCGAGCGCTATCACGACACCGTCGTCGAGCGCTGCGGCATTCGCGAATTCGTCGATGACGGCGCGATCGATCCCGACCATGCCGCACCGCTGCTGGTATCGGTGTTCCTGGACAAGGACTTTGCGTTCGTGGTGTCCTCGGAGGCTGACGCGCGCGCCTTCGTCGAGTTCGACCCGGATCACACCGTCATCCGGCCGGTGCCCGACTCCAGCGACTGGCAGGTCATCCGCAAGGCCGGCACCGAGATTCGGGTGCCGCGAAAGACCAAGCTGTCGCGGACCGTTGGTGCGCAAATCCCGACCGGGTTCGACCCGACCGTGTTCGGCATCAGTCAGGACATGGCCAGCTCGACCGACCGGGTGGCGCTGTGGAACATCGTCGCGACCGTCGACGCGTTCCTGTCGTCCGGATTCACCCCGGCCGAGCTGATGCGGTGGGTGCACCCGGGCCTGGTGGCCAGCACGCAAGGCACCGGCATGGGCGGCATGACGTCGATGCAGACGATGTATCACGGCAACCTGCTGGGCCGCAGCAAGCCGAACGACATCCTGCAGGAAGTTCTACCGAACGTCGTTGCCGCGCATGTCATTCAGAGCTACGTCGGCAGCTACGGCGCGATGATCCATCCGGTGGGCGCGTGCGCGACCGCGGCGGTATCGGTCGAGGAGGGCGTCGACAAGATCCGCCTCGGAAAGGCGGAGCTGGTGGTCGCCGGCGGATTCGACGACCTGACGCTGGAAGCCATCATCGGCTTCGGTGACATGGCGGCCACCGCCGACACCGGCATGATGCGGGGCCGGGGCATCCACGACTCGAAGTTCTCCCGGCCCAACGATCGGCGCCGGCTGGGATTCCTCGAGGCGCAGGGCGGCGGAACCATCCTGCTGGCGCGCGGTGACCTGGCGCTGAAGATGGGGCTGCCGGTACTGGCGGTGGTGGCGTACGCACAGTCGTTCGCCGACGGCGTGCACACCTCGATTCCGGCGCCGGGGCTGGGCGAGCTGGGCGCCGCTCGCGGCGGCAAGGATTCGGCGCTGGCGCGGTCGCTGGCCAAGCTCGGGGTGGGCGCCGACGACATCGCGGTGGTCTCCAAGCACGACACGTCGACTTTGGCCAACGATCCCAACGAGACCGAACTGCACGAGCGGCTCGCCGACTCACTTGGCCGTTCCGAGGGTGCTCCGTTGTTCGTGGTGTCGCAGAAGAGCCTCACCGGGCACGCGAAGGGCGGCGCTGCGGTCTTCCAGATGATGGGGCTGTGCCAGATGTTGCGCGACGGTGTGATCCCGCCCAACCGCAGCCTTGATTGCGTCGACGACGAGCTCGCCGGCTCGGCCCACTTCGTGTGGGTGCGAGAGACGCTGCGACTCGGGGACAAGTTCCCGCTCAAGGCGGGGTTGGTGACCAGCCTTGGGTTCGGCCACGTTTCGGGATTGGTCGCGCTGGTGCACCCGCAGGCTTTCGTCGCCGCGCTCGACCCCGAACAGCGTGCCGACTACCAGCGGCGGGCAGACGCCCGCCTGCTGGCCGGTCAGCGGCGGCTGGCATCGGCGATCGCCGGCGGCGCGCCGATGTACGAGCGGCCGCCGAACCGCCGCTTCGACACCGACGTGCCGGAGAAACGTCAGGAGGCGGCGATGCTGCTGAACCCCGATTCGCGGCTGGGTGACGGCGAGGCCTACCAGGTCTCCGCCGGATGACGTCGGTGTACAGCGCGGCTCGGTCTCGGTGCGCTCCGCGGACCGCATCGTCGCCGGGCCCGGCCATCCGCTAACCTGGCGACCCATGGGAATCGTCGGCGTGGGGATCGATCTGGTCTCCATTCCTGATTTCGCCGAGCAGGTCGACCAACCGGGAACCGTCTTCTCCGCGACGTTCACCCCGGGGGAGCGCCGCGACGCCTCGGACAAGAGTTCGTCGGCGGCGCGTCACCTGGCGGCCCGCTGGGCTGCGAAGGAGGCCGTGATCAAGGCCTGGTCCGGATCGCGGTTCGCCCAGCGTCCGGTGCTGCCGGAGGACATCCACCGCGACATCGAGGTGGTCACCGACATGTGGGGCCGACCTCGGGTTCGGCTGAGCGGCGACATCGCCAAACACCTGGCCGACGTCATAATTCACGTGTCGCTGACGCACGAAGGGGATACCGCCGCCGCGGTGGCCGTTTTGGAGACGCCGACCGACTAGCCTCGTGGGCATGAGCGATCTGGTTGAGCGCGTCCGTGAGGTGCTGCCGTCGGTACGGCGCGATCTGGAAGATTTGGTGCGCATCGAGTCGGTGTGGGCCGACCCCGCCCGCCGCGACGAGGTACACCGCAGTGCGCAGGCCGTCGCGGATCTGTTGTCGCAGGCGGGCTTTGGTGATGTGCGGATCGTCAGCGAGGGCGGCGCCCCGGCCGTGATCGCCCATCATCCGGCGCCGGACGGCGCACCGACCGTGCTGCTCTACGCCCACCACGATGTCCAGCCCGAAGGCGATCGCGGCCAATGGGGGTCGCCGCCTTTCGAGCCCACCCAGCGTGATGGTCGGCTCTACGGACGCGGAACCGCCGACGACAAGGCTGGTATCGCAACACATTTGGCGGCCTTTCGCGCGCACGGCGGTCAGCCGCCGGTGGGCGTGACGGTCTTTGTCGAAGGCGAGGAGGAATCGGGATCCCCGTCCCTGGGCCGGCTGCTTGCCGCGCACCGCGACGCGCTCGCCGCCGACGTGATCGTGATCGCCGACTCGGACAACTGGAGCGCCGAGGTCCCGGCACTGACGGTGACGCTGCGCGGCCTGGTGGACTGCGTGGTCGAGGTCGCCACGCTCGACCACGGCCTGCACTCCGGCATATGGGGCGGTGTGGTGCCCGATGCGCTGAGCGTGCTGGTGCGGTTGTTGGCCAGTTTGCACGACGACGACGGCAACGTGGCCGTCGCCGGCCTGCACGAAAGCACCGTCGCCGCTGTGGATTACCCGCCCGAGCGGGTGCGTGCCGACTCCGGCCTGCTGGACGGGGTCTCCGAAATCGGATCGGGTTCGGCGCCGCAGCGGCTGTGGGCCAAGCCTGCGATCACTGTGATCGGTATCGACACCACACCGATTGAGAAAGCGTCGAACACCCTCATCCCGCGGGCCCGGGCCAAGATCAGCATGCGGGTGGCGCCGGGCGGGGACGCCGCGGCGCACCTGGACGCGTTGACCGCCCATTTGCAACAGCATGCGCCGTGGGGGGCACACGTCAGCGTCTTTCCCGGCGATGTCGGCGAGCCCTACGCCATCGACGCCACCGGCAGTGTCTATGACGCCGCGCGCGCCGCGTTCCGGCAGGGATGGGGGACCGATCCGATCGACATGGGCATGGGCGGATCGATCCCGTTCATCGCCGAATTCGCCGAGGTGTTCCCGGAGGCGAAGATCCTCGTCACCGGTATGGAAGACCCGGCGACGCAGGCCCACAGCATCAACGAGAGCCTGCATCTGGGCGTGCTGGAACGCGCAGCGATCAGCGAGGCGCTGCTGCTGGCCAACCTGGGCTAGTAGTGCGACTCGCCGATCATCGGGTGCTTTGGCGCAAGGACACGATGTTGGTGTAACCCGTCTTGTTGATCGTCGGCGGCCCGGAGTGGTAGACCATCGCGTTGTCGTCGCCGAAAACACTGATGGTGTCGGCGCTGTCGCCGGTGACGTGATTTGCGCTTCCGGAGACGTCAAGTCTGCGACAGTGGCCGGTGACCGTATAGGTGTTGTTGTCGCCTTCCAGCCTCAGGTTTCCGTCGTTGCAGCCGATGGTGTCCTTCGCACCGCCATTGATCATTGTGAGATTTCCGTGCACGGTGGTACCGAGTAATGACCCAAGAAAGCCGCGATCGCGAACGCACACACCAATATCCCCGATCCTCGCGGCGTATTCGCCAGCCTCGTGACGGCCCCCAACCACCGCCACCCGGTTTCCCCGAGTACACGCCCACCATTCGGGCCAGTGTCAGACGTTCCGGAAAGCCGGGGCGCGGCACCCGGCGGCTGCCCGACGCCGCGCTCCAGGTCGCGTATTCCTCAGGGTCTTGCTCTCCGGGTCTTCTTCCGGGTTCATCGCTCAATAATCAGCTCTGCGGTTCGGTTTTGGTGGCGTCGTGCCGAAGTCGCGACTGTCACGGCCAGGGGAATCCGGGTGCCGGTGGGGGTACGTCGGCCGGATTGGCCTCCACGAAGTGATACACCGGGCCGGACGGGCCGCTGGTAACGGTCACGGCGAACCAGTGGCAAACGCTCAGGTCGAATCCTGGCGGTATCGGAACGGTGTAGCCCCATTTCTGGCCGGGGCAGTAGTGCCAGTAGGACGGCCCGGCCTGGGCGGGTGCGGCCAGTCCCAGACCTGCCGCTGCTATGCCGCCAGAAACAAGCGCACTCGCGATGAACCGGGCTAAGGATCGAGGTGTATCCATCCGAAGGTCCTAATCACGTTGCCGTGCCTGGCCCCTTACGGGCGAGCCACTAGCGAAATTCTGGCGTTCGCTGCGGCTACCGATCCCAACTGTAGAGGTGTCGAAGACCAGAAAGCATAGGTAGATCCATCGTCTCGCCGCATACTGCTTTTTATATGCAGCCACTCGTCAGCGGGAGACGCCACTGTGAGTACGGAGAACACCCTGACCGGCAAGGCAGACAAGGCCGGCAAGACCAACCGATACCACTTTGATCGCCACAGCCCGGATTACCGCGAGCGGTTCACCGCAATCACCGAGGAAATGCACGCTAGATGCCCGGTGGCGTGGACCGACACCTACGACGGGCATTGGGTGGCCGCAGGCAACCGGGAAGTCTTCGAGCTCGCTCGATGCCCGCACGTGTCCAACGACCACGACGTCACCGGTGATGGCACCGGCTATAAAGGCATCACGATCCCTACGCTGAAGCAGGGCAACGGCGTCCGTGGCGGCATGCTCGAGATGGACGAACCCGAGCACTCGGCCTACCGCAGCATCCTCAACCCCTATCTGTCGCCGGCAGCCGTGAAGCGCTGGAAGCCATTTGTCGACGAGATCGTGCGGGCGAGCATCGACGAGAAGATCGAAGCCGGACGGATCGACTTCGTCGACGACCTAGCGAACGTCGTGCCCGCGGTCCTGACTCTGGCGATGATGGGCGTTCCACTGAGGAAGTGGCAGCTCTATTGCGAGCCGGCCCACGCCGGCGTTTATACCCCGGCCGATTCGCCAGACGCCCCAAGGGTTTTGGAGCAGACAATGGCGATGGGAGCGGACCTGTTCAACCACCTCCTTGAGATTCGCGAAAACCCACGCCCCGGCATAGTGGACGCATTGGCAAGACTGAAGATCGACGGCGAACCCGCCCCCGACGCCGAACTGCTCGGAATGCTCGGCTTGATCATCGGCGGAGGTTTCGACACGACGACGGCGCTGACCGCACACGCACTCGAATGGCTGGGCGAAAATCCCGAGCAGCGCGAACTGTTGAAGCGGGAACTGGCCACGCTGCTCGACTCGGCGACCGAGGAATTTCTGCGTTACTTCACGCCCGCTCCAGGCGACGGTCGCACCATCGCCGCCGACCTCGAGATCGCGGGGACCCATTTCAAGGAGGGCGATCGCCTGTGGCTGTCCTGGGCCATGGCGAACCGCGACCCCGCGGTGTTCCCCGATCCGAATCGACTAGACCTAAGCCGAAAGAACAACCGGCACTTCAGCTTCGGGCTCGGCATCCACCGCTGCATCGGCTCCAATGTCGCGCGCGTGGTGTTCAAGTCGATGCTTACGGCGGTGCTCGAGCGGATCGGTGACTATCGCTGCGACCCCGAGGGCACAGTGCACTATCGGACGATCGGCGTGATCCAGGGCATGCAGCACCTTCCCGCGACCTTCACGCCCGGCAGGCGGCTCGGCCCGGGGATCGACGAGACGCTGGAGAAGCTGCAGCGGGTCTGCGACGAACAAGGAATCGCGCGGCCCATCACCGAGTACACCGAGGAAGCCGTCATCGGCGACTGACTAGATCCGATGGTGGCGACCCGCTTCGCCCGGCTTCGCCGCGTTCGCGATCGCCACTAGATCCGATGGTGGCGACCCGCTTCGCCCGGCTTCGCCGCGTTCGCGATCGCCACTAAACCGACAGGTCGCGGCGAAGCTTGGCGACGTGGCCGGTCGCCTTTACGTTGTACTGGGCGAAGAACACGCACGGCGCCTTGAACACCGCCGACGTGGTTTAGGTCGAGGCTGACGTGGCGCTCCGGTTGGTTAGGCGAGCGAGACAGACGGCACGGCTACACTTTCAGCCGGGCGGGATGAGGTTGTAGCGGGCGATGATCTCGGGTAGCCACGGGGGTTCGCCGAACTGGAGTCCATAGGCCTCTGCGAGTGTCGCGATGGCCTCGAAGGGTGGGGCGCCGTCGGTCGTCAGGTCGGCCAGGTCGCGGAAGAACTTTTCGAAACCGGCTGGGCTGATCACCTCGATCATGCGGGCAGGCGTGGAGCCCGCGTTCCACATGGTGTGCAGTTCGCCTCTCGGCTTTGTGATGTAGCCGCCCGCGCCGAGCACGGCCTCGCGGTCGCCTGAGCGGAAGCCGATTTCGCCCTCGGTGACGATCGAGTACTCATCTTCCCTGGTGTGCAGGTGTGGCGGCACGAGGGCTCCCACAGGGAACGGGTGCTCCACGATGGCCACCGCGCCGCCGGTGTCCTCGCCCCACAGCTTGAACACCACCCCGATCGAGCCCAGGTTGCCCGCCCTGCCCTCGCCTGGGCGGACAATAGTCAGCGGTTGGGGGGTTTCGGCGGCACTCATCGCGGCGGCCTCTCGAATTTCGGTGATACGACTCGGGCGTCGCGAATTGTGCTCCGACACCGGACGGGTGTCAAGGCAAGCGGTAGTCCATCGACGGAGAACCGAAGGGGTTCAACGGATCTCGCCGTACAAGCATGTTGATTACGTGATTACGAGGCGCTGAGAACACGCTCGATAAATGTTGTCGTATGTGCAGCCTTCACGTTGTACTGCGCGACCGCGATCTTGCCCTTCGCGTCGACCACGAAGGTGGAGCGGATGACACCGGTGACCGTCTTGCCATACATCTGCTTCTCGCCGTAGGCGCCATAGGCCGTCAGTACCTTGCGGTCGGGGTCGGACAGCAGCGGGAAGGTCAGCTTCTCGGCGTCACGGAACTTGGCGAGCTTCTCCGGCTTGTCGGGGGAGATCCCGATGACGTCGATGCCGGCGCCGTTGAGCTCGGCCAGGTTGTCCCGAAAGTCGCACGCCTGTTTGGTGCACCCTGGCGTCGCCGCGGCCGGATAGAAGTACACGACGACGCGACGTCCCTTGTAGTCGGCCAGCGACACCTTGTTGCCGTCGGCGTCGGGCAGGCTGAAGGAGGGCGCTTTGTCGCCCGGCGCAAGCCGCGTGGTCTCGGTCAAGGTAAGTACCTTTCTTTTCACCGGAGCGTTGGGGTTAGCGCTAACTGATCTAGGGTAGTTCGGGCAGGTGTAGGAGCTGGATAGTGGGCGAGTTGGAGGACATAGTGGCGGACCGGGACCCCGAAGCCATCAAGCAGGACATCGACGTCGCCCGTGATCAGCTGGCGGCCACCGTCGACTCACTTGCCGAGCGGGCCAACCCGCGGCGCCTCGCCGACGACCTGAAGATCCGGGTGATCGGATTCGTGCAGAAGCCCGTGGTGCTGGCGTCGCTGGCCGGGGTCGGGGTCCTCGTCGTGGTGGTGGCGGTGCGCCGCGTCAGGGATCGGTGACGCGTCCGGTCTGGACGTACACCGGAATGTCGTCGGCCCAGGGCTGGCTGGTGGCCATGTCGTCGACCTCGCAGTAGCCGCGTTCGAATTCGCCCGTCACCGCATCGACCAGCCGGTATTCCTGTCGCTGTTGGTGGATGGGCTGAGCGTCGAGGATGACCACCCGGACGTCGCCGGGCTCGAACCCGCAGCGCTGCTGTAGCGCCTCGATGAGGCATTCGTTGTGCATGTGCCCGTCGCCGAAGTTCCAGCCGAGCACCATGGCGCAGATATTTTCGCCCTCGCAGAGGTTGTAGTCGGCCTCGTCGTAGCCGGCCAGCGCGCGGTGTACCAGCGTGTAGAGCGCGCGGCCGTGGGTGTTCATCCCTCGGAAGGCGTAGGCGAGGTGGATGGGCACCAGGGTTTCTTCCTTGGTCTTGTAGAGGCGTTCGAGCTGCAGGTGATACATCGGGCCCAGCGCGCGGGAGGCGGTGCGGATCTTTTCGTCGACCGACGGTTTGACGCACCACACCGTGGTGTCCCAGTTGCCCGCGTAGTAGCGCATGCTGGGCAGGAACGACACCTTGCGGGGGTAGAGGTTTCCGGCGACGACCGTTCCGGCGATGACCAGGAACAGGATGGCGACGGGCACCGGGTGGGTGATGTCAGACAGGCCCAGGCGTGCATGCGCGACGAACAGCCACAAGACCCCGAAGATCATGAAGACGTTCCACTCCAGCGGCACGCCCATGGGGAAGGCCAGCAGGATGTTGAGGTGGAACACGATCATCACGAATGCGGCGACGGCGGTGGGCCAGCCGCCGGGGGAGAAGAACAGCACCAGCGGCACCAATCCTTCGACGGCGGTTGAGAAATGGGCGATGAAACCCGCTAAATCGCTGGGCCGCAGGTCGTCCGGATAATGCTTGAACATCGATCGCTTGAGTGCGCCCGAGGGTATGAACGGATTGTTCGCCAGCATGGTGGAGATCACGAATGGGAAGTGCTTGTTGAGCTTGGAGGTCGCCGCGCCGAGCCAGATCACCAGGAACACGACCTTGGCCCCGACGATGACGTCGGCGCCGGCGAACAGAAACGTCAGCGCCAGCGGCGCATACACCTCGCCGCGCGCGGCCAGAAAGATGATTTTGTCGCGCAAGCTGAGCACGGCCAGCACCGCCAGAATCGCGGCCGTCCGCCACCACGGCAGCACGCCGATCGTCGTATTCAGCGTCGGAATTGGCCCGCCGCCATCGGACAGCAGCGCGGACGCGAGCAGCACCAGCAGGATGCCGTAGAGCAACGCGTCGAACGGAGTTCGGTTGCTGCCGTTGGTCAACGGCACCCGAGTGGGCCAGGGTGGCAAGCGGATGGTGCCGGGCCGCAGCCAGTACAGGATCGAGCCCATCGGGGGGAAGTAGCGCCCGGCCAACGGCCCGAAGCAGCAGCCGAGGCCGATGACTTCGAACAGCATCGTGTAGAGCACGGCCTTCTGGAACACGATCGGCTCCGACCACCACCCGCCGACCTGGGTAAAGCCGCCAATACCCCGGGTCGACCACGCGAAAAGCCAGCCCCCGAGGATGTACAGCGCGATCTTCACGCCGTACATCACATGCATGACCAGTGGGGTGCCGAAACCGTGCTGGGCGATGTGGCGCGCCATCGGGACGATCCGTTCGGCGCGGGAGCGAGTGGTCCACTCCGCCATGTCGACGACGGGCAGGTTGGGCCGGATGAACCCCATTGCAGCTCCTTCGACGCAGCGTGTCCCAAGGGGCCTATCGGCGCTTTCGGCGCCGACGGTGCAAGCAAGAAATTACCTGTAAGAGGGGCTTTTGCGTCGGATACGACGGCAAATGGCGCGCTGAAATCCGTGACGACCCCGCGACGGTGCTTCGGCTACTCCCAGCCCGGCGGGTCGTTCTCGGCCATGTAGGCCTCCCACGCGGCGTGCCGGACGGCCCGTGTGTGCAGGTCCTGACAAATCGCCTGCGCCTCGGCGGCGCTGGCGGCCCGGCCCAGGCCGTGATGCACCAAGCCGTCGTCGACGCGCTCGGCACGGAAGCCGCCCGTCGAGACCGCATGGACCCGATATTCGCTGCGATCGTCGATGTTGGCGTGCAAGTGGCCCTCGAAGGGTTCGACCCACTTGAGCTCAGTCTTCACAAGTCCCCTCGGAAAAGGTCATCGCAGCGATGGTAGGACAAGGACTTCAGGCAGATCGTCACCCATCGGGTGAACCCGCCTTGTGCTTGATGACAAGCCCTAACTGTTCTCGGCCATTATGGACCCGGAGGATTCGGTATGCCTGGTGTTAATGCTCCCGGTATCCCTGGTGTCGGCAGTGGTGACGGGGGTGCCGGTGCGGGGACCGGTCGTCCCGGTATTTCCGGTGCTTCCGTTGGTTGCCCACCCGGCGGGATTCCCTCAGTCGGTAAAACCGGTTCACTCCAAAACCCGTTGGGCTCCATGTGGTCTTTGCAGAAATTCGTGGACTTCATCACCACCATGTATTCCCTCCACAGCCCCGGTGGGTTAGGTGCCGGTGCCATCGCGCCGTCTGGGCAGCGCCAGCTACAACTAAGAGCGCCGACGCCGGCGCCGCCGAATGCGAAGCTACTGCCGCTGTTGGTTGCTTGGCCGATGATGCCGTTGACACCGAAACCGCCTGCCTCGCAATGCATATGCGACCCGTTGATCTCGGTCGGATAGTCGCAAAAGCCACCTTGCCCGAACAATGCGCCGCCACCGGACCCAACGCCCGGATACGGGCACAGGTCGGCGTGAGCCGAGTCGGCGGGAAGAAAAATCGACGCACAGAAGCCGAAAGACACCATCGAAGCGCAAATTAGGATTTTCCTCATCTTGGCGGCCAGAGCTCCTTTCTCGCCGAGGCGGCTAAGCGCGCACCAAGTTGGGGTGCATACGCGTTCAGATTCTGCTCCGCCCGAGCGCCCAACGTGGTCTGTTTGGTCCAGCTTCTGCGGCGAGTGCAAAACTCGGGGGACCGGGAGTGCGAAAGATCGCTGACGCCGTGGGGCTCGTGTTGGGCCAGTTGGAAAATCTGCTCTCACGCACCTGTGAGACGCCAGGGCTCCAGGACGTCGGCTGTCTTAGTGCCAACCCGACTAAGTCTCCTGGTCTCCGAGGTGAGCTTGGGGGGTTGGGTGGAGGGCATATTGACTCGCGTGTCGCGGGGCCGGCACAGTCGAATTCCCACCGGTGCGGTGAGGCTATGGATGAGCAGGCTTATCGTCACGACGACCACCACGGCTTGCTTGATCAAGGCTGCCTGGTGGATGTTTCCCTGTTCGACCACCAGCAAGCCCAAAACGAGACTTCCGATTCCGCGGGGTCCAAACCACCCCATGAAAATTCTGCTGCGGACCAGCACGCCACTGCCCGCCACCAAAGCAACGCTCACTGCTGCTACACGTACCACGAATAACGCCACGACCGCGAACACCACTACCGGCCAACGAACCTCCCTCCATCCGGGTATGAGCGCGAAACTGCCGAACAAGGCGAACACGAGCAGCTCGAGAAGCTCGCCGGCCGCGTCGGAACCTGCGTCGTCGCCGGTTTAAGTTCGCTTCTGGGTAAGACGGTCGCGTAGACCAGCCCGCCGGCAAAGGCGGTCACGAACCCGCTGGCGTGCATCCGTTCGCCGATCCCAAAACAGATCAACGCCAGTGCCACGGTGGCCAATTGCGCCCAGGTGTCGCTCATCCAACCGCGCACCGTCGATCGCGAAATCACCGTCGCGCCAATCAGGCCAATGATGGCACCGACGCCCACCGAGAGGAGCTCGGCGCGGATCGCAAACCACGCCCAGTACCCCGGGGCATGATCAGTCCGCTCGGAAGCAAACGCGAGCGCGGCGAGCAGGGCCGCTAACGCGAATCCGTCATAGAACCCGCTTTCGACTGAAAGGGCGTCCCTTACCCGCTCGGGAATGCGGCGGTCTTCGACGAGGGCATGGATCATTGCAACCCCGGTGGGCGCCACGATCACCGCAAGGCACACGGTCTCCCAAAACGGCAGCAGCGGAAGCAAAATGACGGCGGTAACGGTGCCCAAGGCGACAGTCACCGGTATGCCGACCGTGAGCAGGCGAAGTGCCACACACCTTCCTCGCAGCAAGGCCCGCAGGTCGAGCACGGACGCCTGGTTGAACAGAATGACTGTTAGCGCGAGTTGGGCAAGAACCGTAAAGGCTGCGGTGTGCTCGCCCGCGTTGACTGATCCGATTCCGAATCGACCAAGAAGGGCCCCGAACGCGACGAATATGGGCACTGGCGGCGAGGCACCACCTTCGGAAGAGCCCGGAAAACATCGCATAGCAGAGCGCCAAAATGGTCAGGACAAACGCAGTCTCGCTATGCAATGCCCCTACCTCTCACCGATTCGGGTCCACGCGGATATGCTTCGGGCCAGTGCTCGTCGCTGGCATTGGCCCTCTGAGATCCGCATTGACCGGTCTTATCGCACCGCCGTCGTGTGGTTCGGCTATAGCCGCAGTCACTTCATTGTGGCGAGGTTGTGCCAGAAAATCTTCAGACTCTCCGTGCCGCCGAACAAGGTAGTGAAGTTGGTCGAGTCGACCAGGACGATGTCACCTGCTCGCTCGTCCGTGGGCGGCATCCATATCAGCGCATTGAATTCGGTGTTTCCGGCCATGGTGAACGGATGCTGCCGGTTCGGGTCAACGCGCTGCTTACCCAGGACCCTCAACGAGTCGCTCTCGGGCGCGGTCAATTCATAGTGCGGCAGATGCGGATGGAAGTTCAACGTTGTGACATTGTCGAGCAGCCCGGCCGCGTCCAGGTCCTGAAATTTCGTCAAAGCAGCGATTTCGTTCGTGTCCTCCACAACGGCCGGCCGGAGTCCCCAAATGTTGCGAACCGGAACGTCGAGGGCAGCCATCAGTGAGCGGGTGTATGCGGTGAAGCGTTGTTGCCGTGGCACCAGGGGATCGCCGTGGTGCAGGTACTCCATCTGCCGCTGCGCCATGTCGTCGGTGAACCCGACGTCGTGGTGGGGAGCCAACAGCAGGCAGGTGCCTTCTCGTCTCAGCCATTCACGAATGGCTGAGACTTCTTCGGCCTCTGCTTGTTCTTCACCGACCAGGTGGTCAAGCCCGAAGACCATCAGGGTGTCGGTGTCGGCCAATATCCGTTCGTCGATCAGGAGCTTGTAACCAGCCTGGTCGATGCGTTGGAACACTGAGACCGGATGCCCCGTCGCTTCACCCGCCAAGTCCTGGAAGGCCAACGTGGAGCGGTGAAAAAGCTCCAAGGTCCCGGCGATGCCTTGCAGAAAGTTAGCCTCGTTCCACTCCGGTCCCTCATACGCCGGCCATGCCGTCCTGCGGACTTCCGTCATCGTGGAGAAGCGGTTGTCCAATGCCTCAACGTCGCGTTGGGACTCCCATGGGTAGCTCCAGGTCCAGTAGATGCTGATGCGCCGCCCGCCGCTGCGTGGACGCCGGATGTGCGTCTGGTTGTAGGTGCGAGCGGCGGGCAGTGTGCTCACGATCGTTCCTCTGCGGTCATTCGAGATTCGCCAGATAGCGCATGGCATTGATGCCTGGAAGGAAGAAGTAAGCCCCACCGGTCAAAGTGGTGAACGCGGGCAGTCCCTTGAGAGTTCGGCGGATTGGCCGCTTGGGAATTTTGAAATCCATTGTGCCGTCTTGCGTTCCGCAGATCGGATCATGTTCGTTGCCGAGTTCGTGGAACGTGCGGTCATTGATCCACACGTTCTGCGCGAACTCGAACTGCCGGATCAAACTGGCGCCGATGATGAACGCTGCTATGCCGCGGTCCACCCCGTCGTCGGGTTCACCCTCGGGCAATGCCGGCCCATAAGTTGCGCCTCGGCGAATGATTCGGTGCCGGTTCATGTTATGCGCGGTGTCTCGTGGGTTGAGTCGCCTGGCGTGAGCGCCCAGAGGACAGGCATAACCGTGAGGGTCCATATCTTTGTAGTTGAAGTCGTTGTTACGCATGGGGTCCGCACCCAACTCAGGATCGTCCCGCTCAGGTGCGAGGACCAAGGGAGCGCCGCTACGCCAACGGCCCATGAACTTAGCGGCCAGCAACTCCTCTTCATCCGGTGTAGCCGAGTTGGAACGGATATAGTCACGGAATAACGCCACGTGCTCCTGCAGCCGCCGATACGCTGCATAGGTTCCATTGCGCGAAAGCACTTCGGGCTGCGGCAAGTTGGCCATCGGGCCGACCTCGTCCGGATAGCCGAGGATGAACTCGCCGGCTTTTAGCGGCGCGCCGGAGCCGGGCGTCGGCACCTCACCGGATCCCTCAATCACCGGCTGGGACAGGCGATCTCGAAAACCAAAGTGGTCATGGGCGTAGTTGAACGGAGGTGTCGCGTTCAGGTCCAGATACGACAACCGGCGCACGCCCTGGCAACGGCTTACCAAGTCGTCGTGCGCTGCGGTGGCGCGGACATGTTCGTCGTCATCTCGCGCGAACAGGATGGCAATCGCGTGAAGATCGTCACTGGCCAGTCCGCCGCCCCAGTTCTCGGGGTGGTTGCGCCCGGTGTCGCCGAGAATGTCGGCCCTGGCGGCCATCCCCTGACGAAACTCATCGGGGAAGCTTGCGAGCGAATCCTCGGGCACACCCAGCGCGCGAAGCCCGTTCCAGGTGAAGCCCAATGTGACCCACCGCTTGGTGCTATCCATGGTTTCTCGTACCGACGCGGCCGACTCGACAACATCGACCAGCTCGGAAAGCCATGCCCGGCCACCGGCGGGTTCGTCAAACGACAGGAACTCGTAGCGCCCGGTCATTGCCGGGGTGCGGGTCAACAGGATGTGCTGGATGTCGTCAAGTTCAAGCATCAGCCCTATTCCCTGTTGTATTACTGCATTTGGTCCAGCATGTCCTGGAAGGCGGCCTTGAGCCGTAGTGCCTTCTTGATCTCGTCGGCGGTGACGTAGGGGTACTCCCCGTACTCCAAGAAGCTCGGGAACTGGTGGTCCCGGACGAACTTGATGAATGCCTCAGGGTTTTCCTTCCAGTCCTCCGGGAAGCCCTCCAAGTTCGTGAACACCGTCGTGATTCCGGTCTGGCTGAACAGTTGCACCGCATCCTCGGTGTACTTGTCGAAGTCGGTGTCGAAGATGCCCTGATATTGGAAGTGCAGTCCCGAGCCGACGTCGAAGAGCACCCAGCGCAGGTAATGCAGCCGCAGCGGCGCGAGCACGTCGGGGCTGCCCTTGATCGCCTCTTCGATTTGCTTGCCATACGCACGGACGGCCTCCTCCCGTCCCTCCTTGACTTTGGCGATGATCGAAAAGCCGTAACACGCCGGCGTGCGGGGATATACCGGCCCGTAGCGACCGCGCTCAAGCTCGAAATAGCCCTCCCTGGGGATGGCCATCGCGGCCGGTTTGCTCCAGTCTTGGTCGGTCGCCGGCATCGTCCTTCTCCATTCGCTATTCCGGTGGACGCGACGCTACGCCGTGATCTTGGCCGACGTACCCGTTTCCAATGCGACGAAATTTTCTTAATCCATTCGCGATATCGCAGTGGCGCGGTATCAGCTGTGGTTAGCTGAACGTGCGCAACGACCGCCACCGGGCTCCGGCCAGGTTCAGTAGCAGAACGGAGGAGTCAGCCATGTTGGTCCCAGGAATCATTCCGCATCGGATGGTGGTCGGCGCGATCGGCGCTGGCGCGGTTACCGGCACCCTGTTGTTTGCTAACGCGGCGAGCGCCGCGGCCGACGCGCCGCCTCGCCCGCCGGACTGCACAGCTGCGAACGTGGCCAGTGTCGCGGCTGGTGTTGCCGCAGCCCTCTCGACCTACCTACTCACTCACCCGGACGTAAACGGGTTCTACACCGGCCTTCAAGACCAGCCGAAAGATCAAATCCAGGACCAGGTGCAGAGCTACTTCAAGGCCAACCCACAAGAAGAGGCCGACCTGGAGGGAATCCGTCAACCGATAACTGATATTCGGCAGCGTTGCCAGTGGACTCCGTTGATTGGGCAGGCCACCACTCCCTGAACGATGTAGCGCGAAACCTGGTCATGTTCGAATTTAAATCGGCTACCGAGCGCAAATGCTGCACCAATCGGCCCAATAGTCCTGTGTCGCAGTGGAATCCGCTAGGGCCCTCGGTGCGCGTGCCAGCCCGAAGAACCCAGCCGTGATGGAAAGGAGATCACTATGAACTTGTGGAAGCGGTCTTGGACGACCGCAGGGATAGCGATATTGGCCCTGACTGCTATTCCAGAGATATGGGCCGCCGTGGAGCCTTCCGGGGTGGCGGAAGCCGACGTCTGCGCGGGTGTCGGCAGGCGTGTTTCCGTTAGCGGGTGCGCCAACCTAGCCGATACTGTCAACACGTTTGCCCCGCCGCCGGACGCCTATGCGCCGCTACCGCAAGACTTTCCACCCCCGCCCCCGCCACCACCGCCACGAGCAGGCGTTTGCGTCGGAGGCGGCCGGCGAATCCACGTCAGCACCTGCTTTTAGAAGTGCGGGTGCGCATGGCGTCCGCTGACATCGATGCGACTCTCAGCCGGTGCGCTGGCTCATCTCGATGACCAAGTTGATTGTCATCGCTACGATCACCACCCCGACCAGATATGACAACAGGGCCGCCCAGGATTCGACTAGATGGCTCAGCACCCAGCACAGCAGCCTCGTAACCGCGACGGCACTGATGCCGTCCGCGGGGATCAGCTTCCTTTGGTTCATCGGTGTCGTGCGCGACGGGCTTGGACGCTTCGAGGACCGATTTTTGGCCTCGGTGTTCTTGGGCAGCGGACCGCTATTTCTCGCGATGACATTCGTTGCGGCCCCAGTGGTCGCCGGACTGGTGGCCACAAATACGGGCGCGATCGACTCGCCTGCGCGAGCCGGCGTGATCGACCTCGGCAGATTTGTCGTATTGGCGGCGACCAAGACCTACGCGATCCGGATGGCGGCGGTGTTCATGCTGTCGCTGGCCACCATCTGGCTGAGGACTGGCCTGATGCCCCGCTGGCTGGTCGCGATCAGCTACCTGGTGGGGGTGGGGCTGCTGATCGCCGGCGACCGAGCATGTGGATCGCGATGGCCTTCCCCGCGTGGGTGCTGGTAGTCAGCGGCTGATCCTGGCCCGATCGGGACCGTTCGAGGAACTGCGGAACAGGCAGCACTGAACGGTTCCACGCCGTCGCCAAGGCCGGCCCAGGGGTGGGCGACGCTGCAATGAGCAACGCATCAACGCCCCACCGGGAGGGTGACCCCCCCGGGAAATAGGCTTTGAAGTGCGCCGTCAGGGTTTCGAACCCCGGACCCGCTGATTAAGAGTCAGCTGCTCTACCAACTGAGCTAACGGCGCTTGTGGTCGGCCGAGACCGCGTAGGCGACAATAACAGGCGTTGCGCCACGGAGTGAAATCCAGACCTTCTTCCAGGATAGCCGCCCGAAGCTGAACAGGCCCGTAGACGTCCCCGCGTGCCGCGGCCAACCATCGACCGGCTGCCGTCGACTTCTCATGCCGCGATACCGGGGGCGGCGAAAGGCGCTGCGGCACAGGGTGTTTTGTGGCCTCACAACACGGTGCCGGTGTACGGTGCCCGCTCGGCCATGAAGGCGGCGTCCAGCTCGCCCAGCGCTCCCTGGCGCACTTCGGTGATGCGGTTGGCGCGGGCGAGCTGGGAAGCCCGATGCGCCCCCATGTAGATGCTGGCCAGGTCGGCCAGACCGATCTTGATGTCTGCCGACCCGTCATGGGGCGTGCATTTTCCGACGCCGTCGCGGGTCTGCAACTGAAAGCGCCCTCCCGCCAGGTTGAGCGGGTCGGTGACTTCCAGCACGATGTCGGCATCGGCGGCGTAGGTACGTGCTCCGAGCGTTTCGGGCACGTCGTTGATACGCACCCACAGGAAGTCGCTCACGCCCGTCGTTTCAGCCGCGCGTTGGTCGACGAGTTTGAGGGGCAGCGGGTCATCCGGTGGCACGTCGATCTCTATGCGATAGAACATCTCCAATACCAGCAACGTCTGCAGTAGCTCGGTGTGCGCCTCGTCGGTGATGGGGCAGAAGTCCTCGACGACCACCGTGCCAAGCGGTGGACGGAACGCATGCTGGTGTGAGCCGACCACCCGGTAAGTCAAAAAGCCGTCGGGATGGATGGTGTAATGTAGCGCAGATCCGTTGCCGCGCTGGGTCGCTCGGTCGTCCATGTAGTCGGCCCACCACGCACCATTGCGGGATATCGCGCCATTGGTTGCGGCACACCATCGTTCGTAGATCTCGGGAACGTTTCGTCGCGCCTCGGCGGCGTTGACCTCACGCGCCCGAAGGTGACTCGGCGCGCCGCGCAACTTCGCGAAGCGGCGGTCAATGGAGTAGGTGCGGCTGTAACTCGACACACCGGCGCCGAAGCCGTCGTACATCGCCGTCTGTGTCGGAACGCCGCAAACGACGGGATAACCACGGTCCAACAGGATTCCGAGTCCCTGGGCGCTGAGCTGGGCCCACAGCCCCTTGCCCTGATGCGTTGACGCAACGGCGATCATCGTCAGCCACGCGACCCGCAAGTGGGCACCGCCCGGCACGGTGAGCTGCGAGGGATAGATGATGGACGTGCCCACCAAATTCGAATGCTCCGGATCGGAGAGATCCTCGGCGATCAGGATGTCATCGAGGCTGACTCGGCGTTTCCACGCTTCAAGATCTTCCGGGCCCACCGGATCGCCGAAAGTCCGGGCCTGATTCTCGAAGACCGCCTGCCAGTCCGCTTCGGTGGGATGCCGAATATTGGTGCCGTCGTCCGTGTCGTCCGTGTCGTCCATCGCACATCCAATCTGCATGTAACCCAGGCAAACCGGCACTGCGCACACCAAATCCAGGTACCGAGTGTGCTTTTACATTCGATACCCCGGTGCCCGAGCGTCAAACCTCCATCGGCAGATCGACAGGACGCCGCCGCCACCCCGGGCTGATGTGAGCAATTCGCAGCTGGGCGGGTCAACGCGCGCGGTTTCGGGTAGGCGATACGGCATGCTGCGAGTAATCACCCGGCTTGCCATCGCCGCGCCGCGCCGCATCATCGCGGTTGGCGTGCTGGTGCTGCTGGGGAGCGCGATCTTCGGGCTGCCCGTGGTCAACAAGCTTTCCGGCGGTGGGTTCCAGGACCCCACCGCCGAGTCTTCGCGGGCGAGCGACACCCTTCGGGACAAGTTCAACCAGACCGATCAGCAGATGTTGATCGTGGTGACCGCGCCCACCGGCGCCCGCGGTGATCAGGCACGTCGGGTCGGCATTGACATCGTCGACCAGCTCAAACGTTCGCCGTGGGTGCTCAACGTTTCGTCGGCGTGGACGTCGCCGCCTGCGGCTGCGGCCCCACTGGTGAGCAAGGACGAGAAGTCCGCAATGATCGTGGCCGGCCTCAAAGGCGGGGAAAACGACGCGCAGAAATACGCCAGCACGCTGACGAAGGACCTGGTGCATGACCGGGACGGCGTCACCGTGCGCGCCGGCGGGATGGCGGTTGCGTATGCGCAGATCAACGACCAGAACCAGCGTGACCTGCTGCTCATGGAGTCCATCGCGATTCCACTGAGTTTCGCGGTGTTGGTGTGGGTGCTCGGCGGAGTGGTGGCGGCGACGCTGCCGATTGTCCTGGGCGCATTGGCTATAGCGTGCACCATGTCGGTGTTACGGCTGATCAGCTTGGCCACCGATGTGTCGACGTACGCGCTGGACCTCAGCATCGCGATGGGCCTTGCCCTGGCCATTGACTACAACCTGCTGATCATCACTCGCTATCGCGAGGAGTTGGCGCGCACCGAGGATCGCGACCGGGCGTTGTATCGCACCATGGCCACCGCCGGGCGGACCGTGCTGTTTTCCGCCACCACCGTTGGCTTGTCGATGGCGGTGATGGCGCTGTTCCCGATGTACTTCCTGAAATCGTCGGCCTACACCATCGTGGCCACCGCGGTCATCGTCGCGATCGCGGCCGTGGTGGTGACCCCGGCCGCCATCGTGCTGCTGGGGCCCCGACTGAACACGATGGACGCCCGTCGCGCGATGCATCGCATCCTGCACGGGCAGCGGTCATTCCGCGATCCGGCTCACCAGCCACTGGTGTCGCAGTTCTGGTACCGGTCGACCAAGTTCGTCCTGCGCCGGGCGATGCCGGTCGGCTTGAGCGTCGTCGCGCTGCTGTTGTTACTTGGGGCGCCTTTTCTGGGCGTGAAGTGGGGTTTTCCCGACGAGCGGGTGCTACCGCGCTCGGCGTCGGCGCGCCAGGTCGCTGACATGCTGGACAACGACTTCGCTAACGGGTTGGGGACCTCGGTGTCCGTGGTGGTTCCCGACGCCCGCGGGTTGAGCGCCGGCGAGCTGCAGCGCTACGCCGCTGAGCTGTCCCGGGTGCCCGACGTGTCCGCGGTCAGCGCACCGATTGGGACATTCGTGGCGGGGAATCGGGTCGGGGCGCCCGCCGCCGCCACCGGCATGGCCAACGGCAGCGCATTTCTCACCGTGGGCAGCACGGCGCCACTGTATTCGCGGGCCTCGAACACACAGCTAGACCGGCTGCATCAGGTCGGCGGGCCGGCGGGGCGGTCGGTGGAGATGACCGGACTGGCACAGATCAACCGCGACAGCGTCGACGCGATCACCAATCGACTGCCACTGGTGTTCGGGCTGATCGCGATCATCACGTTCGCGCTGCTGTTCTTGCTCACCGGCAGCGCGGTGCTGCCGCTGCAGGCACTGGTGTGCAACGTCCTGTCATTGACGGCCGCATTCGGCGCGATGGTGTGGATATTCCAGGATGGGCATCTGGGCGCCCTGGGCACCACTCCCAATGGGACGTTGAACGCGAACATTCCAGTGTTGTTGTTCTGCATCGCTTTTGGGCTGGCTATGGATTATGAGGTGTTCCTGGTCTCGCGCATTCACGAGTACTGGCTGGCCTCGCAAGCCATTCGTGAGACCCCGCCGACGCCGGCCGAGGCACGCCACGCCACCGACGAGAGCACCGCGCTGGGCATCGCCGGCATCGGCCGGGTCGTCACCACCGCCGCGCTGGTGATGTCGATTTCCTTTGCCGCGCTGATCCCCGCGCATGTGTCCTTCATGCGAATGCTGGGCTTGGGTCTGACGCTCGGTGTGCTCGTCGACGCCACCTTGGTGCGGATGGTTCTGGTGCCGTCCTTCATCCACTTCCTCGGCCACTGGACATGGTGGGCTCCCCGGTGGTTGGTGTCGTTGCGGAACCGGCCCATGACCGGCGAGGGCGGCGAGGTCGCGGTCGGGCGCGGCCGCTGGGCCCGCGATGCCCCCGAGGTGCCGCAGTCAATGATCAGAAGGTGGCCAACCAGAGCCGCGTCCGGTCGTAGCTGATACGAGGAGCCTGGTAGGGCAAGGACTTTCGCAGAAATGACGCCCGCGCTGCCGGACATCGACGGAGAAACCCTTATGGCCCAAGTGAATATCGCCGCATTGCTGGCTCTGAGTTCTGCGCTGTGCATCGCGCTCGGCGACGTCCTGCAGCAGCGCGCGGCGCACTGCGTCGCGGACCGAGCGGTCGGCTCCGTCGAATTGTTCGCCGGCCTGCTTCGCAATCAACGGTGGTGGTGGGGCGCACTGCTGCTCGTGGCAAGCATCGCGCTACAGGCCGCGGCGCTTGGTGAGGGCTCGGTGCTATTGGTGCAGGCACTGCTGATGTCTTCGGTGCTGTTCGCGCTGCCGATCAACGCCAGGTTCTTGCACCGCACCGTGACCGGGGGCGAATGGGTATGGGCCGCTTTGTTGACCGCGGCGGTGATCGTATTCGTAACCGTCGGCAACCCTCAGGCCGGGCATACGGGTGCCTCGCTGCGAACCTGGGCCGCGGTGGCCGCTGTGCTCGGGCCGCTGTTGGTCGGCTGCGTGATCGTCGGCCGGATATGGGGCGGCGCCGCCGCCGCGGCGCTGTTCGCCTTCGCGTCGGGGGCATTGTGGGGCGTCTTCGCGGTGCTCGCCAAAGAGGTCGTCGCCCGGCTCGGCGACGGAGCGGGCGCGGTGACCCGGACCCCGGAGCTGTACGCCTGCATTCTGGTGGCGCTGGGTGGCGTGGCGTGGAGTCAGTCGGCGTTTCGGGCGGGTCCGTTGACCGCGTCGATGCCGACCCTGCAGATGTCACAGCCGGTGGTGGCCGCCGTGCTCGGCGTCGTCGTTCTCGGCGAGACGCTGAACACGGGTCGCGCCGGAACGATCGCCCTGGTGGTGGCGGCGCTGGTGATGACCGCGGCCATCGTCAAACTGGCTCGCCTCGAGGCCGTCAGCACCCGCGACCGGGTCGAGGCGCAGCTGCACGACGGGGCCGGCTCGCCGGTGTAATAGGGTGCCTGGCGGGCTCTGGACCTCGCCAGAATGACGAATTCATTGCGGTGGCGACACCGATCGGCTGCCCCGGCTCGCTTGCGCACGGGAGTGTCGGCAAAAGCCATTAGAATGCCTGCAGCTACCTCGCTGGTCAGCGGTGACCAACTAGAGAATCGGGCGGAAGGTCACTGATGGCGCGTTTGCGGAGATCACGATCGTGGCTGGTGGCCGCGATCGTTCCGATTGCTGTGTTCGCTGGCGCCTGCAACGGCGACCACGCGGCGGCGCCGCCGAAGGTCATCTTCGACAAGGGCACGCCCCTGGCCGACTTGCTGGTCCCAAAACTCACCGCCTCGGTGACCGACGGCGCCGTCGGTGTGACGGTGGACGCGCCGGTGACGGTGACCGTCGCCGATGGCGTGCTCGCATCGGTCACCATGGTCAACGAGAACGGCAAGTCGATCAGTGGGCAGTTGAGCCCCGACGGCCTGCGTTGGTCGACCACCGAGCAGCTGGGCTACAACCGGCGCTACACGCTGAACGTCAAGGCGACCGGCCTGGGCGGGGCGGCCAACAAACAAATGACGTTCGAGACCAGTTCACCCGCGCACCTGACCATGCCCTACGTAAATCCGTCCGACGGCGACGTAGTAGGCATCGGTCAGCCGGTGGCGATCCGCTTCGACGAGAACATCGCGAACCGGGCGGCGGCCCAAAAAGCCATCACCATCACCACCAACCCTCCGGTGGAGGGCGCGTTCTATTGGCTGAACAACCGTGAAGTTCGTTGGCGCCCAGAGCGTTTCTGGAAGTCGGGGACCACCGTCGATGTGGCGGTTAACACCTACGGGGTGGATCTGGGCGATGGGATGTTCGGCGAGGACAACGTAAAGACGCACTTCACCATCGGCGACGAGGTGATCTCGACGGCCGACGACACCACCAAGACGGTGACCGTGCGGGTCAACGGTGACGTCGTCAGGACCATGCCGACGTCGATGGGCAAAGACAGCACCCCGACGGCCAACGGGATCTACATCATTGGCGCGCGGTTCAAGCACATCATCATGGACTCATCGACCTATGGTGTTCCGGTCAACTCGCCCAACGGATATCGCACCGAAGTCGACTGGGCCACACAGATGTCCTACAGCGGCGTCTTCGTGCACTCGGCGCCGTGGTCGGTGGGCGCCCAGGGCCACACCAATACCAGCCACGGATGCCTCAACGTGAGCCCGAGCAACGCCGAGTGGTTCTACGAACACAGCAAGAGTGGCGACGTCGTCGAGGTGGTGCATACGGTCGGGTCGACCTTGCCGGGCATCGAGGGCCTGGGCGACTGGAACATCCCCTGGGCGCAGTGGAAAGCGGGCAACGCCAACACCTGACGGACCGGTCAGTGCAGCTTCTGGGCCGTCCTCGGGCAGTGGGGCGCCCGCCTGTGGGCCTCTTTAAGGGGCGGGTCAGCCAGCGCATGGCAGAAACGCTTACAGGCCTGCTACTGGACTAGCACCACAACGGTTCACGTGCGAGTCCCGCGCTCAGCAGCAGGAGTCAGCGCGCCAGCGCCATAACAAACAGGCTGTCGTCCTAACGCCCGAGCCGGGCCGTTTCGTACGCCTTGCTTGCGCGCTCCAAGTTGACGAAGTTTTCGTGCGACGGGTCATTCCACCAGTCGAGAACGGCAAACGCCATCTCTCGGGCGAACGGATACAGCGGCGATTTTGATCCGCGCGACCACAGCAACTTAACGGCATCGTCTCGAAGTGCACTGGCAGTGCGCTGTATTTCGTCGCGGCCCGGTTCGGGTAGCTCGTGGACGACCCGGTTGAGTATGTCCGCGATTGCGTCCCACACCGCGAGTGCTAGCTGTTCCTCTTCACCGCTCATGGATTGCTCCCGCCAGGTAGGACCCGTCACTGATGGTTCCATTGTGTTCCGCGGGCCCGTCGTGGTGCGCGATCGTTTCGCGGTCGTTCGCTACGCCGCACTGCCGCTTGGGCCTGCGAGCTTCACGATCGAATCGTGATCCAACCGGAATGAGCGTGGCTTAACGCGATACGCGACGAGCCGACCCTGAACGATCCAACGCCGAATCGGCTCAAATGTCGATGGTAAAGAATTCCGCGGTCGCTCAATCGTGGGCTGCGACTATAGCTCTGCCGGGTTCTGATAGATCACGCCGCTAACGGCGGCACACAAGAACCGGCGGTCATACGCCCAAGCGCCTCATTGCGGCACTCTTCACCGGAGCTCCCTTGGCGCTCAGTGTCGCAGTAGCGTCGCAAGTGGTCGGAAAACAAGAGGTCAGGAAGCGGCGACGCTCCCTGACCCAGTGGGGTGAGTGACGGGACTCGAACCCGCGACATTCAGGATCACAACCTGACGCTCTACCAACTGAACTACACCCACCACGGCCGCAAGCCGACCTTCGCACGACGATGGTCAACGAGCGGCGACGTCGATACTAGCCGGTCGGTGGCGCGCTGGCCGAATCGTTTGTCCCCGGTGCGTCTTTTCCGCCGTCAAGGGCGGCGACCACCGCCTCGATTTCGCTGGTAGACGGCCCCGGCGGCGCAACGAACGCGGTCCGCCGATAGAACTGCAACTCGCGAATGGACTCGTGGATGTCGGCCAGTGCGCGGTGGGAAAGCCCCTTGACCGGCTGCCCGAAGTAGATCCGCGGATACCAGCGCCGGCACAGTTCTTTGATCGAGCTCACATCGATCATGCGGTAGTGCAAGAACGAATCCAGCGCGGGCATGTCGCGCGTGATGAAGGCGCGGTCGGTGGCAATGGAGTTGCCGGCCAGCGGCGCCGTCTTGGGTTGTTTGACGTGTTCGCCGATGTAATCCAGCACCATCGCCTCGGCGGTCGCCAGGTCGACGGTGGATGCCCGCACCTCGTCGGTCAGCCCAGAGCGCGCATGCATTTCGCTGACCACGTCGCCCATCGCCGCCAGCGCGGCGTCGTCGGCGTGGATCACCACGTCGACTCCGTCGCCGAGAACGTTCAGATCGGCGTCGGTCACCAGCGCCGCGATCTCAATCAGCTTGTCCGAACCCAGGTCGAGTCCGGTCATCTCGCAGTCGATCCACACCAATTCGTCTCGCACAGCGCTCAGACTAGGCGCCGGTGACGCCCGTGCCGGACCTCGCCCCCGGATGAGGTGGAGACGTAGGGTGAGCGTTGTCGAACTGCATGCCGAATCATCGGAGAAGAGAGGCGCAGCACGATGAGCACCGATTCTGCGGCCACGGCCGCGACGCGGATCGCCGACGGCTACGCGGTCGACGGCCAGGCTCTGGAATTGGGCACGGTCGTGATCGACGGCGACGCCGATCCGGCGGCGCAGATCCGCATTCCGCTGGCCACCATCAACAGGCACGGCCTGGTGGCCGGGGCTACCGGAACCGGCAAGACCAAGACGCTGCAACTGATCGCCGAACAGCTCAGCGCCGCGGGTGTCCCCGTCCTGATGGCCGACGTGAAGGGCGACCTGTCCGGGTTGGCCAGGCCGGGCGAAGGTAACGACAAGACCGCCGCACGCGCCAAGGACACCGGCGACAACTGGGAGCCGACTGGGTTTCCGGTCGAGTTCTTGTCGTTGGGCACCAAGGGAATCGGTGTGCCGATCCGAGCGACCGTCGACAGTTTCGGGCCGGTCCTGCTGTCAAAAGTGCTGGGGCTTAACGCTACTCAAGAGTCGACGCTGGGGCTGATCTTCCATTGGGCAAAGGATCAAAACCGTCGCCTGGTCACCACGGACGATCTACGCGGCGCCATCGGCTACCTGACCAGCGACGCGGGCAAGGAAGACCTGAAATCCCTGGGCGGCGTGTCGGCCACCACGGCGGGCGTCATCCTGCGCGCACTGGTGAATCTCGATGCCGAGGGCGGCGACACCTTCTTCGGCGAACCCAAGCTCGACCCGAACGATCTGCTGCGCCTCAACGACCAGGGCCAGGGCATCATCTCGCTGCTGGAGTTCAGCGGCCAGTCGGTGCGTCCCGTCATCTTCTCCACCTTCCTGATGTGGCTGCTCGCCGACCTGTACACCCAACTGGACGAGGTCGGCGATGTGGACAAGCCGAAACTGGTCTTCTTCTTCGACGAGGCGCACCTGTTGTTCGCCGACGCGTCCAAGGCGTTCCTCGAGCAGGTCGAGCAGACCGTGAAGCTGATCCGCTCGAAGGGCGTCGGGGTGTTCTTCTGCACCCAGCTGCCCACCGACATTCCCAACGACATCCTCTCCCAGCTGGGTGCGCGGATTCAGCACGCGTTGCGGGCGTTCACGCCCGACGACCAAAAGGCGCTCAGCAAGACCGTCCGCACCTACCCGAAAACCGATGTCTACGACCTGGAGTCGGCGTTGACGTCGCTGGGAATCGGTGAGGCGGTGGTCACCGTGTTGTCCGAGAAAGGCGCGCCGACGCCGGTCGCGTGGACGCGCATGCGGGTACCCCGCTCGCTGATGGCGTCGATCGGCAACGATGCGATCGGCGGCGCGGCGAAAAACAGTCCGCTGCAGGCGAAGTACGGTCAGACGCTGTCCCAGCCCGCGCAGCCTCAATCCGTCCCGCAGGATTCGCAGACCCAATCCGCACCGCAGCCACCGCAAACCCGGTCCGAATACCCCCCGGTGCCGCCGAACGAGCCAGTCCCGCCGATGCCGGAGCCGGCGGAGCCCAAGGGCTCGAAGGGGCCGTCCATGTGGGAGGAAGTCTTGCAGAACCCGACCGTGAAAAGCGGGATCAACACCGCGATACGCGAAGCAGTGAAGGGCATCTTCGGTTCCGGCCGCCGCCGGAAATAGCGCCTACCCGCCGCCGAGCTTCTTGTAGAACGCGCCCACGATGGGCGCCACGATGGCGCGCGGACCGTACCCGCTGGCCACCGACATCGCCTTGGACGTCAGGCCCGGAACGACTCGCATCTTGTTGTGTGCCAACGCATCCAGCGACACCCGGGCGGTGTGCTCGGTCGAGATCCATAAAAAATCCGGCACCAGTCGCTCGACGATCGAGGCCTCGGTGTCGTCGGGCAGGTCGGTGCGTACCGGGCCCGGCGCCAGCAGCGTCACATTGACTCCGGATTTGCGCAGCTCGCCGCGCAGGGATTCGCTGAAGGTGTTCGCGAAGGCCTTGGTGGCCGCGTACGTCGCGTTGTACGGGATCGGCGAATTGCCCGCCGCCGAACCGGAAATCAGTATCCCGCCAGACCCACGCTCCACCATTCCCGGCAGCACGGCCAATGTGAGATCGTGCACCCCAAGGACATTCAGCTGCAGCTGGGCCTTTTCGCCAGCCGGATTGAGCGTGGCGACCGGACCGAAGGTCGCGGTGCCCGCATTGGCGCACAGGATCGAGATGGGTCGGGCCGCCAGCTCGTCGCACAGTTTCGCGCGTTCGCCCGGATCGGCCAGGTCGGCGGGGCGCACGTCGACGGTGACGCCGTACTTGTCGGTCAGGCGAGCGGCCAGGTCCTTGAGCAGGTCTTCGCGGCGCGCCGTGACGATCAGGTTGTGTCCGCGAGCGGCGAGTTCGGTGGCGAGCGCTTCACCGATGTTCTGCGAAGCTCCGCTGACGACGGCGCGCGCCTCGGGGCTTGGAGCGGGTAGCGGCATGGGCCAATGGTAGACAGCGGTCCAAACGGGACCCGCAGGCGATCGCGAGCGCCGATAGAGTGCCGGACATGAGCCGGCAGGAGTCGCGTTCCGCCACCCCCGCGCGATCGCGTGTGGTGGCGTGGGCCCTGTGGGACTGCGGCTCGACCGGCCTGAACGCGATCGTGGCGACCTTCGTCTTCTCCGTCTACCTGACCAGCAGCGTAGGGGCCGGCATATCGGGTGCCACGACGCCGGCGAGCTGGCTGGGCCGCGCGGCGGCCATCGCCGGCCTGACCGTCGCCGTGCTCGCGCCCGCCGTCGGCGTGTGGGTGGAGTCGCCCCACCGTAGGCGGGTGGCGTTGAGTGTGCTGACGGCTGCGGCGGTGACGCTGACCAGCTTGATGTTCTTTATCCGCGAGCATCCCGGCTACCTGTGGGCGGGTCTGGTGCTGCTTGGAGCGACCGCGGCCTGCGGCGATCTGGCCAGCGTCCCGTACAACGCCATGCTGCGGCAGCTCTCGACGCCGCAGACGGCGGGGCGAATATCCGGATTCGGCTGGGCAGCGGGTTATGTCGGGAGCGTCCTGCTGCTGCTGGTGATCTACACGGGCTTCATCTCCGGATCCGGCACCGGGCCCACGGCGACACGCGGCCTGCTGCGAGTTCCGTTGCGGGACGGGCTATATGTCCGCGAGGCGATGGTGGTGGCCGCGCTCTGGTTCGCGGTGCTGGCGTTGCCCTTGTTGTTCGTCGCGCACCGGCTTACCGAGTCGTCGGAGGGCCGCCGGCCGACCAGCATGCTGGGTGGCTATCGCAAGTTGTGGACGGAAGTCGCCGCGGAGTGGCGGCGCGATCGCAACCTGGTCTACTTCCTGTTCGCCAGCGCGCTCTTCCGGGACGGGCTTTCGGCGATCTTCGCGTTTGGTGCCGTGCTCGGCGTGAACGTGTACGGCATCTCGCAGGCCAACGTGCTGATCTTCGGGGTGGCGGCCAGTGTGATCGCGGCGGTGGGCGCGGTGCTGGGTGGGTTCGTCGATCACCGCGTCGGGTCAAAGCCCGTCATCGTGGCGTCACTGTTCGCGATCGTCGTCCTGGGGCTGACCCTGATGGCGCTGTCCGGATCGGTGGCCTTCTGGGTGTGTGGGCTGGTGTTGTGCATGTTCATCGGGCCGTCGCAATCGTCGTCGCGCGCTTTGCTGCTGCAGATGGCCAAGCACGGCAGGGAAGGGGTCGCGTTCGGTCTCTACACCATGACCGGGCGGGCGGTGGCGTTCGTGGCACCGTGGCTGTTCTCGGTATTCGTCGACGTCTTCGGCGCCGTGCGCGCCGGCCTGGGCGGCATTTTGCTGGTGCTGATTGCCGGACTGCTGGCGATGCTGGCCGTCCGGGTTCCGCTGCGCGCCACCACGGTGGCCGAACCCGCGGCCGAGCCGTCATAGGCGGCCCGAACAACGCCTAGCCGCGGGCGTCGCAGACCGTCAAACCACCGCCGACGCGTTTGCTGATCTGAACCCCGTCGATGGTGAGCGTGCAGGTGACGCTGTGGCCGATGTTGACAATCGTGACGTTGGCCGGGTGGGCAGCCGATTTCGACAGGCTGACCTCCTTGCTCCACGGCAGCGCGACGTTGAATTCGGTCTGGATGAGCCCGCCGGTATCGATGTACATGATGCTGATCGCGCGACCCTCACCCGAGACGGTGTAGACGACGTCTTGCATCACGACCTGCCCGGTGGTCTCGGGCGGCAAATTGGGCCCGCTGGTCGGCGGTATCGGGGCCGGAATGAACGACGGTGACCTGTGCGTCGACGTCGTCGGGGCCTCCGTGCTCGGCTCCGGCATCGCCGGCAACGGGGGGACGGCGGTCTGGGTCTTGATCGCGTCGTTCGCCAGCACCAGCGCTATCACCAAGGCGACGACCAGCAACACCGCCGCGCCTGCGCCGATCCACACCCATCGCGACGACGGTCTCGGGGCGACGGGTGGCGGGGGAACCATGCCCCTCGGTGCGTCGCCCGACGGAGGTAGGTCTTGCTGCCAGTACGCCGGCAGCGGCTTGGTCGTGTTCGTCTCGTTCGGGGTGGGCGCCCACGGCGACGTCGTCCCGCCGTAGCTCTGCGCGTAGGGCGTCTGGTCGGCGTACGCGGGATCAGCGGAGGGCGAATACCTCGGCTGCTGTGGCCCCGGCGATGTAGGAAAGCGCTCGGTAGGACGTGAATCGTTCATGTCCACCTCATGGCTTGCAAGGGTACCTGGACTCGGTGTTACAGGCCTGCGTCAGCTAGGACGGGGAGCTCAGGGGCGTTGATTTCCGGCCGCGAGCGCGGCCACGGTCATGGCCCGCATCACGGTGCGCGCCCTCGCCGCGCCGACGGATTTGCTCCGCGAAGTGTCGAGGGGCTTCATGCTGTGCGGCGTCGAATTCAGCAGGCCGAATACGGCGTGCGCGGTCAGCCGGGCGTCGGCCTCGGCCAGGTCGGGGTTGAGTTCCCGCAGCACTCCCACCCAGACCTCGACATATTGACGCTGGGATTTGCGCACCTGCCGTTCGGCGGCCTGGGGTAAGTACGCGAGGTCACGATCCTGGATGCGAATGAGGTCGGGTTCGTTGAACACGAAGTCCAGATGAAAATCGATCAGCCCGTCCAGTGCGGCGGCCGCATCGGTGCTGTGGGTCCGTACCTGCCGGGCACCGGCGAGCAGGCGGGTGCTGATGCCCACCAGCAACTCGACCAGCAGCGACTCCTTGTTCGGGAAATGGCGATAGATGGCCGGACCGCTCACCCCGGCGGCGGCACCGATGTCTTCCAGCCGCACCGCCAGGAAACCGCGTTCAGCAAACAGCCGCTCGGCGGCGGACAGCAGTTGTAAACGACGGTCGGACTTCAACTGGCGCCGGCGATTTGGAGCGTCAGCGGGACTGGCCCGGCCCTCGGAGGCGGACGCTGTCATGACGGACCTCCGTTTGGTCAATTGGCCCTAACCTAGCATGAGTTATTCGCGATTAACTCGCGCTCGTCACGAGGGCGGTCCTGCCTGGACCGGCAACGGCGGCGATGGTATTCTCAGCCCTTGAGTTAATGGACATTAACTCAAAATCCGACCGCACGACGGCAAGGAGGCTGCTGCGGCCATGGACAACGTGGTGACCTCGCCCGTCTCAACCGGGGCGTCGTTCGCCGATGAGCACCGTCGGCTGGTGGCTGAGCTGAACGCCAAGCTGGCGGCGGCCGCGTTGGGCGGAAACGAGCGTGCACGGGAACGTCACGTCAGCCGGGGCAAGTTGCTGCCCCGCGAACGCGTGGACCGCCTACTCGACCCCGGTAGCCCGTTTCTGGAACTCTCACCGCTGGCCGCGGACGGTATGTACGACGATGAGTCTCCGGGAGCAGGGATCATCACCGGCATCGGCCGCGTGTCGGACCGCGAGTGCGTGATCGTCGCCAACGACGCGACGGTCAAGGGCGGTACCTACTACCCCATGACGGTCAAAAAACATCTGCGCGCCCAAGAGGTGGCGCTGCAGAATCGGCTGCCCTGCATCTACCTGGTGGACTCCGGGGGCGCGTTTCTGCCGCGGCAGGACGAGGTCTTCCCCGACCGCGAACATTTCGGCCGCATCTTCTACAACCAGGCGACCATGAGCGCCAAGGAGATTCCGCAAGTTGCGGCGGTGCTCGGTTCGTGCACGGCCGGCGGCGCCTACGTGCCGGCGATGAGCGATGAGGCCGTCATAGTTCGCGAGCAGGGCACGATCTTCTTGGGTGGTCCGCCCTTGGTCAAGGCCGCGACCGGAGAGGTCGTGTCGGCCGAGGAACTCGGCGGCGGCGACCTGCACTCCCGGGTTTCCGGCGTCACCGACCACCTTGCCGAAGACGACGAGCACGCCCTGCGGATCGTCCGCGCGATCGCGGAAACCTTCGGCCCGCGCGAGCCCAGCCCTTGGGACGTGCGGTCCCCGCTCCCGCCCACGTGCGCTCAGACGCAGCTCTACGACGTGGTGCCGCCGGACCCGCGGGTGCCCTACGACGTGCACGAGGTCATCGTGCGACTGGTCGACGGCGGCGAATTCAGCGAATTCAAGGCCAATTACGGCAAGACGCTGGTGACCGCGTTCGCGCATATTCACGGCCACCCAGTGGGAATCGTCGCCAACAACGGCGTTCTCTTCAGCGAATCCGCCTTGAAGGGAGCACATTTCATCGAGTTGTGCGACAAGCGCAAAATACCGTTGCTGTTCTTACAGAACATCGCCGGCTTCATGGTGGGCCGCGACTACGAGGCCGGCGGCATCGCCAAACATGGCGCCAAGATGGTCACCGCCGTCGCCTGCGCGCGGGTGCCCAAACTGACCGTCGTGATCGGCGGCTCCTATGGGGCGGGAAACTATTCGATGTGCGGCCGGGCGTATTCGCCACGATTCCTGTGGATGTGGCCGAACGCCCGCATCTCGGTGATGGGCGGCGAACAGGCCGCGTCGGTGCTGGCCACCGTGCGCGCCGAGCAACTTGCCGGCGCCGGCAAACCATGGTCGGCCGACGAGGAAGAGGCGTTCAAGGCTCCCATTCGCGAACAATACGAAAATCAGGGCAATCCTTATTACTCCACGGCGCGGCTGTGGGACGACGGGATCATCGACCCCGCTGACACCAGAACCTTTGTCGGGCTGGCTCTCTCGGTGTGCGCTCAAGCACCGCTGGAGCCGGTCTCCTACGGCGTCTTCCGGATGTGAGTGCAGTGTTCGAGACCGTTCTAGTGGCCAACCGCGGCGAGATCGCGGTGCGGGTGATCCGAACCCTGCGCCGGCTGGGCATCCGCTCGGTCGCCGTCTACAGCGATCCCGACGACGGTGCGCGGCACGTGCTCGAAGCCGACGAAGCGGTGCGGCTGGGACCCGCCGCGGCACGCGAGAGTTATCTCAACATCGACAAGGTCGTCGAGGCGGCCGTGCGCACCGGATCCCAAGCGATCCATCCTGGGTACGGATTCCTTTCCGAGAACGCCGATTTCGCCGCCGCCTGTGAGCGAGCCGGAGTCGCGTTCCTCGGGCCGCCGGCTCGTGCGATCGAGGTGATGGGCGACAAGATCACCGCCAAGAACGCGGTCGCCGCCTTCGATGTGCCGGTGGTACCCGGTGTCGCAAGGCCGGGGCTGAGCGACGACGAACTGGTCGCGGCCGCAGACGAGGTCGGCTACCCGGTGCTGATCAAGCCTTCGGCGGGCGGCGGCGGCAAGGGCATGCGGTTGGTGGAAGAACCGGGCAGGTTGGGCGAGGCGCTGGTGGGGGCGCGGCGCGAGGCCGCTTCGTCGTTCGGCGACGACACATTGTTTCTGGAACGATTCGTGCTGCGGCCCAGGCACATCGAGGTGCAGGTGATCGCCGACACGCACGGCAACATCGTGCACCTCGGCGAGCGTGAGTGCAGCCTGCAGCGCCGCCATCAAAAGGTGATCGAGGAGGCGCCTTCGCCGTTGCTTGACGAGGCGACGCGGGCGCGCATCGGGGCGGCCGCCTGCGACACCGCGCGCAGCGTTGATTACGTCGGCGCGGGCACGGTCGAGTTCATCGTCTCCGCGGCCCGGCCCGACGAGTTCTTCTTCATGGAGATGAATACCCGCCTGCAGGTTGAGCATCCGGTCACCGAGGCGGTCACCGGGCTGGACCTGGTCGAGTGGCAGCTGCGAGTGGCCGCCGGCGAGAAGCTGGCGTTCGCCCAGGACGACATCGAATTGCGCGGACACGCCGTCGAGGCCCGGGTTTACGCCGAGGATCCGGCGCGGGGATTCCTACCGACCGGTGGACCGGTGCTGCATGTTTCCGAGCCGTCCGGTGACGGTGTGCGGGTCGACTCCTCGTTGTTGGCGGGCACGCTGGTGGGCAGCGACTACGACCCGATGCTGAGCAAGGTGATCGCTTACGGGGCCGACCGCGGCGAGGCGCTGGCGAAACTCGACCGGGCGTTGAGCCGCACCGTGATCCTGGGCGTTCAGACAAACATCGAATTCCTCCGATTTCTGCTCGCCGACGGGCGGGTGCAGGCCGGCGATCTGGACACCGCTCTGCTGGACGAACGCGTGGCGGACTTCGCTCCGCTGCCGGCTCCCGACGACGTGCTCGCGGCCGCCGGCCTCTATCGGCAATCGGCCCTGGCTTCCCGCGCTCGCCGCTTCGGGGGCAACCCCTGGGCGGAGCCGACCGGATGGCGCGTCGGCGGTAGCCCGGCACCGGTCCGCACCGACATGCGTACCCCGCTGCGCAGTGAGACGGTGTCGGTGTGGGGGATGCCCGAGGCGGCCACGGTGCAGGTCGGCGAGGGTGAACCCCGTTTCGCCGCAGGGCAACTCGAACCGGCGCGGCTGAGCATGACGCTGGACGGTGTGCGGCGGACCTATAGCTGGGCCGAAGCCGACCGCCATCTGTGGATCGCCGACGAGCGAGGAACCTGGCACCTGCGGGAAGCCGAGGAAAACAAAATCCACCGCGCCGCGGGCGCGCAGCGGGCCGAGATCGTCAGTCCGATGCCCGGCAGCGTGATCGCGGTTCAGGCGACCTCGGGCACCGACGTTTCCGAGGGCGACGTGGTAGTCGTCGTCGAGGCGATGAAAATGGAACATTCGCTTGCCGCGCCGGTCTCCGGACAGGTGCAAGTACTGGTCTCCGTGGGTGACCAGGTGACGGTGGACCAGGTGCTGGCCCGACTGGTGCCCGAAGAGTCCAGCGCGGCAGCTGATTCGAGTAAGGACGCATCATGACCACATCCATCACCGCGGGGACATTGCCCAAGGAATACGAAGATCTCCGTGACACTGTCGCCGAGTTCGCGCGCACCGTGGTTGCGCCGGTGTCGGCCAAACACGATGAGGAGCACAGCTTCCCGTACGAAGTTGTCGCCAAGATGGGCGAGATGGGCCTGTTCGGCTTGCCGTTCCCCGAGGAGTACGGCGGCATGGGCGGTGACTACTTCGCCCTTTCGCTCGCACTGGAGGAACTGGGCAAGGTCGACCAATCGGTGGCGATCACTCTGGAGGCCGGAGCCAGCCTCGGCGCGATGCCCATCTACCGGTTCGGCACCGAAGAGCAAAAGCAGAAGTGGCTGCCCGACTTGACCGCCGGCCGCGCCCTCGCCGGCTTCGGACTCACCGAATCCGGGGCCGGCTCGGACGCCGGAGGCACCCGCACCACGGCACGGCTCGACAACGGCGACTGGGTGATCAACGGCAGCAAGCAATTCATCACCAACTCCGGCACCGAAATCACCTCCCTGGTCACCGTCACCGCCGTCACTGGAACCAACGCGAACGGCAAAAAAGAGATCTCCTCGATCATCGTGCCGAATGGCACACCGGGATTCACCGTGGAACCGGTGTACAGCAAGGTCGGCTGGAACGCGTCGGATACCCACCCGTTGAGCTTCGACGACGTCCGCGTCCCGGAGGAGAACCTGTTGGGTGCCCGAGGCAGCGGCTACGCGGGTTTCCTGTCGATACTGGACGAGGGCCGCATCGCGATTGCCGCGCTGGCGACCGGGGCGGCGCAGGGCTGCGTCGACGAAAGCGTCAAGTACGCCAAGGAACGCCAGGCTTTCGGCCAGCCGATCGGCGCCTACCAGTCGATTAGCTTCAAGATCGCACGGATGGAGGCGCGTGCCCATGTGGCGCGCACCGCATACTATGATGCGGCGGCAAAGATGTTGGCGGGCAAGCCCTTCAAGAAGGAGGCGGCAATCGCGAAGATGATCGCCTCAGAAGCGGCGATGGACAATGCCCGCGATGCGACGCAGATCCACGGTGGCTACGGCTTCATGAACGAATATCCGGTGGCGCGGCATTACCGCGACAGCAAGATCCTCGAGATCGGTGAAGGAACCACCGAAGTGCAGTTGATGCTCATCGCGCGATCGCTGGGGCTGTCGTGACGCGCGCCGGCGACGATGCAGAGCGCAGCGATGGGGAGCGTCGCTCATGACGGATGCCAAGTCAATTGTTCAGCGCGGCTTGTGGTTCGAGGAATTCGAGATCGGCACCACGTATCTGCACCGGCCCGGCAGAACGATCACCGAGGCCGACAACGTGTTGTTCACCACGCTCACCATGAACACCCAGTCGCTGCACCTCGACGCGGCCTGGGCCGCCGAACAGCCCGGCTTTCGGGGTGAGCGACTGGTGAACTCCATGTTCACCCTCTCCACCCTGGTCGGGCTCTCGGTGTCGCAGTTAACGCTCGGCACGATCGTGGCCAACCTCGGCTTCTCCGAGGTGTCCTTCCCCAAGCCCGTCTTTCATGGCGACACCCTGTACGCGGAGACGGTGTGCACGGGCAGGCGCGAATCGAAGAGTCGGCCCGGCGAAGGCATCGTCACCCTCGAGCACACGGGACGCAACCAGCACGGCGACGTCGTCGCGCGCGCGGTGCGCACCACGCTGGTGCAGAAGCGCCCAAGCGACCAGGAGACCACGTGAACCTGCAAACCGCCGGTCCCGGATGGCTGTTCTGCCCGGCCGACCGCCCCGAGCGTTTCGCCAAGGCCGCCGCCGCCGCCGATGTTGTGATCCTCGACCTCGAGGACGGCGTGGCCGAGGCGGACAAGCCAGCGGCGCGCAACGCGCTGCGGGATACGCCGCTTGACCCCGAGCGCACCGCAGTACGGCTCAACGCGGCCGCCACGGCGGAATACGCTCTCGATCTCGAAGCCCTGGCCGGCACCGCGTACACGACGGTGATGCTGTCCAAGGCCGAATCCGCCGCGCAGGTGACAGCGCTCGCGCCACTTGAGGTGATCGCGCTGCTGGAGACGCCGCGGGGTGCGGTGTTCGCCACCGAAATCGCGGCGGCACCGGGCACCGTGGCGCTGATGTGGGGCGCTGAGGACCTGGTGGCCACTCTCGGAGGTAGCTCCAGCCGCAAGGCCGACGGCACCTACCGCGACGTCGCTCATCACGTGCGGTCGACGGCCTTGCTCGCGGCGTCCACCTTCGGGCGGGTCGCGCTCGACGCGGTGCATCTGGACATCCGGGATCTCGATGGCTTGCGGGCGGAGGCCGAGGACGCCGTCGCGCTGGGCTTCGGCGGAACGGTGTGCATTCACCCGAGCCAGATCCCGGTAGTCCGCGAGGCGTATCGCCCTAGTGAGGAGCGACTGGACTGGGCACGCCGGGTGCTGACGGCCGCGCGGTCCGAACGCGGAGTCTTCGCCTTCGAGGGGCAAATGGTCGATTCGCCGGTGCTCAAGCACGCGCAAATGACGTTGCGCAGGGCGGGTGAGACCGTCCCTGAGTGACGGCTGCCAAAGCACCGAACGGGGCCCGGGCACTGAAGCGCGACACGCTGCGCCGACACCACAATCAACCCGGTCTCTTCCGGTTTGAGCGCATAATGGTGAGTACGTCAGTGTCGCGGCGAGCGAAGCCTTTCGTGTAACTGGCGATCGATCTCCGCTCGCGGTCGGCCCCGGCTGACCGTTTGCCGGGACCCGCTGTGGTTGACCCAGCCACGCGGCACCCGACGGGAGAGGCGGTGTGGCGCAGATGCCTTCGACGTCGATGACTGTCGATCTCGAGCCGGTGCAACTCGTCGCGCCGGATGGTTCACCGGCGTCCCAAAACCGTTACAGCCGTGAGCTTCCCGCAGAGACGCTGAGCTGGCTCTACGAGATGATGGTGATCACCCGCGAGCTGGACGCCGAATTCGTCAACCTCAAGCGGCAAGGGGAGCTGGGCCTGTACGCCTCCTGCCACGGTCAGGAAGCGGCACAGGTTGGTGCCGCGGCTTGCCTGCGTAAGACGGACTGGTTGTTTCCCCAATACCGGGAACTCGGAGCATTTTTGGTGCGCGGTATTCCGCCCGGACACGTAGGGGCCGCGTGGCGGGGCACCTGGCACGGCGGCCTGGACTTCACCAAAAAGTGTTGCGCGCCGCTGTCGATTCCGATCGGCACTCAGACCCTGCACGCCGTGGGCGCGGCGATGGCTACCCAACGCCTGGGCGAGGATTCGGTGACGGTGGCCTTCCTCGGCGACGGCGCCACCAGCGTGGGAGACGTGCACGAGGCGCTGAACTTCGCGGCCGTGTTCAACGCCCCCTGCATATTCTTCGTGCAGAACAACCAATGGGCGATCTCGATGCCGATATCCAAGCAGACCGCCGCGCCGTCGCTGGCGCACAAAGCGATTGGTTACGGAATGCCCGGAATCCGGGTGGACGGCAATGACGTGCTGGCCTGCTTTGCGGTGACGGCCGAGGCCGCCGCCCGGGGCCGCGCCGGTGGCGGCCCTACATTGATCGAGGCGGTCACCTACCGCTTGGCCCCGCACACCACGTCTGATGATCCGAGCCGATACCGGACGCAGGACGAGGTCGACCACTGGTCGGCGCTGGAACCGATCGCGCGGTACCGCAGCTACCTGCAAGGCCAGGGCCTGTGGTCACAACGGTTGGCAGAACGGGTTATTGGCCGTGCGAAGCGGATGCGGGCCGAGTTGCGCGATGCGGTGTTCGACGCGCCCGATATCGACATCGACGAGGTGTTCACGTCGGTGTACGCCGAAATCACGCCGGGATTGCAGGCGCAGCGACAGCAGTTGCGCGCCGAGCTCGAACGAAGTGATTGAGAGACATTTATGACTCAGCTCGCTGATCGTCCGGCCGGCCACGAGGAAACACCGATCGCGGCGGTGCAGGACGTCGCGCTCGGCGCTCAGTCGTTGACCATGGTGCAGGCCCTCAACCGCGCGCTACACGACGCGATGGCAGCCGACGATCGGGTGCTGGTGTTCGGCGAGGATGTCTCGGTCGAGGGAGGAGTGTTTCGGGTAACCGAGGGGCTGGCCGCGGCGTTCGGCGAGAACCGTTGCTTTGATACGCCACTCGCGGAGTCCGCCATCATCGGGATCGCGGTGGGCCTGGCGCTGCGCGGTTTCGTACCGGTGCCCGAGATCCAGTTCGACGGGTTTTCTTACCCCGCTTTCGATCAGGTGGTCAGCCACCTGGCGAAGTATCGCACCCGCACCCGCGGCGAAATCAACATGCCGGTGACGGTGCGCATCCCTTCCTTCGGGGGAATCGGTGCCGCCGAGCATCATTCGGATTCGACCGAGTCGTACTGGGCACACACCGCCGGCTTGAAGGTGGTGGTGCCGTCCAGCCCGGCCGACGCGTATTGGCTGCTGCGCCACGCGATCACCTGCCCGGACCCGGTCATGTATCTGGAGCCCAAGCGCCGGTATCAGGGGCGCGGGCTGGTCGACGTCATCCGGCCCGAACCGCCGATCGGACAGGCGATGGTGCGCCGACCCGGCACCGACGTGACCGTCGTGACCTACGGCAGCTTGGTCAGCACCGCCGTCGGCACCGCCGAAGAGACGCAGCGGCAATACGGTTGGAGCCTGGAGGTCATCGACCTGCGGTCGCTGGTGCCGCTGGACTTCGATACCGTCGCCTCATCGATCCGCCGGACCGGACGCTGCGTGGTGATGCACGAGGGACCGCGAAGCCTGGGCTATGGAGCGGGCTTGGCTGCCCGCATCCAAGAGGAGTTGTTCTACGAGTTGGAGGCGCCGGTGTTGCGGGCGTGCGGGTTCGACACCCCGTACCCGCCGGCGCGGCTGGAGAGGTGGTGGCTGCCCGGTCCCGACCGGCTGTTGGACAGCGTCGAACGCGTGTTGGCGCAGCCATGAGCGAGGAGCGGATCAAGTCCTTTCGCGTCCCCGACCTCGGCGAGGGACTCGAAGAAGTCACGGTGACGCAGTGGCATGTGGCGATGGGTGACGACGTCGAGCTCAATCAGGTGCTGTGCACGGTGGAGACCGCCAAGGCCGAGGTGGAAATTCCGAGTCCGTACGCGGGCCGGATCGTCGAAACGAACGGCGCCGAAGGCGATGTGGTCAGGGTGGGAGCGGTGCTGCTGCGGATAGATACCGCGCCAGTCAGCGGGCAACCGCTGGCCGTCGACACGGCCACGCCCACGCTGGTCGGTTATGGCGCCGACTCCGGCATGGATACCAGCAGACGTCCCTCCCGCCCGCTTGCCGCCCCTCCGGTACGCAAGTTGGCCAAAGAGTTGATGGTCGACCTCAACTCGGTGCCGCACACCGGCGCCATCATCACGCGGGAGGACGTGATGTCGGCGGCCCGCGGGAACGGCAATGGCGCCGATCTCCGGCCGGTCCGGGGCGTCCAGGCCTGGATGGCGGAGAAAATGGCGGTGTCGCACAGGGAGATTCCGGCGGCGAAGGTCGGTGTCGAGGTCGAGTGCACCGAGTTGGTCCGACTGTCGGAACGGTTCAGTACGGCGGGGGAGACCATAACGCCCTTCGCGCTCATGTTGCGATTGCTGATCGTCGCGCTGCGCAACAACGAGATAATGAATTCGACGTGGGTCGACTCGCCGCAGGGACCGCAGGTGCGCGTTGAGCATCGTGTGCACTTGGGCATCGCCGTGGCCACCGAACGTGGCCTGCTTGTCCCGGTCGTTATCGATGCCCACAGTAAGACGACCCGCGAACTGGCTTGCCGGGCAGCCGAGTTGATCGCCGGTGCGCGTGCCGGCAGCCTGGGGCCGGGGGAGTTACGGGGCTCGACGTTCACCGTGACGAATTTCGGGGCCTTGGGCGTGGACGACGGTGTGCCGGTGATCAACCATCCCGAAGCCGCCATCCTCGGCATGGGCGCGATCAGGCCGCGGCCCATCGTCGCGAAAACGCAGATCGTGGCTCGCCCCACGATGTCGTTGACGTGTGTGTTCGACCACCGCATCGTCGACGGTGCGCAAGCGGCCCAATTCGTCTGCGAGCTAAGGGACCTGATCGAGTCACCCGAAACCGCACTGCTGGATCTGTAGGTCTCTCGTCAGCAGCGTGGCAGGACGGGACCCATTGGCTACCTGCGCTGCGCCGCGGCCAAACGCTGTGCAAATTCCGGCGATTGGATGGAGTGTGACTGCGGCCCGAGCTCGGCGCGCATGGCGAGCTGATGTTGCTCGTTGTCCAGCGATCCGGGACTTACGGTGGCGCGCATCGTGGCCTTGGTCGCCAGCACCACTTCCCGCGGGGCCGCCGCCGTACCCGCGGCGAGCTCCGTCGCCGCAGCGACCGGATCCTCGGCTACCGTCAGCGCCAGGCCGTACCGCACGGCGGCGTCGGCGTCGAACCGCATACCGAACAACAGGGCCGCCCGCGCGACCTGTGGGCCCACCGCCCGCTGCAGCATCCACGTCGCACCTCCGCCGGGGTGCAGCCCCAACTTCTGGAATCGTGCGTCGAACACGGCGTCAGGTCCGGCGATGCGGACATCGGCGGCCAGGGCCAGGTTCAGGCCCGCGCCCACCGCCGCGCCATTGACGGCGGCAATGGTGGGCAGCCGGCAACTACCAACGGCCATGAAACCGTCATAAAGCTGCTGCAGGCCCGCCTCGGCCGCTCCACCTCCGGCAGCCCCGAGGGCGCTGAGATCGGCGCCCGCGCAGAACGCCTTGCCCGCCCCGGTGACCACCACGGCATGCACATCGGGGTCGGCTTCGGCCCGCTCGACGGCCTCGCGCAGCTGCCCCGACGACTCGGCGGTTATCGCGTTGCGTCGATCGGGATCGTTGACGGTGATGAGCGCGACCCGGTCGGTGACGTTGAAAAGGATCGCTTCGGACTGGGCCATCGGGCACCTCCGGCTTCGCGTATGGCTTGTGAATCCGCTCGGCCTTCATCGGCGGCAGCGTCACGGGCGAGGTAAGACTACTTCGCGCCGTCCGCGGGGGGTGAGACGGTGTGAACGTGGTTAGCGAGAACCAGCGGGATAAGTACGGCATTCATCACCGGCAAGCCACCCTATTGGCTCGCTCCAATGGCCGAACGATATTAGCCAGCGGCTGAAGCGCCTTTGACCCTGCCGCGCAAAACGTGACATCTTTGCGGGAGGGGGCGGCGGATATCGGTATCTATAAGTAATGATGGATTTATCAAAACGTTATCTGCCGCATTTGACGTATTCGCCTCAATCCCTGAGTCGACCTGGCAAAACGTGCGGGGAGACGCGAGCCCACTGGACGGGTCTCAACGCCGCTTGCCGGCCCGGTTGTGGCGTCGAATTTTGCGCGAGACGTTACAGCTCGGGTTTCGCTAGCCTCTTCGCCAGCTCATCGAGTTCGGCCTGGCGCTCGCGCACCGCGCAGCCCCGCCGCTCGATGCGCGCTCCATGCGGAATCGCCCTCGGCAGCGCATTGCTACGCAGCTTATTGTTCGCATAATGGATTGCGGCATCGATCATTTCGATGTAGAGCTCCGCTTCATGCTCTCCGCAGGAACCCTCGATACGCTGGACTTCGTCCCAGCACGGATAGGAAGAGTATCGCGCGTCAAGCTGCTGTTGAGAGACGTGCGTGCCGAAGTAACAACGCCAGTCGCGGCTCAACCAACCTCTCGTCTTGACTTCGACTTTGATTCGATTACCCACGCCAGCTATGAACTTCGGCTGCCCGACGCGCACCACCGGCTGCCATTCATCCGCGGCCATATATCGCCAACCCCCTCGAAGAGAAGACGCTCTTGCCAATCATCCCGCCATCGGCGCCATCTGCTCGCTTGACACGCTGTCCGTAATGATTAAACCGCATTCTTTAAGCATTGGCTCCGACTAATTTCGGGTTTACTGACCAGTAATAAAACCGACCCAAATGCCATTACCGGCGGTCCCGTATGAGCGCTTAGCGGCGCTAATCATGCCCGCAGAAATGGCTGTGACCTGCGGCACTGTGCCGACGCCGGCGCCCCCGTCAGGGCCCCGCCGGCCTGACCGCGGGCGATCACCACCGTCGATTCGCCGCACATCCGCCGATCGGGGCCTCGCGGTCACCAGGAGGTGACTTTTCGAATTCGATAGCGCATTCAGTGTGAGGGTGGTCATTGCCGCGTTGCGGTGGGTTAGCCGTCGGAGCTCGACAAGCGACGAGGCCCGCCGCGCCATCGGCTTTGGCGGTGAGCTCGTAACCAAGGGTCCAGCCTCGATCGAATCGTGTTTCGGTCGTGCCGAAGGCCGGGACATGCGGTTCGGCAACAACGCATGGCGCCACCACCCGGCGAATCGGCGAAAGAACTCAATTAGTCGACTCAGAGACGGCCGGCCACGAAAGCGGCGGCCTGACCGGGCATTCCGGACCCCTGGTAAGACAGATGCGCCGCCGAGAACATCTCGTCGTGCGACGGCGGCGCCAAGGGGCCGCCCGGAGTGCACACCGAATCGCCAGGTGCACACAAGTCAATGGCCTTCGCGCCATACCACGGGCTGACCTCGCTCACCGGTGCACCCAGATACCGGTCCGACGGATTCCCGAACAGAGCGAGCGCGGCAACATGGTCGGCCTCGTCCGCAGTCAGTATCTGCGGGATCAGGCCCCCGATCGGTGCCTGGGCGATGGTGATCAGATCGATCACCATCGCGCCCTGGGCGTATCCGCCGAGCACCAGCTTGGTATTCGGGCAGGTTGCCACCATGGATTGGACGTGAGCATGAGCGTCGTTGGCGCCCGCGGACGCGGACGGGGCGAAATCCTCGTCGGCGGGGTAGTTGACCGCATACACCCCGAGGGAGCGGCTCCCGATCTGAGAGCGCAAGGAGTCAATGAAAGCCCTTCCGACCCCGCCGACGCCGGGGGGCTCAGCGGTGCCGCGGGCGAACGTCACCTCGACGTCCGGGCAGGACGCCGCGGACGTGGAAATCGGTGGGCACAGCAGCGTCGCCCAAGTTGTCACCACTGCGACACCCAGCAAACGCCCTAGCCGGCGTGCGTCCACGCTCCAGATGCTAGTTGACAAATTGTCGAATAAGGAGCGCACCCTGGACACGCAGGCGCACTTGGGGGCTCGGTGGGTGCCCCCGGCACGACTCGAACGTGCGACCTAGGGATTAGAAGGCCCTTGCTCTATCCACCTGAGCTACGGAGGCAATGTGCAGGTCAGTCTATCCAACCGCAGCCACGGACCCGATTTCGCGGCGCCACGCGCACGAAAACCGTTACGGCGCCCCATTTATCGGTTAGGGTAGGCACCCTCGACACACGTATTACATCGGCCGGCCATCGGCCGTTAACGCAACGAGGCGTGTGCATAGCGTCGAGGGGTGGCGTTGCAATGAGCGTGGCCGGCAATTTGACTTCGCACTGCTCGTGGGCGCACGCCCGGGCGGCACGCCTGGCGGCAGAGGCCCGCGCTATCTATCAGCTGGGCAATCTGGTGCTGCGCGGCGGGCCGTTCGCGCTGGGCTGTTTCGCCGGGTGGCTTTTCACCGAGTTTCCTCCGCACGTGGTAACCGGACACGCGCTGTCGCGGGTTTCTCATCCGTCTGTTGGCCGCGTCGGTACGGCGTTGGCCGCCCAGCGGGCGGACCAAACCCTCACGGCCGCGCTCGAGGAGTCCTTCGGCCCCGAATTTCGTGAGCAGATATGCCACCCCGCCGCCGTCGGGGCCGTGTGCGCCCCGCGCGGTCGACTGATAAGCAGGCCCGGACCCCACCACCGTTATGCGGCGCAGACTTCCGACATCTCCTACGGGCCGAGTCCCCGCGACAACCTGCTCGACGTCTGGCGGCGCGACGATTTGGCGCCCGGTTGCCGGGCGCCGGTGCTGATTCAGGTGCCGGGCGGAGCTTGGGCGATCAACGGCCGCCGTCCGCAGGCCTACACGTTGATGAGCCGACTGGTCCAACTCGGCTGGATCTGCGTCTCGATCGACTACAGCAAGAGCCCGCGAGCGACGTTCCCCGCGCACCTCATCGACGTCAAAAGGGCAATCGCATGGGTGCGGGAGAACATCGCCGATTACGGCGGTGACCCCGACTTCATCGCCATCACCGGCGGTTCGGCGGGCGGTCACCTTGCCTCCCTGGCGGCGCTCACCCCGAACAACCCCGCCTTCCAGCCCGGATTCGAAGACGCCAACACCACCGTGCAGGCGGTGGCGCCGTATTACGGTGTCTACGACTTCACCGACTTCGAGAACATGCACGAACTGATGCTCCCGTTCCTGGAGCAATTCGTGCTGAAGGCCCGCTACGCCGACGAGCCGGAGCGCTTTGCGGCGGCGTCGCCGATTTCCTACGTGCACGGCGACGCCCCGCCGTTCTTCGTGCTGCACGGTGAGAAGGACGAAGTGGTGCCCAGCGGACAGGCTCGCGTGTTCTGCGCGGCGCTACGCGCGGCCGGCGCGGCCACCGTGGCCCACGCCGAACTCGCCAATGCCCATCACGCTTTCGACATCACGCCGACGGTCCGATCTCGGCTGGCAGCTGACGCGGTCGCGGATTTCCTCGGCGTCGTCTATGCGCGGCGCGTCAGCGCGCTCCTGGATTTGCTGCCCCTGACGGCCACTTCGGCCAGCTGAGCTCGCGTCCCGGCACTCGCCGCTCCTTTCACCAGCGCGGTAACCCGACTAGCGTTGGGTAGACCAGTGGAGTTGGTGGGTCCAAGGCAGGAGGCTTGATCGACGGTGACAAGGTTGGCGCGTCGAACTGATGACAATGACTGAGTCCGTCGAGGCGATGAAGCTGTCCGACGAGCTCGGGCCGGTCGACTACCTACTGCACAGGGGAGAGGCGAACCCCCGCACCCGGTCGGGGATCATGGCTCTCGAGCTACTGGACACCACACCGGACTGGGGACAGTTTCGAACCCGATTCGAGAACGCATCGCGACGGGTGCTGCGGCTACGGCAAAAGGTGGTCGTGCCCTCTCTGCCGACCGCGGCGCCGCGCTGGGTGGTCGATCCCGATTTCAACCTGGACTTCCACGTGCGCCGGGTGCGGGTGTCCGAGCCCGGCACGCTGCGTGAAGTATTCGACCTCGCCGAGCTCATCCTGCAGTCGCCGATGGACATTTCGCGGCCGCTGTGGACGGCCACCCTGGTCGACGGTCTGGCCGACGGCAAGGCCGCGGCGCTGCTGCACGTCAGCCATGCTGTCACCGACGGAGTCGGCGGGGTCCAAATGTTCGCCGAAATCTATGACCTCGAGCGCAATCCGCCGGCCAAGCCGACGCTGCCGCTGCCCGTACCGCAGGATCTGACGTCCAATGACCTGATGCGCCAGGGCATTAACCACCTGCCGTTCGCCGTTGTCGGCGGCGCCATGAGCGCACTGTCCGGCGCGGTAGCGGCGGCAGGGCGGGCGGTCTTGGAGCCGACGGCGACGGTTTCGGGGATCGTCAGGTACGCCGTGTCGGGCATGCGGGTGCTCAACCGGGCTGCAGAGCCGTCGCCCCTGCTACGACGGCGCAGCCTCGCAACCCGTAGCGAGGCCATCGACATCTCGCTTTCCGACCTGCACAAAGCCGCAAAGGCCGGTGGCGGCTCAATCAACGACGCCTACCTTGCGGGGGTGTGCGGCGCCTTGCGCCGTTACCACCAGGCGTTCGGCGTGCCGATCAGCACGCTGCCGATGGCGGTGCCGGTCAACCTGCGGGCCGAAGCGGATACGGCCGGCGGCAACAGATTCACCGGCGTCAATCTAGCGGCGCCGATAGGTACGGCCGACCCCGTCTCCCGGATGAAAAAGATCCGCGCTCAGATGACGCAGCGGCGCGACGAGCCCGCGATGAACATCATCGGTTCGATCGCTCCGGTGCTCAGCGTCTTGCCGACCGCGGTGCTCGAAGGGATCACCGGCTCGGTGATCGGATCCGATGTGCAGGCCAGCAACGTACCGGTCTTTCCGGGCGACACTTACATCGCCGGTGCTAAAGTGCTGCGGCAGTACGGTATTGGGCCGCTGCCTGGAGTAGCGATGATGGTGGTGCTGATTTCGCGCGGCGGATGGTGCACCATCACCGTGCGCTACGACAGGGCCTCGGTGCGAAACGAGGCGCTGTTCGCCCAATGCCTGCTCGAAGGCTTCGACGAGATCCTGGCGCTGGCCGGTGACCCACCACCGCGGGCGGTGCCCGCCTCGTTCACCGAGCCGGCCGTGTCCTCGCGATCGGTGGCCGGCTCATGAGCGCGTCGACCGAGCAGCCCGACGACCGCGGAACCCAAAACACCGGGCAGGAAATGCGGTTGCCCGGCTCGGTGGCCGAGATCATGGCCAGCCCCACGGGCCCCAAGATCGGCGCCTTCTTCGACCTGGACGGCACACTGGTCGCCGGGTTCACCGCGCTCATCCTGACCCAGGAGCGGCTGCTGCGCCGCGACATGGGCGTGGGGGAGCTGCTCGGCATGGTGCAGGCCGGCCTGAGTCACACCCTCGGCCGTATCGAATTCGAGGACCTCATCGGTAAGGCCGCCGCCGCGCTGACCGGTCGACTGCTCGACGACCTGGAAGAGATCGGGGAGCGCATGTTCGTCCAGCGGATCGAGTCGCGGATCTACCCGGAGATGCGCGAGCTGGTGCGGGCGCACATGGCTCGTGGCCACACCGTCGTGCTCAGCTCGTCGGCGCTGACCATTCAGGTAAACCCGGTCGCGCGGTTCCTCGGAATTCCGAACATGCTCACCAACAAGTTCGAGACCACCGACGACGGCATGCTCACCGGTGGCGTCCAGAAGCCGATCCTGTGGGGACCTGGCAAAGCCGCTGCGGTACAACGTTTTGCGGCCGAGCACGACATCGATCTCAAAGACAGCTACTTCTACGCCGACGGTGACGAAGACGTCGCCCTGATGTATCTTGTCGGCAACCCGCGGCCGACGAATCCCGAAGGCAAGATGGCCGCGGTGGCCAAGCGCCGCGGATGGCCGATCCTGCGATTCAGCAGCCGCGGCCCGGTGGGCCTGCGCCGGCAGTTGCGGACTCTCGCCGGCTTCGGCTCGATGTTCCCTGTCGCCGCAGGCGCGGTCGGCATCGGTGTGCTGACCCGCAACCGGCGCCGCGGCGTCAACTTCTTTACCTCCAACTTCTCCCAGCTGTCGCTGGCGATTGCCGGCGTGCATCTCAACGTCATCGGCAGAGAGAATCTCACCGCGCAACGCCCGGCGGTCTTTATCTTCAACCACCGCAACCAGGTTGACCCGGTCATCACCGGTGCGCTGGTGCGCGACAACTGGGTGGGTGTGGGCAAGAAGGAACTGCAGAAAGACCCGATCATGGGCACCGTCGGCAGGCTGGTGGACGGCGTGTTCATCGACCGCGATGACCAGACTGCCGCGGTGGAGATGCTGCACGAAGTCGAAGACCGTGCCCGCAGGGGGCTTTCGATCGTGATCGCCCCGGAGGGCACCCGAGTCGACACGACCGAGGTAGGTCCATTCAAGAAGGGGCCGTTCCGGATTGCGATGGCCGCCGGCATCCCGATCGTCCCGATCGTGATCCGCAACGCCGAGCTGGTCGCCGCCCGCAACTCGACGGTGATCAACCCGGGCACCGTCGATGTCGCGGTCTTTCCGCCGATCTCGGTGCAGGACTGGACGCTTGAGACGCTGCCGGAGCGGATCGCCGAGGTTCGCCAGCTGTACCTGGACACGCTCGCCAACTGGCCCGTCGACGAGCTTCCTGAGGTCGACCTGTACGCCGAGAAGAAGGCGGCAGACAACGCCCAGAGCCGGACCGCCAAGGCACCCGCCAAGAAGACGCCGGCCAAGAAGACGCCCGCCAAGAAGACGCCGGCGAAGAAGACGCCGGGTAAGAAGGCCGCGCCGAAGAAGACGCCGGCCAAGAAGGCCGCGCCGAAAGCGAAGGCGCCCAAGGTAAACCCCCATGAATCCCAGGCCGCCCTGAAAGACGGCGAGGCGCAACGACCCGCGCCCGAGGGGGCGACCGTGAGCGCCGAGGCGCCGGAATCGCCGCCCCGAGGGCGTCCGTGACCGAACCGGCTGCAGATAGCAGCGCGGTCCTTACCGCACGAGACTCGCTGGTATTGGCGTCGATGGCCTCACCGGTCGAGATGGAACTGGTGACGGCGTGGCTGGATCGCCAGCGCGGCGACCATCCGGGAGCGAATTTCGGCTTGGTGAAACTGCCGGCGCTCGATGCGCCGCCGGACGCGATGACGGCCCTGGCCGAGCAGCTCGAATCCGGGGAAGACCGTTCGATCGTGCCGGTGCGAGTGTTCTGGCTGCCGGAACCGGATCGTGGCCGATTTGCCAAGCTGGTCGGGCTGCTCCCCGGCCGTGATCCCTACCACCCCAACCACCGTCAGCAAGAACAGATCGTGCGGACCGCTCCCCAGCGTGCCCGGGTGGTAGCCGGCGAGGCGGCCACGGTGTCCGAACTTCGCCGGCAATGGCGCGACACCACCGTCGGAGAAGACAAGAACGACTTCGCCCAATTCGTGATCCGCCGCGCCATATTGGCGATGGAACGGGTTGAATATCGGATCCTCGGACCGCAGTACAAGTCGCCTCGGCTGGTGAAGCCGGAGATTCTGGCCTCCAACCGGTTTCGCGTCGGCCTGGCCAAGATTCCCGGCGCCACCGTCGACGAAGCCGGGAAGATGCTCGACGAACTCGCCACCGGCTGGAGCAGGGCGTCGGTCGACCTCGTCGGGGTCCTCGGCAGGATGCTCAGCCGCGGGTTCGATCCGGAGATCGACTACGACGAGTATCAGGTTGCGGCAATGCGGGCCGGCCTGGAAGCTCACCCGGCGGTGCTGTTGTTCTCCCACCGGTCCTACATCGACGGCGCCGTGGTGCCGGTCGCCATGCAGGAGAACCGGTTACCGCCGGTGCACGTGTTCGCCGGCATCAACTTGTCGTTCGGCGTGATGGGGCCGTTGCTACGGCGATCCGGTGTCATCTTCATCCGTCGCAACATCGGCAACGACCAGCTCTACAAGTACGTGCTGCGCGAATACGTCGGTTACATCGTCGAGAAGCGGTTCAATCTGAGCTGGTCCATCGAGGGCACCCGCTCGCGCACCGGAAAAATGCTGCCACCCAAGCTCGGCCTGCTGGCCTACGTCGCCGACGCATATCTGGATGGCCGCAGCGAAGATATTCTGCTGCAACCGGTCTCGATCAGCTTTGACCAGCTGCACGAAACCGCCGAATACGCCGCCTACGCCCGCGGCGGCGAGAAGACGCCCGAAGGCGTGGGCTGGTTGTACAACTTCATCCGCGCGCAGGGTGAACGCAACTACGGCAAGATCTACGTCCGATTCCCCGAAGCCGTGTCGATGCGGCAGTACCTGGGCGCACCGCACGGCCCGCTGACCCACGATCCGGACGCCAAACGGCTTGCGCTGCAGAAGATGTCGTTCGAGGTCGCCTGGCGGATCCTGCAGGCGACCCCGGTGACGGCGACGGGACTGGTCTGCGCGTTGTTGTTGACCACCCGTGGCGCGGCGTTGACGCTCGGTCAGCTGCACCACACCCTGCAGGACTCGTTGGATTACCTGGAACGCAAACAAGACCCGATGTCCACCAGCGCCTTGCGGCTGCGCACCCACGACGGGGTGCGCGCGGCGGTCGATGCGTTGTCCCACGGACACCCCATCACCAGGGTCGACGGCGGCCGGGAACCGGTGTGGCGCATCGCGCCCGACGAACAGCACGCCGCAGCGTTCTACCGCAACTCGGTGATCCACGCCTTTTTGGAGACGTCGATCGTCGAACTCGCACTGGCACACGCCCGCCACGCCGACGGCGACCGCATGGAGGCCTTCTGGACCCAGACGATGCGACTGCGCGATCTGCTGAAGTTCGACTTCTACTTCGCGGACTCGGCGACGTTCCGGGACAACATCGCCGAAGAGATGGCGTGGCACGCCAATTGGGAAGCCCATGTCGCCGCCGGAGGCGACGAAATCCGCTCGCTGTTGTTCGCCAAGCGTCCGCTGATGGCGGAAGCGATGTTGCGGGTGTTCTTCGAGGCTTATGAGATCGTCGCCGACGTCCTGCGCGACGCACCGGCCGACATCGGACACAAGGAACTGACCGCCTTGGCGTTGGGCGTGGGCCGGCAGTATGTGGCGCAGACCAGGATCCGCAGCAGCGAATCGGTGTCGACGTTGTTGTTCGCCACCGCACGGCAGGTTGTCGAGGACCAGAACTTGATCGCGGCCGCGCCGGACCTGGCGGAAAGGCGAGGCGCCTTCCTGCAAGAGCTGCGCGACATCCTGCACGACTTCAACTATGTGGGGCAGATCGCGCGCGATCAGTTCGTGGCCCGGGAGGACAGGGCCCGTCGGGACCTTCTGGACAGCCAGGCCCACTAGCCGGCGGGCCCGCCCATACCCTGGACCTATGACCGTCGCCCCGCCAGCCGGCAAGGCCTCGACCGAGCGCTCAACCCAGCGCCGCGCGCTGGTGTGGCCGGTCCTGGTCGGGGTGGCCATGCTGGCGGGCTGCACTGCCGCCGGCATCGGGACGCTCTCGCTGGCCAGCGCGCTGACCGTGACGGGCCTACCCGATCCGGGCCAGGTGACCACGCTAGGCCTACCGTTCGTCCGGGCGGTGGGCGAGATCGCCGCGGTGCTGGCGGTCGGGTCGTTTCTGTTCGCCGCGTTTCTGGTGCCGCCGCAGCGCAGCGGTGTGCTCGACGCCGGCGGCTATCGGGCCCTTCGGCTCGGGACGGTGGCATCGGGGGTGTGGGCGGTGTGTGCCGCACTCCTTGTCCCGCTGACCATCTCTGACGTGTCCGGTCATCCCGTCGCCGACATCAGTGCGATGCGGATGTGGTCGTTGGCGGGTCTGATCACCAACGCCTCGGCCTGGCGCTGGACCGCGATCCTCGCCGCGGTGATCACGCTGGCGAGCCTGTCGGTGCTGCGCTGGTCGTGGGCGCCGGTGCTGCTCGCCGCGTCGGTGATGACGTTGATTCCGCTGGGGCTGACCGGTCACTCGTCGGCCGGCGGTTCACACGACCTGGCCACCAACGCCCTGCTGATCCACTTGGTCGCCGCCAGCCTGTGGGCCGGTGGTCTGCTCGCCGTGCTTGCCAACGCCCTGCGCCGCGGTGGTCACCTCGGGCTGGCCGCCCGGCGTTTCTCGATGATCGCGCTGTGGTGTTGGGTCGCGATGGCATTCAGTGGACTGGTCAACGCCCTGGTCCGGGTGCCGCCGTCCGACCTGTTCAGCACCGACTATGGGCGGCTGGTGACCGCCAAATTCGTCGCGCTGTGCCTTTTGGGCGCGCTCGGCTGGCGCCAGCGGCGTGTCAGTGTGGCTGCGCTGCAAGCGGATCCGAGCCCGGCGCGAGCACGTGGTGCGTTGCTTCGACTGACGCTGATCGAGGCCGCCGTCTTCGGCCTGACGTTCGGCATCGCCGTCGGGCTGGGCCGCACCCCGCCGCCGCCACCGCCGTCTCGGCTGCCGTCGATTCCCGAAGCCGAGATCGGTTACGACTTCGACGGGCCGCCCACCGTGGCGCGCATCCTGTTCGACTGGCGGTTCGACCTGATCTTCGGTTCCGCCGCCCTCGTTTTCGCCGCCCTGTATGTGGCGGCGCTGGTGCGGCTGGTCCGCCGCGGTGACAAGTGGCCGCCGGGGCGGACCTTTTCCTGGTTGCTCGGCTGCTTGGTGTTGCTGTTCGCCACGTCGTCGGGCGTGGGGCGCTACATGCCGGCGATGTTCAGCATGCACATGGTGGTCCACATGTGCCTGTCGATGCTGATCCCGATCCTGCTGGTGCTCGGCGCCCCGGTCACGCTGGCCTTGCGGGCGCTGCCCGCGGCCGGCCGTGACGATCCGCCGGGCATGCGGGAGTGGCTGTTGGCCGCGCTGCACAGCCGCTTGTCCCGATTTCTCACCAACCCAGTGGTGGCCACCGTGCTGTTCGTCGCCGGGTTCTACGGGCTGTACCTGTCGAACCTCTTCGACATCACCGCGAGCAGCCACGCCGGGCATCTAGCCATGAACGCCCACTTTTTGCTGAGCGGCTACCTGTTCTATTGGGTGGTGATCGGGGTGGATCCGACGCCGAGGCCGCTCCCGCCGCTGGCGAAGGTGGCCGTGGTGTTCGCATCACTGCCCCTGCACGCCTTCTTCGGGGTGGTGCTGATGGGCACCAAGAAGGTGCTCGCCGCAGACTATTACCGCTCGCTCGGCCTGGGTTGGCACACCGATCTGCTGGGTGACCAGCGCCTGGGCGGGGGGATCGCATGGGCGGCGGGGGAATTCCCGCTGGTGATCGTCATGCTCGCGCTCCTCATCCAGTGGGCGCGCAGCGATCGGCGCACCGCCACGCGGTTGGACCGGGCCGCCGAACGCGACGATGACGCTGACCTGGTGGCCTACAACGCGATGCTGGCGCAGTTGGCGCGGGGCGACAAGCCCAACCGATCCGGCCAGACCCCCGCTGATCCGGACTGATCCACAGTCCCGATTTCTTCCCCAGCGACGCCCGGCCCGTCGGGTTTTCGGCCCCCGTTGCCCGCGGCGTCGTCGGTAGCGCGGTGCTTACTGGCAGCCATAGCCAACTGCAATCGAGAAGGGATCAGCTCATGTTTGAAACCCCGCTTACGGTCGTCGGTCACATCGTCAACGACCCCGCCCGCCGCAAGGTCGGCGACCAAGAGGTCCTCAAATTCCGGGTGGCCAGCAACTCGCGCCGGCGCACCGGTGACGGCGGCTGGGAGCACGGGCACTCGCTGTTCGTCACGGTCAATTGCTGGGGAAAGCTGGTCACCGGGGTGGGTGCCGCGTTGGGCAAGGGGGCACCGGTGATCGTGGTGGGTCACGTGTACACCAGCGAATACGAGGACCGCGACGGCAACCGCCGCTCGTCGGTGGAGATGCGGGCAACCGCGGTCGGGCCGGACCTGTCCCGCGTCATCGTGCGCATCGAAAAGCCCGGCTATACCGGTCCGTCTTCCGGGCAGGAAAGCAAGGCGCCGGGAACTCCCGCCGATGCCGTGGACGTTAGCGGCGAGGACGAGCTGGCCGGTGACGATCCGGCCGGCACAAGTGACGCCACCGAGGAGGCCCCGCTTTCCGTTCCCGCCTGAGCCTCGGCTCGGGCGCGGGGCTGGGGCTACCGGGCGATGCCTAGGATGGTCCGCGAGATCACTCGCAAATCAGAAAGGCATAACCGCGGCATGGCTGAGTTCATCTACACGATGAAAAAGGTCCGCAAGGCGCACGGCGACAAGGTGATCCTGGACGACGTCACGTTGAGCTTCTATCCAGGCGCCAAGATCGGTGTCGTTGGCCCCAACGGCGCCGGCAAGTCGAGCGTCTTGCGGATCATGGCGGGCCTGGACAAGCCGAACAACGGTGATGCCTTCTTGGCCAACGACGCGACCGTCGGCATCCTGCTGCAGGAACCCCCGCTGAACGAGGAGAAGACCGTTCGCGGCAACGTCGAAGAAGGCCTGGGCGAGATCAAGGTCAAGCTCGACCGCTTCAACGAGGTCGCCGAGCTGATGGCCACCGACTACTCCGATGAGCTGATGGAGGAGATGGGCCGGCTGCAGGAGGAGCTCGACCACGCCGACGCGTGGGACCTCGATTCGCAGCTGGAGCAGGCCATGGACGCGCTGCGCTGCCCCCCGCCCGACGAGCCGGTGACCAATCTGTCCGGTGGTGAGCGTCGCCGCGTTGCGCTGTGCAAGCTGCTGCTGTCCAAACCCGACCTGCTGCTCCTCGACGAGCCCACCAACCACCTGGACGCCGAGAGCGTGCAGTGGCTAGAGCAGCATCTCGCCTCCTATGCCGGCGCGATCTTGGCGGTCACCCACGACCGGTACTTCCTGGACAACGTCGCCGAATGGATTCTGGAACTGGACCGTGGCCGCGCGTACCCGTACGAGGGCAACTACTCCACGTATCTGGAGAAGAAGGCCGAGCGGCTGGCGGTGCAGGGACGCAAGGACGCCAAGCTGCAGAAGCGGCTGACCGAGGAGTTGGCGTGGGTGCGCTCCGGGGCCAAGGCGCGTCAGGCCAAGAGCAAGGCGCGGCTGCAGCGCTACGAGGAGATGGCCGCCGAGGCCGAGAAGACGCGCAAGCTCGACTTCGAGGAGATCCAGATCCCCGTCGGTCCGCGACTGGGCAACGTGGTGGTCGAGGTGGAGCACCTCGACAAGGGCTACGACGGCCGCACCCTCATCAAGGACCTGTCCTTCACCCTGCCGCGCAACGGCATCGTCGGTGTCATCGGCCCCAACGGGGTCGGCAAGACCACCTTGTTCAAAACCATCGTCGGTCTCGAGCAGCCGGACAGCGGCACGGTTAAGGTCGGCGAGACCGTCAAGCTCAGCTACGTCGACCAGACCCGCGCCGGCATCGATCCCAACAAGAACGTGTGGGAAGTCGTCTCGGACGGGCTGGATCACATCGTCGTCGGGCAGACCGAGGTGCCGTCGCGGGCCTACGTGTCGGCGTTCGGGTTCAAGGGACCAGATCAGCAGAAGCCGGCCGGCGTGCTCTCCGGTGGCGAGCGCAACAGGCTCAACCTCGCGCTGACGCTCAAGCAAGGCGGAAACCTCATCCTGCTCGACGAGCCCACCAACGACCTCGACGTCGAAACGCTGAGTTCGCTGGAGAACGCCCTGGAGCAATTTCCCGGTTGCGCGGTGGTGATTTCGCACGACCGATGGTTCCTGGACCGCACCTGCACGCACATCTTGGCCTGGGAGGGTGACGACGACAACGAGGCCAAATGGTTCTGGTTCGAGGGCAACTTCGGTGCATACGAGGAGAACAAGGTCGAGCGGCTCGGTGCCGAAGCGGCGCGGCCGCACAGAGTGACCCACCGCAAGCTGACGCGCGACTAGTGTCGGCTCTGCCCCGCATTGCCACGGAACGGGGCGACGGAGCGCCCTGACAACCGTCGCCAGTTGGGAGCTATCGGCATGACGATCGATCCCGGAGCCAGACAAGGTCTCGAGCCGTGGACCAGCTTCACCCGGCAGCAGGACATTCCTGAGTGGATCTCGAAAGCCTACGTCGAGAGCTATCGGGGTCCGCATAGCGACGAGTCGGGGGGCGCGGAAACCAGACCCATCGACCTGACTGTGCCGGCGGCGATCGTGACCCCGGCCATGCTGAGCGCGCACTATCGCCTTGGCCTGCACCGCCCCGACGGAGAGAGTCGCGTCGCGGTGTACTCGGCGGAAGACCCAGCTGGCTTCGGGCCTGCCCTGCAAGTCGTCACCGATCACGGCGGCATGCTGATGGACTCCGTCACCGTGCTGTTGCACCGGCTCGGCGTCCCATACACGGCGATCATGACGCCGGTGTTCGAGGTGAAGCGCAGCCCCGAGGGCGACCTGCTGCGGGTCGAAGCCAAAGCGGAAGGCGCATCGCAATACGCCGGCGAGGCGTGGATACATGTGCAGCTGCTGCCGTCGGTCGACAGCAAGGGCCTCACCGAGGTCGAACGGCTGTTACCCAGGGTGCTGGCCGACGTTCAACAGGTCGCCAGCGACGCGGCGAGCCTGATCGCCGCGCTCAACGATCTGGCCGCGCAAGTCGAGGCCAACGCCGAGGACCACTTCTCGGCACCGGACCGCGACGACGTCGCGGCGCTGCTGCGCTGGCTGGGCAACGGCAACTTCCTACTGCTCGGCTATCAGCGCTGCCACGTGCACGACGGACAGGTCTCCGGCGACGGGACACCCGGCCTCGGCGTCCTGCGCACCCGCACCGGCTCGCGCCCCCGGCTGACCGACGACGGCAGACTGCTGGTGTTGGCGCAGTCCGTGGTGGGCAGCTATCTGCGCTACGGCGCCTACCCGTATGCGATCGCGGTTCGTGAATACGTAGACGGTGCCGTGATCGAGCACCGTTTCGTCGGCCTGTTCACGGTGGCCGCGATGAACGCCGATGTCCTTGAGATTCCGATGATTTCGCGCCGCGTGCGTGATGCGCTGGCGATGGCCGACAGTGACCCGATTCATCCGGGGCAGCTGCTGCTCGACGTCATTCAGACCGTTCCCCGCTCGGAGCTGTTCACCCTCGGTGCCGAACGACTGCTGGCGATGGCCAAGGCGGTAGTGGATCTGGGACCGCAACGAAACGCGTTGCTGTTTCTGCGCGCCGACCGCCTGCAGTATTTCGTTTCCTGCCTGGTGTATCTGCCCCGGGACCGCTACACCACCGCGGTGCGGCTGCAGATCGAGGACATCCTGGTGCGCGAATTCGGCGGCACCCGACTGGAATTCACTGCTCGGGTCAGTGAATCACCCTGGGCGCTAATGCATTTCATGGTTCGCCTGCCTTCCGATGGGCCCAGCGCCGCACCGGTCGACGTTTCCGAAGACAACCGGATCCGCATTCAGGCGTTGCTCAGTGAAGCCGCCCGTACCTGGACCGACCGACTGGTCGCGGCGGCCTCGGAAGGCTCGGCGGGGCACGCTGACGCCGAGTACTACGCGGCCGCCTTCCCCGAGGTCTACAAGCAGGCGGTCACCCCGGCCGATGCGATCGACCACATCGCCATCATCAATGAGCTGCAGGACAACTCGGTCAAGCTGGTGTTCGTCGAAAGCGATGACGGGACCGCGCAGCTGACCTGGTTCCTGGGCGGACGCACCGCCTCGCTGAGCGAGCTGCTGCCGATGCTGCAGAGCATGGGTGTGGTAGTGCTCGAGGAGCGCCCCTTTACGGTCAACCGACCCGACGGGCTGCCGGTGTGGATCTATCAGTTCAAGATCTCACCGCACCCGACCATCCAGCTGGCCTCGACGCAAGCCGAGCGCGACGCGATGGCCGAGTTGTTCGCGGACGCGGTCACCGCGATCTGGCAGGGCCGCCTCGAGATCGACCGGTTCAACGAGCTGGTGATGCGCGCGGGCCTTCGATGGCAACAGGTCGTGCTGCTGCGGGCCTACGCAAAGTATCTGCGACAGGCGAACTTTCCCTACAGCCAGTCCCACATAGAGTCGGTGCTCAACGAACACCCCTCGACCGCACGGTCGCTGGTCGCGCTCTTCGAGGCGCTGTTCGACCCCAGCCCCGATTCCTCGGCGAACCGCGATGCGCAGGCCGCCGCCGCGGCGGTCGCCGCCGACGTCGACGCACTGGTGGGGCTGGACACCGACCGCATTCTGCGTGCCTTCGCATCGCTTGTACAGGCTACCTTGCGCACCAATTACTTTGTCAGGAGCGAGGATTCGGCAAGGGCGCGCAATGTGCTGGCGATCAAGCTGGACGCCCAGCTGGTCGACGAACTACCACTGCCGCGCCCCAAATACGAGATCTTCGTCTACTCACCGCGCGTCGAAGGCGTGCACCTGCGGTTCGGACCGGTGGCCCGCGGTGGCCTGCGCTGGTCGGACCGTCGAGACGACTTCCGCACCGAGATCCTGGGCCTGGTCAAGGCGCAAGCGGTCAAGAACGCCGTCATCGTGCCGGTAGGCGCCAAGGGGGGATTCGTCCTCAAGCGGCCGCCGCTGCCCACCGGCGACGCCGCCGCCGATCGCGACGCCAGCCGCGCCGAGGGCGTCGCCTGCTATCAGCTGTTCATCTCCGGACTGCTCGACGTCACCGACAACGTCGACCATGCGACCGGAAAGGTCAGCCCGCCAAGGGACGTCGTCCGGCGCGATGGCGACGACGCCTACCTGGTGGTGGCGGCGGACAAAGGCACCGCCACCTTCTCCGACATCGCCAATGATGTCGCGAAGTCCTACGGCTTCTGGCTCGGCGACGCGTTCGCGTCCGGCGGGTCGGTCGGCTACGACCACAAGGCCATGGGTATCACCGCCCGGGGGGCCTGGGAGGCCGTCAAACGGCACTTCCGGGAGATGGATGTCGACACGCAGACCGAGGACTTCACCGTGGTCGGGATCGGCGATATGAGCGGCGACGTCTTCGGCAACGGCATGCTGCTGAGCAAGCACATCAAACTGCTCGCCGCCTTCGACCACCGGCACATCTTCCTAGACCCCGACCCCGACCCCGCGGGTTCGTGGGAAGAACGCAAGCGGATGTTCGACCTGCCGCGGTCCAGCTGGGAAGATTACGACACGTCGCTGATCAGCGACGGCGGCGGCGTGTACAGCCGTGAGCACAAGGCGATCCCGGTCAGCCCGCAGGTCCGCGACGCGTTAGGCATCGAGGGGTCGGACGAGGGGGTTATCGAGATGACCCCGCCGAATCTGATCAAGGCGATTTTGCAGGCGCCGGTGGATCTGCTGTTCAACGGCGGCATCGGCACCTACATCAAGGCGGAATCCGAATCCGACTCCGATGTCGGCGACCGCGCCAACGATCCGGTGCGGGTCAACGGAAGTCTAGTGCGCGCCAAGGTGATCGGCGAAGGCGGCAACCTCGGCGTGACCGCGCTGGGTCGCGTCGAGTTCGATTTGGCGGGTGGCCGGATCAATACCGACGCCGTGGACAACTCGGCCGGTGTGGACTGTTCGGACCACGAGGTCAACATCAAGATCTTGATCGACTCCCTGGTGACCGCCGGCAAGGTCAAGCCCGAAGAGCGCAAACCGCTGCTGGAATCGATGACCGACGAGGTCGCTCAGCTGGTGCTCGCCGACAATGCCGACCAGAACGATTTGATCGGCACCAGCCGGGCGAACGCTGCGAGCCTGCTGCCGGTGCACGCCAGGATGATTCAGTATCTGGTGGACCAGCGCGGCATCCACCGCGACCTGGAAGCTCTGCCGTCGGAGAAAGAGATCGCCCGGCGGGCCGAGGCAGGCATCGGGCTCACCTCACCGGAGATGTGCACCTTGATGGCGCACGTCAAGCTGGGGCTCAAGGAGGAGATGCTCGAGACCGAGCTGACCGAGCAGGATGTGTTCGCCTCGCGACTGCCCCTGTACTTCCCGAAACCCTTGCGGGAGCGGTTCACTCCGGAGATCCGCGCGCATCAGCTGCGGCGCGAGATCGTCACCACCATGCTGATCAACGACCTGGTGGACTCCGCCGGCATCAGCTACGCCTTCCGGATCGTCGAAGACGTCGGCGTCGGATCGGTCGACGCGGTGCGCACCTACGTCGCCACCGACGCGATCTTCGGGGTAGGAGCGACATGGCGGCACATCCGCGCTGCGAATCTACCCGTCGCACTGTCGGATCGGCTCACGCTGGACACCCGGCGGCTGATCGACCGTGCCGGACGCTGGCTGCTCAACTACCGCCCGCAGCCGCTGGCGGTCGGCGCCGAGATCAACCGGTTCGCCGCCAAGGTCCAGGCGCTGACGCCCCGCATGTCGGAGTGGCTGCGCGGCGACGACAAGGCCATCGTCGAAAAGGAAGCCGCGGAATTCACCTCCCAGGGTGCGCCCGAGGACCTCGCCTATTCGGTGGCCGCCGGGCTCTACCGCTTCAGCCTGCTCGACATCATCGACATCGGCGACATCAGTGACATCGATGCCGCCGAGGTCGCCGACACCTATTTCGCGCTCATGGACCGGCTCGGCACCGATGGCCTCTTGACCGCGGTATCCGAACTGCCCCGCCAGGACCGGTGGCACTCGTTGGCGCGCTTGGCGATTCGCGACGACATTTATGCGTCGTTGCGATCGCTGTGCTTCGATGTGCTCGCCGTAGGGGAGCCGGACGAAAGTGGTGAAGAGAAGATCGCCGAGTGGGAACACCTGAGTGCCTCCAGGGTCGAGCGGGCCCGCCGCACGCTCATCGAGATCCAGGAAAGCGGGAACAAGGATCTCGCCACGCTGTCAGTCGCCGCGCGACAAATCCGTCGCATGACCCGCACCAGTGGAAGAGGATCATCGAGTTGAGCGTCGGCTTTGTCGCGCCCGTGCCAGTGCGCTGGTCGGACATCGACATGTATCAGCACATCAACCACGCCACCATGGTCACGATCCTGGAGGAGGCGCGTGTCCAATTCCTGCGCGAAGCGTTCGAGGTCGACATCAGAACCATCGGGTTGCTCATCGCCGAAGTCAAGGTGACATACAAAGACCAGCTGCGCCTGGTGGATTCGCCGCTGCAGGTCACCATGTGGACCAAGCGGTTGCGGGCGGTCGACTTTACGCTGGGCTACGAGGTGCGCTCGGTCGCCGCGGCTACCGAGTCGAAGCCCGCCGTCATCGCCGAGTCGCAATTGGCCGCCGTGCACATCGAGGAGCAGCGACTGGTGCGCCTCTCGCCACAACACCGGGAGTATCTGCAGCGGTGGATCAGGTAGCCGACCGGGGTCTATGGCTGGGTGCCGACGCCAGGGACGCCCACCGCACGGATCTCGCCGCCTTCGTCGACCGCGCGCTGCGACTCGATGAAGCCGCGATCATCCGATTTCGAACCCGATCCCCGGGGTTGCTGACCGCCTGGGTCGCAACGGGTTTCGATGTGCTGGCCAGCCGGGTAGTGGTCGGCGAGGTGCGGCCGGGCGATCTCTCGGTGGCCGCGGATGCGCTGGCGCGCGGCCTTTCCGCGATGGGTGCCTCGGGTTACGTCGATCCCGGCTTCGCGATGGATTCCGCGTGGCGGGGTGCGTTGCCGCCGGAATCCGGCTTCACCCATCTCGAAGACATACCGGCCCGGGTGGTGCTGGACTTGGCGCAACGCGGCGCCGAACTTGCCAAGCAGCACGGCAGTTCTCATGGCCCGCCTTCCTCGCTGCTCGATCAGGTGGTCATTCAGGTCAGCTCGGCCGACGTGCAGGTGGGACTGCCCATGCGCTGCGTGTTCGCGTTGACCGCGATGGGGTTTCTGCCGCAGGTGCCCGATGCGGTCGCCGCCGACGAGTTCATCCGGGTCCGGATACTGCCGACGTGGTTGCGTCTGGACGCCCGGTTCGGTTCGGTGTATCGCCGCCGCGGCGATCCCGCGCTGTTGCTCGGCTGACGCGACCGGCCCTGGTCGATTTTGCAAACGGATCACGCTGAGTTTAAAGCGATTGCGGACCGGGATCGCTCGCGATGCTCAGGGGCCGTAGAGCAGCCACAGCGGCAGGACGGCGTCGAGATGGTCCATGAATTTCTTCAGGCCCACCCGAAACTGCCCGTATCCGTACGGGTCTTCGGCGTACTGCGGGAAGGCGATGCCCACCCCGAACAGGCCGGGGGCCAGTATTCCGTTGGTGCGGTTGTGGTCCAGCTGCCCCCACTGCGGGGTCTCGGGTAGCTTCCTGCGCTGGAAACCGACGGTGTAGACGACGCGATCGCACTGCGCCAGTTTCTCGTCGAATTCCGGGCTCGATACCCAGCACCGCTCGAGCCGGTCGGGAAGCGCCCCGTCAATGTTCTCACGAGCCCAGACGGCGGCCTGGCCCTTCAGCCCGGTGTCGTCGAACAGGATCCAATCCTCAAAATAGACAGCGTATTTCAGTGGGCTCCGATAGAAATTAACGATGCGCTTGACGGGATGGCGCAGGAGGTTCGGCAGCACGATCATCGACGAGTGCGACGAGCCGAACACGGCGACCGTCGCGCCCTCGAGTTGTTCTTCGGCCAGCTTGCCGGGATCCAGTGCGACCTGGACGGGGATCTCCTGGAGGTCGGGGTGGCAAAGTTTTTTCGGATCCGCGCCGACGGCCAGGATCACATTCTTGGCGGAGACGTCGCTTTGTTGCGTCTCGATCCGCCATTGCCTGTTCTCCAAGAACAGCGCGGTGGCGGTCGTCGCGATGCTGTCGACCTGCCCGCGTAGCTGCTCGGTGATCCACACCAGGGGTTCGGCGACGAGACCGAGCGCACAGGTCTCCTGCGGATCGATCTCCTTGAGCGGCATTGGCGGTGCATCGGAGAACCGAAATGCCTTGGAGCCGTTGAAGTATTCGAGAAAGAGCGCCACATGGGTGTTGCTGGAAACAGACCGCCACCGTTGGCCGATGTCGCCGCCGGCGAAGGCCGGATCAATCCAGGCGATCCGTTCGCCCGCGATTCCGTGATCCAGCAGCCTTCCCACCGCGGCGATGCCCGCCGCCCCGGCACCGATCACTGTCCATTCGTAGCAAGCCATCCACAACATATAGAGCAGTCCGTCGCGAAATGCTCACCGGGCTTCGCGGCCCGACCCAGCCGGCTACGCCAGCCAGGCCGCGGAGTCCGGTGGCAGTTTGCCTTCCAGCAGCGGCGCGCTGGCCAGGATCAACTCGCCGGGGGGCAGGGTCGTCGGCGATTCACCGCTGTTCAGCGCGCAGATCAGCCCACCGGGGCGCCGGAAGATCACCGTATCGCCGGACGCATCCAGCCACTCGATGCGCTCGCCATCGAATTCCACGCGGCGCTTTCGCAATTCGAGCGCCCGCTGGAAGAACGACAAGGTGGAGTCGGGATCGCCGCTCTGCTTCTCGACGGTCAACGCCGCCCAGCTTTCCGGCATCGGCAGCCACGTCTGCGACGACGACGAGAACCCGAACGGGGGCTGCTCGCCGGACCACGGCATCGGTACCCGACACTTGTCGCGGCCCCGCTCGGTATGTCCGGACCGGTCCCAGGTCGGGTCCTGCAGCACCTCCTCGGGCAGATCCAGCACGTCGGGCAGGCCCAACTCTTCGCCGTTGTAAATGAACACCGTGCCCGGCAGGGCGAGCATTGCCATCGCCATAGCCCGCGCCCTGCGAAGCCCGACGTCGCCGCCGCCGTAGCGAGTCACCTCGCGGTCCACGTCGTGGTTCGACAGTGTCCAGGTCGGGACGGCGTCATAGATCGCGGTGGCCGCGAGTGAGTTCTCGATGGCGTCATGGATTTGGTCGGCTTCGAAGTCGATCTTGGTCAACCGGAAATTGAAGCCGAGGTGCAGTTCGTCGGGCCGCAGGTACTCGGCCCACTGCAGGTTGTCCAACACCCACACCTCGCCAATGGTCACCGCCCCGGGATACTCGTCGACGACCTTGCGGATTTTGCGGTGAATGTCGTGTACGGCCGCGTTGTTGAAACGCGGGTCGTCGTCGGTGTGGCTGAGCACCTTGACGCCGGCCTTGGCGTCGGGCAGGCCGGGCGGCTTGGCCATCCCGTGCGCGACGTCGATACGGAAGCCGTCGACCCCACGATCGAGCCAGAACCGCAGCGATGTCGCGAAGTCCTCGAAGACCTCCGGGTTCTCCCAGTTCAGATCCGGCTGCTCGGTGTCGAAAAGGTGCAGGTAGTACTGGCCGGGTTTGCCATCCGGCTCGACCACCTGCGTCCAGGCCGACCCGCCGAAGACCGACGTCCAGTTGTTCGGCGGCAGAGCCCCACCGGTCCCCCTGCCGTCACGGAAGTAGTAGCGCTCCCGGGCGTCGGTGCCGGGGCCGGCGGCCAGCGCCGCCTGGAACCACGGGTGCGCGGAGCTGGTGTGGTTGGGCACCACGTCCATCGTGATCTTGATGCCCCGCTGGTGCGCCTCCTCGATCAGCCGATCGATCGCGGACATCCCGCCGAACAGCGGGTCGATGTCGCGCGGATCGGCGACGTCATACCCGTGGTCGGCCATCGGTGAGACGGTGACCGGGCTGAGCCAAATGGCATCGATTCCCAGCCGCTCCAGGTGATCCAGGTGGGCGACGATTCCGTCGATGTCGCCGACGCCGTCACCGTTGCTGTCGGCGAACGATCGCGGATATACCTGGTAAAAGACCGCGTTCGACCACCATGCGGCGGGGCTCATGCTGCTCCGTTCGGTTGCGAGGTATCTAGAAGGGCGAATTGACCAGTGAGTCGGCAGCCATCTCCAGATAGTTGAGCAACTCGCGCCGGTGCTCGTCATCGAGCGTCTGCGAATCGATCGACGCGACCGCCGTGTGCATGCACCGCAGCCACGCGTCACGCGCCAGGGGAGTGATCCGGAAGGGCACGTGACGCATCCGCAGCCGGGGGTGGCCGCGTCGGTCGGAGTAGGTGCGCGGACCGCCCCAGTACTGCTCTAGGAACATTCGCAAGCGTTCCTCGGCGCCCTCGAGATCGTCCAGCGGGTACAGCTCACGCAGGATCTCGTCTTCGGGAACCTGCGCGTAGAAGCGGGACACGATCGCGTGGAATGTCTCGGCACCGCCGACCGCGTCGTAGAAGGACTCTGTTACCTGATCCATCGCCGTCCATTGTGGTGCATCCTCGCGGCGCCACTCGGACGCGGCCCGGCCCCATGCCTGGTGTTCACCGGATCGACACGGCGTTCACCTGCCAACAGGGGTGCGATTGGCGCCGAATCATGGTGGACTGTTCGCGGAGGATCTATGGCGCAGGGCAAAAGACGCCGCAGCCACCGCAGTCAGGTAGCCGCGGCTGGGTTAACGGGACCCACAACCGTGTCGTCGCTGCATAGCCTGGAGATCCATCCGCCCGCCCGCGCGGAGGGCGCTTCCATCTGGAGCCGCCGGCGGGTTCTGCTACTGAATTCCACCTATGAGCCGCTGACCGCGCTGCCCGTGCGCCGGGCGATCGTCATGGTGATCTGTGGAAAGGCCGACGTGGTCCACCACGATCCGGCCGGGCCGGTCATCCACTCGGCGACCCGCTCGATCGTGGTGCCCTCGGTGATCCAGCTGCGGTCTTATGTCCGCGTCCCCTACCGGGCGCGCGTCCCGATGACCCGCGCCGCGCTGATGCACCGCGATCGGTTCTGCTGCGCCTATTGCGGCGCGAAGGCGGACACCGTCGACCATGTGCTGCCCCGCAGCCGCGGCGGTGATCATTCCTGGGAGAACTGCGTCGCGTGCTGCTCGACCTGCAACCACCACAAGGGCGACAAGCTGCTCAGCGAGCTCGGCTGGTCCCTGCGCCGCCCGCCGTTGCCGCCGACCGGGCAGCACTGGCGGCTGCTGTCGACGGTCAAGGAGCTGGATCCGGCTTGGGCCCGATACCTCGGCGAGGGCGCGGCCTGATCGGCGAATCCGGTGTCCGGTCGCGCCGCTAGATCCCTTCGTGGGATACGGTTTGCGTCGTGAGTCCTATGCATGTCCATCTGTTCATCGTCGGAATACCGCTGTTGCTGGTGATCGTGCTGTCGGTGCTGATCTGGTCCCACAAGGGACCGCACCCAGCGGCCTACAAGTTGGGCGAGAAGTGGACGCATCCGCCGATCCTGTGGGCTGCTACCGGCGAAGACGTGGGGCACGCCCACGGCGGACACGGTGAGCACGGTACGTCGGAATTCGCGGTCGGAGGTGGCGCCAGTGGCACGTGGTGAGGTAGCGACGAAGGAACCCACCGAGCTGCCGCCCGGCTGGGTGGTCACCACGAGCGGACGGATCTCCGGCGTCACCGAGCCGGGTGAACTGTCGGTGCAATTCCCGTTTTCGACCAAAGACCTGGTCGCCGTGGACGACGCGCTGAAATTCGGCTCCCGGGCGTCCAAGACGCGCTTCGCGATCTATCTAGGCGACCTGGGCGGCGACACCGCCGCGCGCGCCCGTGAGATCTTGGCCGACGTGCCGACGCCGGACAACGCGGTGCTTTTGGCCGTTTCACCCGATCAGAAGGTCATCGAGGTGGTCTACGGCAAGCAGGTTCGTGGCCGCGGCGCCGAGTCGGCCGCACCGCTGGGCGTCGCCGCCGCATCTTCGGCGTTCGAGCGGGGCGATTTGGTCGACGGGCTGGTCAGCGCGATCCGCGTGCTGAGCGCCGGGATTTCACCGGCCTAGCCGTTAGTCCTGCGGCTGGGGCTCAGCGGTCGCCGGCGTCGAATTGGCGCGCCCGCAACGAACGCTTCACCCCGGCTTGGCCCTCGAGCACGAGGCGTCGCAACGCGGCCGGCACCTGTGGGTCGGACAGGAACTTGTCTGCCGCGGCGACGCCGTCGTCGCTGATGTCCCAATGCGGGTAGAGGCCGACCACGACGGTCTGGGCCACCTCGCTGGACCGGCGGGCCCAGACTCCGGAGATCGCCTCGAAATAGCGCGGGGTGAACGGCTTGAGCAACTCCGCCTGCCCAGGCGGGGCGATGCCCGCGATGATCGAGCGGGCGGTGATGTTCGCCATGGTGTCGTCCTCGACCACCGTCGTCCAGGCTGCCTCTTTGACTTGCAACTGAGGTCGAGCTGTCGCGGCCTGGGCGCCGTGGCGCTTGCCCGCGGCGGTCGGGTCGCGCTGAATCTCGGCGTCGATGAACGGTGTCGCGAGCCCGTCGGCGTCGATCTCGCCCGCGCCGGCCAGCGCCGTCACGATCCGCCACCGCAGGTCCGTGTCGATTTCGAGGCCGGGCAGCCCCAAGTCGGCGGGGTCGCGGTCGAGCAGGTCCGTCAGCGTCACGACGTGCCGGGTGGACAGCAGCGACGAGCACAGCGTGTTGACGAACGCGAGTTGGTGATCCGAACCGGGCTGCGCGCCGCGAGCCAACTCCAGTAACCGGTCGGCGAACTGTGGCCAGCCGTGCTCGCGCGCCCATCCCTGTTCGGCGTACGACGTCAGCGCGGTCTGCGCCTGTAGCAGCAGCCGCTGCGCCACGCCGACCTCGGACTCGGCGTGCACTCCGCCCGCGACCAGGGCCACGAAGTCGCGGGCGCGCAGTTCGGCCTCGCGCGTCATCTCCCAGGCGGCCGACCAAACCAGCGACCGCGGCAGCGGCTCGGCGATGTCGGCGATGCGCTCCAGCGCAGTGCGTAGCGATTCGGCGTCCAGCCGCAACGAGCAATACGTCAGGTCGTCGTCATTGACCAGCACCAGCTGGCCTCGCGAAACACCAAGCAGCGCAGGGACTTCCGTTACGGGGCCCTCAACGTCGAGTTCTTCGCGGTGCACCCGCACCAGCTTCCCGGTTGCGTCGTCGTCGTAGACCCCGACCGCCAACCGGTGCACTCGGGTTTCGCCGGCACCCGGGGCAGCTCCGCTCTGGGTCACCGCGAACCGGGTGAACTTGCCGTTGCTGTCGACGTCGAACTCCGGTCGCAACGTGTTCAGTCCAGTCGTTTTCAGCCACTGCTGACCCCAGTCGGACAGATCCCGTCCCGACGCCTGCTCCAGGGCGGCGACCAGATCGTCGAAGGTGGCGTTGCCGAAAGCGTGGGCGCGAAAGTAATCGCGCAGCCCGGCTAGGAAGTGCTCGAGCCCGACATAGGCGACGAGCTGCTTGAGCACCGAAGCGCCTTTGGCATAGGTGATGCCGTCGAAGTTGACCTCGACCGCGGCCAGGTCGGGGATGTCGGCCGCGATCGGGTGCGTCGACGGCAATTGATCCTGACGGTAGGCCCACGACTTCTCGACCGTCGCGAACGTCGTCCAGGCCTCGGTGAATTCGGTTGCCTCGGCTTGGCATAGCACCGAGGCGAAGGTTGCGAACGACTCGTTCAGCCACAGGTCGTCCCACCAGGCCATGGTGACCAGGTCCCCGAACCACATGTGCGCCATCTCGTGCAGCACGGTCTCTGCGCGCCGCTCATAGGAGGCCCGGGTGACCTTGCTGCGAAAGACGTAATCCTCCAGGAACGTCACCGCGCCCGCGTTCTCCATTGCGCCGGCGTTGAATTCGGGGACGAACAGCTGATCGTATTTCCCGAATGCGTAGGGCATGCCGAAGTTCTTGTGGTAGAAACCGAATCCCTGCTTGGTCTGGGTGAACAACCGCTCGGCGTCCATGTGTTTGGCCAGCGAGGACCGGCAGAAGATGCCCAGCGGGATCTCGCCGTGCTCGTCGGTGTAGGAATCGTTCCACTCGGCGTATGGGCCGGCGATCAAGGCGACCAGGTAGGTGCTCATCCGCGGCGTGGTCGCAAAGATGTGCAGCCCGTCGTTGACCGACACCGTCACGCCATTGGAGATCACCTTCCAATGCGTGGGTGCCGTCACCCGCACGTCGAACGTCGCCTTCAGGTCGGGCTGGTCGAAGCACGCGAACATGCGCTTGGCATCGGCGGTTTCGAACTGCGAGTACAGGTAGGTCTCGTTGTCGACCGGGTCGACGAACCGATGCAGACCCTCACCGGTGTTGGAGTAGCGGCAGTCCGCGTCGACCACGACGACGTTGCGGTCGGCCAGCCCGGACAGCGGGATACCCGTCGACTCGTCGTAGCCGGAGACGTCCAGATCGCGTCCGTTGAGCGTGGCGCCGCGGATGGTGTCGGCGGCGATGTCGATGACCGAGTCGGCCCCGGCGAGCGCGTCGAACACCACCGTGGTGACGGAGCGAAAGGTCCGTTCGCCGGGACCGCCGGAGCCGTCGGTGAGGTCGAGGTCGATTTGATAGCTGGCGACCGTGATCAGGGCGGCGCGCTCGACGGCTTGTTCGCGGGTGAGGTTTGGGAGAGCCACGTGTCCAACTTACGGGTCGGGCAGATCGGGAACAGGACGCAGACGCCTACGGTTGTGCTGATCAGACTTTTACCTCATGAAAGGATCCGTCATGCCTGACACCGCCGCCGCGAAGAACAAGGCCGACTTCTGGTTCGATCCGCTGTGTCCGTGGGCGTGGATCACCTCGCGCTGGATTCTCGAGGTGGAGAAGGTTCGTGACATCGAGGTCAATTTCCACGTGATGAGCCTGGCGGTGCTCAACGAAAACCGCGAAGACCTGCCTGAGCAATATCGCGAGAACATGAAGCGGGCCTGGGGTCCGGTGCGGGTTGCGATCGCCGCCGAGCAGGCCCACGGCGCCGAGGTGCTGCGGCCGCTGTACACCGCGATGGGGACGCGGATCCACAACGAGGGCAACAAAGAGCTCGAGGACGTGATCAAACTGGCGCTGGCCGACGCGGACCTGCCGGCCGAGTTGGCGGAAGCCGCCAACAGCGAGGAATACGACGAGGCGCTGCGCAAGAGCCACCACGCCGGCATGGACGCGGTGGGCGACGATGTCGGCACGCCGACCATTCACGTCAACGATGTGGCGTTCTTCGGGCCGGTGCTCTCCAAGATTCCGCGCGGCGAGGAAGCGGGCAAGCTGTGGGACGCCTCGGTCGCCTTCGCGTCCTACCCACACTTCTTCGAGCTCAAGCGCACTCGCACCGAGAAGCCCGAATTCGACTAGACCGATCGGGTCGCGATCGCAGCCACCGGCGCGGCGGGTGGCTATGTAAGGATTGCGGGCATGCGCGTCTACCTCGGCTCTGACCATGCCGGATTCGAGCTCAAACAGCAGATCATCGACCACCTGAAAAAAGCCGGGCACGAGCCGATCGATTGCGGCGCCTTCAGCTACGACGCCGAAGACGATTACCCCGCCTTCTGTATCGCCGCCGCCACGCGCACCGTCGCCGATCCCGACAGCCTGGGCATCGTGCTGGGCGGGTCCGGCAACGGCGAGCAGATCGCCGCCAACAAGGTCCCGGGCGCCCGGTGCGCGCTGGCCTGGAGCGTCGAAACGGCCACGCTGGCCCGTGAACACAACAACGCCCAACTGATCGGCATCGGCGGTCGCATGCACACCGTGGCCGAGGCGCTGGCCATCGTCGATACCTTCTTGACCACTCCGTGGTCGAAAGCCGAACGCCACCAACGGCGTATCGACATACTCGCCGAATACGAACGAACCCATCAAGCCCCGCCGGTGCCCGGCGCCGCCGACTGACGCAGGAAAGGTCTGCACGTGCCCGAAGGGCATACCCTGCACCGGCTCGCCCGCCTCCACCAACGCCGTTACGCCGGTGCCCCCGTCGCGGTGTCCAGCCCACAGGGCCGTTTCGCCGATTCGGCCGCGGTGGTCGACGGGCGGGTGCTGCAGCGCACCAGCGCGTGGGGCAAACACCTGTTCCACCACTACACCGGCGGCCCGATAGTGCACGTGCATCTCGGGCTGTACGGGGCCTTCACCGAATGGGAACGGCCCGGCGACGGGCTGTTTCCCGAGGCGGTCGGGCAAGTGCGAATGCGCATGATCGGCGTCGATCACGGCACCGACCTGCGTGGCCCGACGGTGTGCGAGGTCGTCGACGAAGGTCAGGTCAGCGCAGTCTTGGCCAGGCTGGGCCCCGACCCGCTGCGCAGCGACGCCGATCCGTCGTGGGCGTGGAAGCGGATCGCCAAGTCCCGCAGGCCCATTGGCGCACTGCTGATGGATCAGACGGTGATGGCCGGCGTGGGCAACGTGTATCGCAGCGAGTTGTTGTTCCGCCACCGGATCGACCCGTTCCGCCCCGGCCGCGAGGTCGGCGAGGGCGAGTTCGAGGCGGCCTGGATCGATCTGGTCGCGCTGATGAAGGTCGGATTGCGTCGTGGCAAGATCATCGTGGTGCGGCCCGAGCACGACCACGGCGCACCGTCGTATCGGCCCGATCGGCCGCGCACCTACGTCTATCGACGTGCCGGCGAACCCTGCCGGGTGTCGGGTGATCCGATCCGCACGACAGTGCTGGAGGGCCGAAACGTCTTCTGGTGCCCTACCTGCCAAAAGTGAGCCGGCTCGCCGGCGCAACCGCAGCGGGGACGACACGGTGCGGACCGGCAGACCCGAAACCTGGCACTGATTGTTTAGCCAAAGCATCGATATGGGTAGAAAAGATCTCGTGAAAACTCTTCCACGTTTGGCCGCAACGGCCCTCGCAATAGGCGGGCTGGGTTTGGCGGGCTTGGGCGTCGCAACTGACGCGCAGGCTCACCCCGGGCCCTTCCCGCAATGGTGTCCGGGTGAGTGGTGGGACCCGGGCTGGGGCAACAACTGGGACTGGAACAGGTGCCACGACTGGCACCATGAGGGTTGGGGCCGCGGCGGACCTGGTGCCCCGTGGGGTCCGGGTGGGCCCCGCGGCCCCGGTGCTCCGTGGGGTCCGGGCGGGCCAGGTGGGCCGCCCCCTCCCGGCTGGCATCGGTGACCCGACAACTCACGCAAACAAACGCGCCCTGCCGACCTGGCAGGGCGCGCTTGCGTTAGGGGTTAGATCACTCCCAGCACGGAGTAGACCGCGTTGGACAGGACCAGGCTGCGCGGGTCAGCGTTGGCCTTGGTCGGGTCGAAGTGATTGGCGACATACGCGTAGCCGATGCGGTGCTCCAGGTCGACGAACCCGAACGAGCCGCCCAGTCCGCCGTGCCCGAAGATCCGGGGGTTGGGCCCGTTGACGCATCGCTGGTTGAGCATGTAACCCAGCCCCCATCCGTGGTCGGCCACCCGCGGTCCCAACACCAGATCGGTCTCCAGGCCGCCCTGGCAGACCCGCACCAGGTCCATGTGCTCCCGGCTGAGCACCTTCTCCTGCGCGAGCGCGTTGTAGAACGTCGCTAATCCCAGCGCCGAGACCTGCCCGTTGGTGCCGGGGAACTCGAGTTCGCGCCACAGACTCAGGTCGTGCGAGCCGAGTTCGTCATCGGGGGCGAAGCCCATCGAGATGGACAGCCCCGCCTTCGGGTGCTCAGCAAGGCTCGTCGGGTAGCCGGGGGCCTGCGCTTCGGCCAGCAGATCGCGGGCATGCGGCTTGTTGACCCGCTCGGCGCAGCGGTATTGCTCTCGCAACGGCAACCCGATGTGAACGTCGGCGCCGAACGGTTCGGCGATCTCGGTGCGCAGGTATTGGCCGATGGTCCGGCCCGTCACCCGACGAAACACCTCGCCCATGATGAAACCGAAGGTGGTCATGTGATAGCCCTGCGCGGTTCCCGGCTCCCACCACGGCTCGGCGGCGGCGAGTTGTTCGCAGACGTAGTCCCAGTCGGCGACCTGTTCCCAGCGCATCCGGGTGCGCGGACCGATCACCCCGGACCGGTGGCCCATCACCATCGCCAGCGTGATGTCTTGTTTGCCCGCCTGGGCGAACTCGGGCCAGTAGTGCGCGACGGGAGCCTGTAGGTCCAGCTCACCGCGGTCGGCGAGCTGGTGTATGCAGGTGGCCGACAGCCCCTTGGTGCCGGACAACACGGTGGTCAAGGTGTTCTGCTGCCACGGCCGGGTCCGGGCCGCATCGGCCCAGCCGCCCCACAGATTGACGACCACAGACCCGTCGACCCACACGGCGACGGCCGCGCCGACTTCATCGCCGTGCGTGAAATTGCGCTCGAACGCGTCGCGAACGCCGACGAAGTCCGAGGCGCATGAGCCATGGATTGACGCGTCGGTCTTCAGGTCGCTCATGGCGCCTTTCTATCGAGCAGATAATTAGCCCGAGCGGGCGACGGGAATCGAACCCGCGTAGCTAGTTTGGAAGACTAGGGCTCTACCATTGAGCTACGCCCGCAGTGTTCAGTCGAGCGTGACTGTAGCTGGCGACAAAGATCAAATCTAATCGACTCGGTTTTGTGATCGCTCCGTGAGGTCTGTGACGTCGCTGCGAAGCCCGTGGCCAACCCGGTGTTGAGGGGCCTTAGGATCATCGAGGTCAGCGCGGGGTGTAGCGCAGCTTGGTAGCGCATCCGCTTTGGGAGCGGAAGGCCGCAGGTTCAAATCCTGTCACCCCGACCAGCACCACCGGCCCGGTGCCCTGAGCACGACACACCGAGGCCGATAACGAGCAACGAACGACCATTGAGGAGCACACCCGTGAAGAGCACCGTCGAGCAGTTGAGCCCCACCCGGGTGCGCATCAACGTGGAGGTCCCTTTCTCGGAACTCGAGCCCGATTTCCAGCGCGCCTATAAGGAGTTGGCCCGGCAGGTGCGACTGCCCGGCTTCCGCCCGGGCAAGGCGCCGGCGAAGTTGCTGGAGGCGCGGTTCGGTCGCGAGGCGATGCTCGATCAGGTCGTCAGCGAGGCGCTGCCCGCGCGGTACGGGCAGGCCGTCGCCGAGTCGGAGGTGCACCCGCTGGGCCAGCCCGAGATCGAGGTCACCAAGAAGGAGTACGGCGAACAGCTGGCCTTCACCGCCGAGGTCGACGTTCGCCCCAAGCTCACCCTGCCGGATCCCGGTGCGCTCAAGGTGTCGGTGGACCCGATCGAGGTCAGCGACGAAGACGTCGACGCCGAACTGCAGTCTCTGCGTGCCCGATTCGGCACCCTGACCGGAGTGGACCGACCCGTCGCCGACGGTGACTTCGTCTCGATCGACCTGTCGGCCACCATCGACGGCGAAGAGATCCCGGGTGCCGCCGCGCAAGGCCTGTCCCATGAGGTCGGCTCGGGCCGGCTCATCGCGGGCCTGGACGAAGCCCTGGTCGGTTTGTCGGTCGACGAATCCAAGGAGTTCACCGCGCAGCTGGCGACTGGCGAGCACGCTGGCAAGGACGCGCAGGTGACCGTCACGGTCAAGTCGATCAAGGAACGTGAGTTACCCGAGCCCGACGACGAGTTCGCGCAGCTGGCCAGCGAGTTCGACACCATCGAAGAGCTGAAGTCCAACCTGCGCGAGCAGGTCGGCCGAACTAAGCGGGCTCAGCAAGCCGAAAACATTCGCGAAGCCGCCCTCGACACACTGCTTGAGCAGGTCGAGGTGCCGCTGCCGGAAGCGATCGTCAAGGCGCAGGTTGACAGCGCCCTGCACAACGCCCTACACAGCCTCGACCACGACGAATCCAAGCTGGAGGAAGTGCTGGCCCAGCAGGGTAAGTCGCGCGAAGAGTTCGAGACCGAGACGCGCACCGCCGCCGAGACGGACGTCAAACGGCAGCTGCTGCTGGACGCCCTGGCCGACGAACTCGAAGTCCAGGTTGGCCAGGACGACCTGACCGAGCGCCTGGTGGCCACGTCGCGGCAATACGGCATCGAGCCCCAGCAGCTGTTGGCCTACCTCCAGGAGAACAACCAGCTACCGGCCATGTTCGCCGATGTGCGCCGGACGCTGGCCATCGCCGAGGTGATCCGGGCGGCGACCGTCACCGATACCGCCGGAAACGCCATCGACACGAGCGAATTCTTCGGCAAGGGCTCGGGGGACGCCGAGACCGAAGCGGTTGGCGACGCTGAGCAGGCGGGCGAATCCGTCACAGGGGCCGACGAGAAATCGGATGAGGCCGGCGAATCCGAGGCGGCCGACGCGGGGGAGTGACCGCGCCATGAAGCTGTGAGCGAACGTGGCGCATTCGGGGGTGCGTGGCCGCGAAACGGCGGGCCCGGTTGGCTAGTGTCGTGAATACAGATCTCGAGAAAGCAGGTAACCCAGTCGTGACTGACATGCGTTCAAACTCGCAGGGTCTCAACCTCACGGACTCCGTCTATGAGCGCTTGCTGTCCGAGCGCATCATCTTCCTGGGTTCAGAGGTGAACGACGAAATCGCCAATCGGCTGTGCGCGCAGATTCTGCTGCTCGCCGCCGAGGACGCCAGCAAGGACATCAACCTCTACATCAACTCGCCGGGCGGATCGATCAGTGCGGGTATGGCGATCTACGACACGATGGTGCTGGCGCCCTGTGACATCGCCACCTACGCGATGGGCATGGCCGCTTCGATGGGGGAGTTCTTGTTGGCCGCCGGCACCAAGGGCAAGCGCTACGCGCTGCCGCACGCCCGCATCCTGATGCACCAGCCTTTGGGCGGGGTGACCGGCAGCGCGGCCGACATCGCCATCCAGGCCGAACAGTTCCACGTCATCAAAAAGGAGATGTTCCGGCTCAACGCCGAGTTCACCGGCCAGACGATCGAGCGCATCGAGGCCGACTCCGACCGCGACCGCTGGTTCACCGCGCAGGAAGCCCTGGAATACGGGTTCGTCGACCACATCATCACCCGCGCCGCCCACATCACCAATGGAGAAGCCCGATGAACCCCGAAACCCAGCCCCAGGCGCGCTACATCCTGCCGTCGTTCATCGAGCACTCGAGCTTCGGCGTCAAGGAGTCCAACCCCTACAACAAGCTGTTCGAGGAACGCATCATCTTCCTCGGCGTGCAGGTCGACGACGCGTCGGCGAACGACATCATGGCGCAGTTGCTGGTGCTCGAGTCGCTGGACCCCGACCGCGACATCACCATGTACATCAACTCGCCCGGCGGCGGATTCACCTCGCTGATGGCGATCTACGACACCATGCAGTACGTGCGCGCCGACATCCAGACGGTGTGCCTGGGGCAGGCCGCTTCGGCGGCGGCGGTGTTGCTGGCCGCCGGGACGCCGGGCAAGCGGATGGCGCTGCCCAACGCCCGGGTGCTCATCCACCAGCCGTCGCTGCAGGGCGTGATCCAGGGGCAGTTCTCCGATCTGGAGATTCAGGCCGCCGAGATCGAGCGGATGCGCACGCTGATGGAGACCACGCTCGCCCGGCACACGAACAAAGACGCGTCGGTCATTCGCAAGGACACCGACCGCGACAAGATCCTGACCGCCGAAGAGGCCAAGGATTACGGGATCATCGACACCGTGCTGGAGTACCGAAAGCTTTCGGCGCAAACCGCCTAGCGCCCTCGGTCCCCTTCGCCGAACGTGCACTCACGGCGAATCTTTGCCGAATTTTTCGACCTGATTACACGCTCGGCGAAGTTCGGCGATAGCGGCGGGACCGACCCGACAGCATCCGCCGACGATCCGGGCCCCGGCCGCGACCCACTGGGTCGCGAGGTCCGCGCGGAACCGCGATGGACCGATCCAGCTGCGCCGCAACGCGTCCCAGCGTTCGCCGCTGTTCGGGTAGACGATGACGGGCTTGTCGACGGCCGCTGCGCTCGCAATCGCGGGCAACACGTCATCGGGCGCGCAGCAGTTCACCCCGACCGCGACGATCTCGTCGACGCCGGCCACCACCGCGAACGCGTCGGCCAGCGGTTGCCCGGCGCGGGTCCGGTCCCCGTCGACGGTGTAGCTCAGCCAGGCCGGTCTGCCGACCGAGCGCACCAGCTCAACGAGGGCCTCCGCTTCGTCGACGTCGGGCACGGTTTCGCACGCGAGCACGTCCGCGTCGGCGTCGGCCAGGGTTTCCAACCGTGGCCGATGCCACCGCGCCAAGTCGGCTACCGACAGGCCGTAGCGTCCGCGGTACTCCGATCCGTCGGCCAGTGCCGCGCCGTACGGGCCGATCGAGGCCGCGACGAGGAGGCCGTCGACGCCCACCTCGTCCCGTGCCGCCTTCGCGAGCTCGACGCTGCTGTGCAACAGCCTTGCCGTCTGTCGGCGATCGAATCCGCGATTGGCGAAACCCTCGAACGACGCCTGGTAGCTGGCCGTCGTCGCGATCGCGGCACCGGCCCGAAAGTAGGCGGCATGCACGGCGGCGATGTTGTTCGGGGCGTCCGCGAGCAGCCTCGCCGACCACAATGGGTCGGAAAGGTCATGGCCGCGAGCTTCGAGCTCGGTGGCCAAGCCGCCGTCGAGCACGACGGGTCCACTGGGCCATTCGAAGCCCACAGCCAAACCCACGTCGCCACTGTAGGGTGATTTCTTAGGGGTTCGCCCAGGCCTCGCGTGATCATCGGCGTTGGGTTGGCACCTCCAGCGGAAGCAATGTCGTAGGCCGGTCGGCCTCGGCAGCGTTACGACCGCGACACGCCAAAGACACGCAAAGCGCGTCTTTCGCGAGTTGCGGGCACCGTCTGGCTATATGTTTCATCCATACGGACACGCACGAATACCACCGACGCGATTCGGCCCCTATGGTCGCGTCGGGCCCGATCAAGCGGGTAGCGTCGGTGAATACATCCGGGGACAGGCAAGACGAACGGCGAATAGGAAGTAGGCCCTCAGCACCATGGCGCGCATCGGAGACGGCGGTGACCTGCTGAAGTGCTCGTTCTGCGGGAAGAGCCAGAAGCAGGTCAAAAAGCTCATTGCTGGCCCCGGCGTGTACATCTGCGATGAATGCATCGACCTCTGCAACGAGATCATCGAAGAGGAGCTGGCCGATGCCGACGACGTAAAGCTTGATGAACTCCCCAAGCCGATCGAGATTCGGGAGTTCCTTGAGGGATACGTCATCGGGCAGGACACCGCCAAGCGGACGCTGGCCGTGGCCGTCTACAACCACTACAAGCGGATTCAGGCGGGTGAAAAGGGCCGGGACTCGCGGCACGAGCCGGTGGAGCTGACGAAGTCCAACATCTTGATGCTCGGGCCGACGGGTTGCGGAAAGACGTACCTGGCCCAGACGCTCGCCAAGATGCTCAACGTCCCGTTCGCCATAGCCGACGCCACCGCCCTGACCGAAGCCGGTTACGTCGGTGAGGACGTCGAGAACATTTTGCTCAAGCTGATCCAGGCCGCCGACTACGACGTCAAGCGCGCCGAGACCGGCATCATCTACATCGACGAGGTCGACAAGATCGCCCGCAAGAGCGAGAACCCGTCCATCACCCGCGACGTCTCCGGGGAAGGCGTCCAGCAGGCCCTGCTGAAGATCTTGGAGGGCACCCAGGCGTCGGTGCCCCCGCAGGGCGGGCGTAAGCACCCGCACCAGGAGTTCATCCAGATCGACACCACGAACGTGCTGTTCATCGTCGCCGGGGCCTTCGCGGGCCTGGAGAAGATCATCTACGAGCGCGTTGGCAAGCGTGGCCTGGGCTTCGGGGCCGAGGTGCGCTCCAAGGCCGAGATCGACACCACCGATCACTTCGCTGACGTGATGCCCGAAGACCTGATCAAGTTCGGCCTGATCCCCGAATTCATCGGCCGGCTGCCGGTGGTCGCCTCGGTCACCAACCTGGACCGCGAGTCGTTGGTGAAAATCCTGTCCGAGCCGAAGAACGCGCTGGTAAAGCAGTACACACGGCTCTTCGAAATGGACAACGTGGAGCTCGAGTTCACCGATGACGCCCTGGAAGCGATCGCCGACCAGGCGATCCACCGCGGCACCGGCGCTCGCGGCCTGCGGGCCATCATGGAAGAGGTCCTGCTGCCCGTGATGTACGACATCCCGAGCCGCGACGACGTCGCCAAGGTTGTGGTGACCAAGGAGACCGTCCAGGACAACGTGTTGCCGACGATCGTCCCGCGCAAGCCGTCCCGTTCGGAACGTCGGGACAAGAGCGCCTAACTACTTCGTCCTCGGAGCGCACCGGCATCGCGAGCGACGCCGTTACCCGGCTTCTTGAGCACGGCCTGGACTTCTCGACTCCCTCTTCTTTCCGCGGACCCGCTCGTTGTCGCGGCCGGCTGCAACCCTTCGTTGGTCTTGCTGGGTCCCCGCCGCGGCCGCCTCACGCGCCATCTGAACACCGATTTCCAACGGCTCCGGAGGGGGCCACGGTATGGACGACAGTACTAACGCGCAAGACGTGACCAATAACACAGTTTGATTTGTACTCGCCAGTAGCCCTTAGCTGACTTCGTGTTTTGCCGACAAAACGGCGGCGTGACATGCATAGGGGACGGCCATACAACCCTCAAAGAAATGCCATAATTGATACCGGCAGTGACACGAAAGCGCCAGCGTGCTGAGGCCGCTCCAAAGGCGCGTAACCTGGGACGTCGGCGGAGTGTCTGTCCGGCGAACATAGTGGAGGCAAAGACGTGGATCCGAACGGCAGCGGAGCCGCATCAGACTCACATGGGGCGTCGCCCAACGGATCTGCCCGCCAGCGCCTCGAACAGGTCGTCATTCGCTTCGCCGGGGACTCCGGCGACGGCATGCAGCTCACCGGAGACCGGTTCACATCCGAGGCAGCGCTTTTCGGCAACGACTTGGCGACCCAGCCCAACTACCCCGCCGAGATCCGTGCCCCTGCAGGCACGCTGCCCGGCGTCTCGTCCTTCCAAATTCAGATCGCCGATTACGACATCTTGACCGCCGGCGACCGGCCCGACGTTCTGGTCGCGATGAATCCCGCTGCGCTCAAGGCCAATATCGGGGATCTGCCCCGCGGTGGAATGGTGATCGCGAACTCCGACGAGTTCACCAAGCGCAACCTGACCAAGGTGGGCTACGTAACCAACCCGCTCGAGACCGACGAGTTGTCGGACTACGTCGTGCATTCCGTCGCGATGACCACGCTTACGCTGGGGGCCGTCGAGACGATCGGCGCCACGAAGAAAGACGGCCAGCGCGCCAAGAACATGTTCGCGCTGGGCCTGTTGTCATGGATGTACGGGCGGCCGATCGAAACCAGCGAAAAGTTCATCCGGGAGAAGTTCGCTCGCAAGCCCGAGGTCGCCGAGACCAACGTGCTGGCGTTGAAGGCCGGTTGGAACTACGGCGAAACGACCGAGGCTTTCGGTACCACTTACGAGGTGTCCCGGGCGACCCTGCCGTCGGGCGAATACCGCCAGATCTCGGGCAACACCGCGCTGGCGTACGGGATCGTGGCGGCCGGCCAGCTGGCGGACATTCCGGTCCTGCTCGGCAGTTACCCGATCACACCGGCGTCCGACATCTTGCACGAGCTGTCCAAGCACAAGAACTTCAACGTCATCACGTTCCAGGCCGAGGACGAGATCGGTGGCATCTGCGCCGCGATCGGCGCCTCGTACGGCGGTGCGCTGGGCGTGACCACCACGTCAGGCCCGGGCATTTCCCTGAAGTCCGAAGCGCTCGGGCTGGCCGTGATGACCGAGCTGCCGCTGCTCGTCGTCGACGTGCAGCGCGGCGGGCCCTCGACCGGGCTGCCCACCAAGACCGAACAGGCCGACCTGTTGCAGGCGCTGTTCGGCCGCAACGGCGAGTCACCCGTCGCGGTCCTGGCTCCACGCTCACCCTCCGACTGTTTCGAGACCGCGCTCGAGGCGGCACGCATCGCGGTGTCGTATCACACCCCGGTAATCGTGTTGTCCGACGGCGCGATCGCCAATGGCTCGGAGCCCTGGTGCATTCCGGATGTCAGCACGCTGCCGAGCATCACGCACACCCTCGCCAAGCCCGACGAGCCGTTCCAGCCGTACGCGCGTGACCCGGAGACGCTGGCCCGGCAGTTCGCCGTGCCCGGCACCCCCGGGCTCGAGCACCGCATCGGCGGACTCGAAGCGGCGAACGGCTCGGGCAACATCTCCTACGAGCCGGTGAACCACGATCTCATGGTGCGGTTGCGCCAGGCCAAGATCGATGGGATCTCGGTCCCCGATCTGGAAGTTGACGATCCGACCGGCGACGCCGAGCTGCTGCTGATCGGCTGGGGCAGCTCTTACGGTCCGATCGGTGAAGCCTGCCGGCGCGCGCGGCGCAAGGGCATCAAGGTGGCGCACGCTCACTTGCGTTACCTCAACCCGTTCCCGGCGAACCTGGGTGAGGTGCTGCGCCGCTACCCGCAGGTGGTCGCGCCGGAGATGAACCTGGGTCAATTGGCGTTCCTGCTGCGTGGCAAGTACCTGGTCGATGTGCAATCGGTCAGCAAGGTGCAAGGTGTCGCCTTCCTGGCCGACGAGATCGGCCGCGTCATTCGCGCCGCGCTGGGCGGGACGCTGGCCGAAGTCGAGAACGACAAGACGATGGTCGCCAGGATGGCGGCAGCAACGGTTGGAGCCGACGCATGAGCTCAGTGGTTCAGGACGGCGACAACGTAGAGCGAAGCGATGAGGAGGGGCGACGCTCGTGACTGACGTGATCGGCAATTTGGCGGGCAAAGACCTTGGTGTGACCGCGAAGTTGACCAAAAACGACGGGGTCCCCACTTTGTCCACAGAGGACCAGCCGCAGAAGTCCAAGGACTTCACTAGCGACCAAGAGGTCCGCTGGTGCCCGGGCTGCGGGGACTACGTCATTCTCAACACCATCCGCAACTTCCTGCCCGACCTCGGGTTGCGCCGCGAGAACATCGTGTTCATCAGCGGTATCGGCTGCTCGAGCCGGTTTCCGTACTACCTCGAGACGTACGGTTTCCACTCGATTCACGGTCGCGCGCCGGCCATCGCCACCGGTCTGGCGCTGGCCCGCGAGGACCTCTCGGTGTGGGTGGTCACCGGCGACGGCGATGCCTTGTCGATCGGGGGTAACCACCTGATCCACGCGCTGCGCCGCAATGTCAACATCACCATCCTGCTGTTCAACAACCGTATCTACGGTTTGACCAAGGGTCAGTACTCGCCGACATCAGAGGTCGGCAAGGTCACCAAGTCGACCCCGATGGGATCGCTCGACCATCCGTTCAATCCGGTGTCGTTGGCCCTGGGCGCCGAGGCGACCTTCGTCGGCCGAGCGCTGGACTCCGACCGCAACGGACTGACCGAGGTGCTGCGCGCCGCCGCCGGGCACCGGGGGGCCGCCGTTGTCGAGATTTTGCAGGACTGCCCGATCTTCAACGACGGCTCGTTCGACGCGCTGCGCAAGGAGGGCGCGGAGGACCGGGTCATCAGTGTCCGCCATTGCGAGCCAATCGTGTTCGGCGCCAACGGTGAATATTGCGTGGTGAGGTCGGGCTTCGGGCTGGAGGTGGCCAAGACGGCGGACGTGTCGGTTGACGAGATCGTGGTGCATGACGCGCACAGCGACAACTCGGCCTACGCCTTCGCCCTGTCCCGGTTGTCGGACCAGAATCTCGAACACACCGTGCTGGGCATCTTCCGCGACATCAGCCGGCCGACCTACGACGATGCGGCGCGCTCGCAGGTCCAGGCAGCCCAGTCGGCGAAGCCGTTCGACTCCGCCGCGCTGCAGTCGCTGTTGCGTGGGCGCGACACCTGGACCGTCGACTGACGTGGGCGACCAGAAATCCGACACACAACAGGCGGTGTCGTTAGCTGGGGTGGTGCTGGCGGGCGGAGAATCGCGGCGCATGGGGCGCGACAAGGCCACCCTGCCCGGCCCCGGAGGTGCCGCCACGCTGCTGGAATACGTCGCCGGGGTGATCGCGCAGCGCTGCGAGCCGGTTTTCGTGATGGCCGCGCCGGGGCAACCGTTGCCGCCGGTGCAGGCGAAAGTCATCCGCGACGAGGTTCGCGGCCAGGGCCCCCTGCCGGCGACAGGACGTGGGCTGCGGGCGGCCGCGGAGGCGGGCGCCCGGTATGCCTTCGTCTGCGCCGTCGACATGCCGCTCCTGTCTGCGGAATTGATCGACGACCTGGTGCGTCTGGCCGCCGAGACCAATGCCGAGATCGTGCTGCCGTGGGACGGCCGCAGCCACTACCTGGCCGCGGTGTACCGCACGGACCTGGCCGAGCGGATCGACGGCCTGGTCGCCGGCGGCGCCCGGTCGATGCGCGCCTTGATCGATGCCTCGGACGCGCAGCAGATCGTGCTGCCGGAGTCGCGCTTTTTGGCCAACGTCAATACGGAGAGCGACTTGCTCGCCCTGGCGCAGTCCCGGAGCTGAAGGCCGACGGCCGAAGCGCTCACGTCGCGGCGGACCTTGCATAGTCGGCGAATTCGGCCGATTGATAGGCCGCGTTGGAAACATGGCTTTAGCCACTTCGGTTTTTTCCAGAACTTATGCACGTTTCGGTATGACGACAAGGCATCGAGCAAGACAAGAGCTCGACAGGCCTACATCGTGATCTGTTGTAGCAGTGGTGCTTTGAAGCGCTTATAGGCGGTGTCCATCAATTTCCGGCGATGCATGTAGCCGCGCTCTGCCAATGAAACGTAGGCCGTTCCAGCAAAATCGGATTGCCTTGAATACATTCTCCCTACGCGCACAAGAGCGCTGCTCAGAAGTGGGCGTGAGGCCACCCCGTCGAAGCACTCGACATCAGCGTATTTGCTTGAAAAGCGTTGCAGTTATGCTTGATTGAACGACAAGCGTTGCCGACCAGGACAATACATGGGCGGGGACGCTGTCGGCATGAAAGACACGGCAGCGCACGATGATCTTGTCCACGAATTGTGCTCGTGTACAGGCAAAGTCGATACCTTCTCGGTTTCCTCGCTTGCGCCGCACCTTGCGAGTTTGAAGTTCGTGGAAGTTGCGGTATCCTCCGCCGGCTCTCAACGGCGGAATCGGATCCGTTGAAGCACTGGCGAATCGGTCGGCCAAGCGGCAAATAAACGTGCGCCAGCTCACAAAATGCGGGTGATTCGGCTCACCATCTGTCTCGCTGATCCAGTTGGGGGTTGATTCCACGATGGCCGCAATGACCTGCGTGAATACCCATGCTGCCGCACCGTGATCGGTCCGTTACTGAAACGAGATACCCGATTTCTGAAGATGACGAACGCGCGCAGGTTCTCTACGGTCCCTGTTAGCCCACAACGGGTTACGGAAGAGTAATCAGATAATTGAATCCACGGACCCGCGTGCGAGCGGCGCCGCGGACGGCGAAAGCCCGACCGTGGTCGGTGGGTAACACCCGCCGGGCAGACCTAGCCCGCCGCTGCCGTGCCTGACCCAGACGGCACGTTTCGAAGCAGGCATCAATCAGACAGCTTCAGCCCATCCGTGGGCTTGCTTTGGCGCGCGCGCACCGCGAAAGGAACAATTTTGCAGAACGTCCGAAAGACGCTCATTCTTGCCGCGGTCACGGGCACGCTCGTGACCATCCCGTCGGCCACCGCTAACGCGGACGAGGTACCGGCGGGCTTCGACCCGACCGCGCCGGCCGCCGGCCCCGCCCCGGACGCTCCGCCGCCTCCGGCTCCCGACGCTCCGCCGCCGCCGGCTCCGGACGCTCCGCCGCCGCCGGCTCCGGACGCCCCGCCGCCTGGCCCGGACGTCCCGCCGCCACCCGCCCACCGGGCGTACAGCGTGAACTGGGACGCCATCGCGCAGTGCGAGTCGGGTGGAAACTGGGGGATCAGCACCGGTAACGGCTTCTCCGGTGGCCTGCAATTCACCCCGAGCACCTGGCGTGCCAACGGTGGATCGGGCTCTCCCGCCGGCGCGAGTCGCGAGGAGCAGATCCGAGTCGCCGAGAACGTGCTGCACTCGCAGGGCATCGGCGCTTGGCCGGTCTGCGGGCGCCGCGGCTGAGCCGCAGCCGCAATCGGCGGATTCGCCATACATATAAGAAGTGCCGGGCCCTGTGCCCGGCACTTCTTATTTCCACGGGGTGCGGCTCCGGGCGTCGGGTAGCGTCGGGCCCGTGACCGAAACGCCGCGCGAATTCGACATAGTGCTGTATGGGGCGACCGGCTTCGTCGGGAAACTCACCGCCCAATACCTGGCCGGCGCGGCACCGGATAAACGGATCGCGCTGGCCGGCAGATCGACCGACCGATTGCGCGCCGTCCGTGACACGCTGGGCGACGCCGCGCAGTCGTGGCCCATTCTGAATGCCGACGCCTCGTCGCCCTCGACGCTCAATGAGATGGCGCCCCGCACCCAGGTCGTCATCACCACGGTCGGGCCCTACACCCGTTACGGTCTGCCGCTGGTGGCCGCGTGCGCGGCAGCTGGCACCGACTACGCCGACCTGACCGGCGAAGCGATGTTCGTCCGCGAAAGCATCGACCTGTACCACAAACAGGCCGCGGATACCGGCGCGCGCATCGTGCATGCGTGCGGATTCGATTCGGTCCCTTCCGACCTCAGCGTGTATGCGCTTTACCGGGCGGCACGCGACGGCGGCGCCAGAGAACTCGGCGACACCGACCTGGTCGTCCGGTCCTTCTCCGGCGGCGTGTCCGGCGGGACCGTCGCGTCGATGCTCGAAGTGCTCGATACCGCCTCCCGCGATCCGGACGCTCGCCGCCAGCTCGCCGACCCGTACACATTGACCACGGACCGCAGTGCCGAACCCGATATCGGCCCGCAGCCCGATTTGCCGTGGCGTCGTGGTGATCGGATCGCGCCGGAGCTGAAGGGTTTGTGGACGTCGGGCTTTTTGATGGCGCCTTATAACACCCGAATCGTGCGGCGCAGCAATGCATTACTGGACTGGGCCTACGGACGCCAGTTGCGGTACAGCGAAAGCATGAGCTTGGGCTCGTCACCACTGGCTCCGGTGGCATCCGCTGTGGTGGGCGGGGTCGGCGCGGCGACCTTCGGATTGGGCAGCCGGTATTTCCGGCTGCTGCCGCGCAAACTGGTCGAGCGCATCGTGCCCAAACCCGGAACCGGCCCGAGTGACGCCGCCCGGGAACGCGGCTACTACCGGATCGAGACCTTCACCACGACAACCACCGGCGCGCGTTACGTGGCGCGCATGGAACAGCGCGGCGACCCGGGTTACAAGGCGACTTCGGTGTTGTTGGGGGAGTGCGGCCTCGCCCTGGCGGCGGATCGTGACAAGCTCACCGATCTGCATGGCGTCCTCACCCCCGCGGCCGCGATGGGCGACGCGCTGCTGGACCGATTCCCTGCCGCGGGCGTGGCATTAGAGGTAGAACGGCTGGATTAGTGACCCGGCTCACGCATTCGGGCGCTTACATGAGGGCAAACACCGCTCCCTAGAATTGACGGGTGACCGCCAGCCGCAGCCCCGCCACCGACCTGCCCAAGTCGTGGGATCCAGCTGGGGCCGAGAGCGCGATCTACCGGAGATGGGTGGACGCGGGGTACTTCGCGGCGGACCCGAACAGCCCCAAGCCCGGGTATTCGATTGTGCTGCCACCGCCGAACGTCACCGGCAGCCTGCACATGGGCCACGCCCTCGAACACACCATGATGGACGCCCTGACTCGCCGTAAGCGGATGCAGGGTTATGAGGTGCTCTGGCAGCCGGGGATGGACCACGCCGGCATCGCGACGCAGAGCGTGGTGGAAAAGCAGCTCGAGGTCGACGGCAAAACCAAAGAGGACTTCGGCCGAGAGCTGTTCATCGAAAAGGTCTGGGACTGGAAGAGGGAGTCCGGCGGCGCCATCGGTGTACAGATGCGCCGCCTCGGCGACGGTGTGGACTGGAGCCGCGAGCGCTTCACCATGGACGAGGGTCTGTCGCGGGCGGTCCGGGCGATGTTCAAGCGCCTCTACGACGCCGGACTGATCTATCGGGCCGAGCGGCTGGTCAACTGGTCGCCGGTGCTGCAGACCGCGATCTCGGATATCGAGGTCGACTATCAAGAAGTCGAAGGCGAGCTGGTGTCCTTCCGGTACGGGTCGATGGACGACTCGCAGCCGCACATCGTTGTGGCCACCACCCGGATGGAAACGATGCTCGGTGACACCGCGATCGCGGTGCATCCCGACGACGAGCGCTACCGACACCTGGTCGGTAGCAGCCTGCCGCACCCTTTCGTGGATCGTCAGCTCGTAGTGGTCGCCGACGAGCATGTGGACCCCGAATTCGGCACCGGTGCAGTCAAAGTCACGCCCGCACATGACCCCAACGATTTCGAGATCGGCGTGCGCCACCAGCTGCCGATGATTTCGATCATGGACACCAAGGGTCGAATAACCGACACCGGAACGCAATTCGACGGCATGGACCGATTCCAGGCCAGGGTCGCGGTGCGCGAGGCGCTGGCGGACGAGGGACGGATCGTCGACGAGAAGCGGCCGTACCTACACAGCGTTGGGCACTCCGAGCGCAGCGGCGAGCCGATCGAACCACGCCTTTCCCTGCAGTGGTGGGTACGGGTGGAATCGCTTGCCAAGGCCGCCGGCGACGCGGTGCGCAACGGGGACACCGTGATTCACCCCGCCAGCCTGGAACCGCGATGGTTCGCCTGGGTCGACGACATGCACGACTGGTGCATCTCGCGCCAGCTGTGGTGGGGCCACCGCATCCCTATCTGGTACGGCCCTAACGGCGAACAGCGCTGCGTGGGGCCCGACGAAACACCACCAGAAGGCTGGTCACAGGACCCCGATGTGCTGGACACCTGGTTCTCCTCGGGCCTGTGGCCGTTCTCCACATTGGGCTGGCCCGAACAGACTCCAGAACTCGAAAAATTCTATCCCACAAGCGTTCTCGTTACCGGCTATGACATCCTGTTTTTCTGGGTAGCCAGAATGATGATGTTCGGCACCTTTGTCAGTGACGACGAAGCCATCACCCTGGACGGGCGCCGCGGTCCGCAGGTGCCGTTCACCGATGTCTTCCTGCATGGACTGATCCGCGATGAGTCCGGCCGCAAGATGAGCAAGTCCAAGGGCAACGTCATCGACCCGCTGGACTGGGTGGAAACCTTCGGGGCGGACGCCCTGCGGTTCACGCTGGCGCGCGGCGCCAGTCCCGGCGGTGATCTGGCGATCGGCGAGGACCATGTCCGGGCGTCACGCAACTTCTGTACCAAGCTGTTCAACGCTACGCGCTACGCGCTGCTCAACGGCGCGAAGCTGGCCCCGCTGCCCGTGCCCGCCGAGCTCACCGATGCCGACCGATGGATTCTCGGGCGACTGGAAGAGGTTCGCGCGGAGGTCGACTCGGCGTTCGACAGCTACGAGTTCAGTCGCGCTTGCGAGGCGCTCTACCACTTCGCCTGGGACGAATTCTGCGACTGGTACGTCGAATTGGCCAAGACGCAACTGGCCGAAGGGATTACGCATACCACGGCGGTGCTGGCGGTGACACTGGACGTCCTGCTGCGATTGCTGCACCCGGTGATCCCGTTCATCACCGAGGCACTGTGGCAGGCTCTGACCGGTGGCGCGGCCGAACACGAGTCGCTGGTGATCGCCGACTGGCCGCAGCCCTCCGGCATCAGCCTCGATCAGGTTGCCGCACAGCGGATTACCGATATGCAGAAGCTGGTGACCGAGGTGCGGCGGTTCCGCAGCGATCAAGGTCTGGCGGACCGCCAGAAGGTGCCGGCCCGGATGACCGGCGTCGACGCATCCGATCTGGGCACCCAGGTAAGCGCGGTGGCGTCGCTGGCGTGGCTCACCGGCGCCGACCCGGATTTTCACCCGTCGGCGTCGGTCGAAGTGCGGCTGTCCGGCGGCACCGTCGTCGTCGAGCTCGATACCTCGGGCACCATCGACGTCGCCGCCGAACGTCGCCGGCTGGAAAAGGACCTGGCCGCGGCGCACAAGGAGCTGGCGTCGACCACCGCCAAATTGGCCAACGACGACTTTTTGGGCAAGGCCCCGCACCACGTCGTCGACAAGATCCGGGACCGTCAGCGCCTGGCCCAGGAGGAAACCGAGCGGATCAACGCGCGGCTAGCCGGGCTGCAATGAGTGTCCGATGACTGAGCCGCCCGAGTGGCCGCCGGATCCGCACTGGCCGCAAGACGAGATTGCCGGCGAGATCCCCGACCCGGCCCCCACACCGGACGAGATCGCATCGTTGCTTCAGGTCGAGCACCTGCTGGACCAGCGGTGGCCGGAGACCAAAATCGAGCCGAGCCTGACCCGGATCAGCGCGCTGCTGGACCTGCTGGGCTCGCCGCAACTGGCCTATCCATCCATCCATGTCGCGGGCACCAACGGCAAGACCTCGGTGGCGCGGATGATCGACGCACTGATCACCGCTCTACACCGGCGCACCGGGCGCACCACCAGCCCGCACCTGCAATCGGCGGTGGAGCGCATCTCCATCGACTCCAAGCCGATCAGCCCGGCGCGCTACGTGGCGACCTACCGTGAGATCGAGCCGTTCGTGCAGATGGTCGACGCGCAGTCGCAGGCCGAGGGCGGCCCCGCGATGAGCAAGTTCGAGGTGCTGACCGCGATGGCGTTCGCCGCGTTCGCGGACGCCCCTGTCGACGTCGCCGTGATCGAGGTGGGGATGGGGGGACGCTGGGATGCCACCAACGTGATCAACGCCCCGGTGGCGGTCATCACCCCGATCTCCATCGATCACGTGGAGTACCTGGGCGACGATCTCGCCGGCATCGCTGGGGAGAAGGCCGGCATCATCACGCGGGCGCCCGAGGGCGCACCCGACACCGTCGCGGTCATCGGGCGTCAGGCTCGCGAGGCGATGGAAGTCCTGCTGGCCCAAACCGTCCAAGCCGATGCCGCGGTGGCCAGAGAGGATTCGGAGTTCGCCGTCTTGGGCCGCCAGGTCGCGATTGGTGGGCAGGTGCTGCAGCTGCAGGGTTTGGGCGGGGTGTACTCCGATGTCTACCTGCCGCTGCACGGTGAGCATCAGGCGCACAACGCCGTGCTGGCTCTCGCGGCGGTTGAGGCGTTCTTCGGTGCCGGTGCGCAGCGTCAGCTCGACGTCGAGGCGGTTCGTGCCGGTTTCGCCGCCGCCGCCAGCCCCGGCCGGCTGGAGCGGATGCGCAGCGCACCCACGGTGTTCATCGACGCCGCGCACAATCCCGCCGGTGCGTCGGCGCTGGCGCAGACCCTGGCCAGTGAATTCGACTTCCGCTATCTCGTCGGGGTGCTCAGCGTGCTTGCGGACAAGGACGTCGACGGCATCCTGGCCGCCCTGCAGCCGGTGTTCGACGCTGTCGTGGTGACCCACAACGGATCTCCGCGGGCGGTCGACGTCGAGTCGCTGGCCTTGGCGGCCCGCGAGCGGTTCGGGCCCGACCGCGTGAGCACCGCGGAAAACCTGCGCGATGCCATCGACGTCGCGACGGCGCTGGTGGACGACGCCGCGGCGGACGGGCCAGCCGAAGCCTTCTCCGGCACCGGCATCGTCATCACCGGCTCGGCCGTCACCGCTGGGGCGGCGAGGACCCTGTTCGGTCGTGATCCGCAATGACCGACGCGCCCGACAACCCCGAGGAGCAGCCCCCGGCGTCACCGGGCGACCCGTGGCGGAGCTTCGGCGCGGTGATGGCCTTGACGCTGTTCCTGGAAGCCATCGTGGTGCTGCTCGCGATCCCCGTGGTGGGCGCGGTGGGCGGCGGCCTGACGACAGCTTCGCTGGTCTACCTGATCGGGTTGGCCGTGCTGCTGATCCTGATGGCCGGCGTTCAGCGCAAACCCTGGGCGATCTGGGCCAACCTCGGCGTGCAGGTGATCCTGCTCGCCGGCTTCGCGATCTATCCGGGTGTGGGTTTCATCGGCGTCCTGTTCACCGGGTTGTGGGGACTGATCGCCTACTTCCGCGCCGAGGTCCGGCGCAGGCAGGGGTAGGCCGGGTAATGGTGTGACGGACCGCGCAGCGGCCCCCGAGCCATCACCCGACCCCGTGGCCGGCTGATTATGTACGCTGTCCGCCGTGACCGAACGGACATTGGTACTGATCAAGCCCGACGCCGTGCAGCGGCAGCTGGTGGGGGAGATCATCGGCCGCATCGAGCGCAAAGGCCTGACCATCGCCGCGCTGGAGCTACGGCCCGTCGGCCGCGATCTTGCCGCCCAGCACTACGCGGAACACGACGGCAAGCCGTTCTTCGACTCGCTGCTGGAGTTCATCACGTCGGGACCGGTGGTGGCGGCCATCGTGGCGGGGCCGCGGGCGATCGCCGCATTTCGGCAGCTCGCGGGCGGCACCGACCCCGTGGAGAAGGCGATTCCGGGCACGATCCGGGGCGATTTCGGGCTGGAGACCCAGTTCAACCTGGTGCATGGGTCTGATTCGGCGGAGTCCGCGAAACGCGAAATCGCACTCTGGTTTCCCAAGGCCTAGACCTGCGGCGATAGCTGCCGCGGCGCGGTCCCGAGTAACTTTGCTGAAGTGGCCGCATCATGTGTGGCTGGGGCGGTGGCGTGATGTGGGATACTGGTCTCGGGTGAACGTCGCCGGACCGGTGTCAGACACCCGAATGAAGACTTAGACAAGCGCGACCATAGCCTCGTCGCCTTGGTTCGCTGCATGTCAGGCCGTCATTCAGCACGGCGCCGAGTGGGTCTGCGATCCTGGGCCGCTCGGGGCGAGACCATTACAAGCCCGGGAGAAGTGACCCGGGTCCATAGCGAAGCCCTCGCGTGGCCGCGTCGCAATGACGCGCCCGGGGGCTTGAGGAGAATACGTGGTAGACGGTGCACCGACTGCAGACCCATCAGAAGAATCGACTCGGCCGGAGGAACTGCCGGACCGCTTAAGAGTTCATTCGCTGGCCCGAACGCTGGGAACCACCAGCAAGCGGGTGCTGGACGCCTTGAGCGAGCTGGACGGACGAATCCGCAGCGCGCATTCCACCGTGGACCGCGACGACGCGGTCCGGGTACGGGACCTGCTGGCGTCGTCCGCGCAACCGCCGGCGACCGGTGAGGATGCGGTCAGCACGCCGGCGGCCTCCGAAGCGAGCGCCGCCGACGAACCCGAATCGCGATTGCTGCTCGAGAGCCCGGACAGTGCCGACGAGCGGCCGCATTACATGCCGCTGTTCGTCGCGCCGCAGCCGATCGATACCCGCGAGGAAGAAACCGGCGCCGACGACGGCGCAGACTCCGACGACACCGACGCCTCCGACGGCGATGACGACGAGCAGACCGACCGGCCGTCGAACCGGCGGCGGCGCCGCGGCCGTCGTGGTCGTGGCCGCGGGCGCGGCGAGCAGGGCGGATCCGACGGCCAAGGTGACGAGGACGACGACGAGGCGCAACCGCGGGGCAAGAAGGGCGGTCAGGCGGACTCTGAGGACTCCGAGGACTCCGACGGACAGGACTCCGACGACTCCGATGACTCGGACGACTCGGATAACGGTGACGACGGCTCGGCCGACGGCGGCAATCGCCGCCGCCGGCGGCGCCGGCGGCGCAAATCCGGATCGGGCGACGACAACGACGAGGGGTCATCGCCGGATGACCCGCCCAACACGGTGGTGCACGAGCGGTCGCCCCGCAACGGCAAGGGTGGCGGTGACGACTCCGCCGGCTCGAACAACGAGATCAAGGGCATCAACGGCTCCACCCGGCTCGAGGCCAAGCGGCAACGGCGCCGGGACGGCCGCGACGCCGGCCGGCGCCGCCCCCCGGTGCTGACCGAGGCCGAATTCCTGGCCCGCCGCGAGGCGGTCGAGCGGATGATGGTCGTGCGCGACCGGGTCCGCACCGAGCAGCCCCATCAGGGATCGCGCTATACCCAGATCGCGGTGCTCGAGGACGGCATCGTCGTCGAGCACTTCGTCACGTCGGCCGCGTCGGCCTCGCTGGTGGGCAACATATACCTGGGGATCGTGCAAAACGTGCTGCCGTCGATGGAGGCGGCGTTCGTCGATATCGGCCGCGGCCGCAACGGTGTGCTCTACGCCGGGGAGGTCAATTGGGAAGCCGCCGGACTCGGTGGGTCCGATCGCAAGATCGAACAAGCGCTCAAACCCGGCGACTATGTCGTCGTCCAGGTCAGCAAAGACCCGGTCGGGCACAAGGGGGCGCGGCTTACCACGCAGGTGTCGCTGGCGGGGCGCTATCTGGTCTACGTGCCGGGGGCGTCGTCGACCGGGATCAGCCGCAAACTGCCCGACACGGAACGTCAACGGCTCAAAGAGATCCTGCGTGAAGTGGTGCCGTCGGACGCCGGTGTGATCATCCGGACCGCGTCCGAGGGGGTGAAGGAAGAGGACATCCGCGGCGACGTCAGCCGCTTGCAGGAGCGCTGGAAACAGATCGAGGCCAAGGCGATCGAGGTCAAGGAGAAGGCCGCAGGCGCGGCGGTGGCCCTCTACGAAGAGCCCGACGTGCTGGTCAAGGTGATCCGCGACCTGTTCAACGAGGACTTCGCCGGCCTGATCGTCTCCGGTGACGAGGCCTGGAACACCATCAACGATTATGTGAATTCCGTTGCCCCGGACCTGGTTTCGAAGTTGACGAAGTACGAGACGCCCGACGGCCCGGACGGGCAGGCCGGGCCGGATGTGTTCGCGGTGCATCGCATCGATGAGCAGCTCGCCAAGGCGATGGAGCGCAAGGTGTGGCTGCCATCGGGCGGCACGCTGGTGATCGATCGGACCGAGGCGATGACGGTGGTCGACGTCAACACCGGCAAGTTCACCGGGTCGGGGGGCAACCTCGAGCAGACGGTCACCAAGAACAACCTCGAGGCGGCCGAGGAGATCGTGCGCCAGCTGCGGCTGCGCGACATCGGCGGCATCGTGGTCATCGACTTCATCGACATGGTGCTGGAGTCCAACCGCGATCTGGTGCTGCGGCGGCTGACCGAGGCGCTGGCCCGCGACCGCACCCGTCATCAGGTCTCCGAGGTGACGTCGCTCGGTTTGGTCCAGCTGACCCGCAAGCGGTTGGGCACCGGCCTCATCGAAGCCTTCTCGACGTCGTGTTCGACTTGCGGTGGGCGCGGGATCCTGCTGCACACCGACCCGGTCGATTCGGCCTCGTCGAATGGGCGCAAGTCCGAATCCGGTGGTGGCCGCCGGGGCAGGCGCAAGAAGAACAAAACCGAGGAGCAGGTGGTGGCCAAGGTGCCCGCCCATGCTCCCGGCGAGCATCCGATGTTCAAGGCGATGGCCGCCGGCTCCTCCGCGCAGCCCGACGATGACGAATCCGACGAGATCACCGAAGACACCACCGACGAGCTCGACCAGGACAAGCCGGGTCGCCCGGGCGACGGCGCCGACACCGAGGACTTCGACGACAGCGACGAAGATTCGGACGATGACGATGACGACGACGCCGACGAGGACGACGACCTCGACGACGAGGACGAGGACATCGACGACGAGGACGAGGACATCGACGACGAAGAGGACCTCGGCGACGATGACGAGGATCTCGAGATCGACGACGACGATCTGGACACCGAGGACGATTCCGACGACACCGGGCCAGGCCCGGCTGTCGCCGCCCAGGCCGGCGCGGGACGCCCCCGGCGCAGACGCGCTGCGGGCAGGCCGGCCGGACCGCCGATCCACGCCGACTGAGTCGGCCGACCAGAAGACGGCGGTCGCGTCCGGTTTGACCCTGTAGCCGCTGGTCACGTACCCTTGGACAGTTGTCGTCAGGCCGGGCGACTAAGTTTGGCCGGCGGCAGCGGGACTCCCGGGAGCCGGCGTAGGCCCGCAACCCAGACCCACCACGTGCACCGCGGTTGGTTCGCGCGCGACGCGCACAGCAGCGGTTAGAAGAAGGAGCAGGAGCAACGATGGCGACCTACGCAATCGTGAAGACGGGCGGCAAGCAGTACAAGGTCGCCGTCGGGGACGTGGTCAAGGTCGAGAAGCTCGAATCCGAGCCAGGCTCGAACGTGTCGCTGCCGGTTGCCCTGGTGGTGGACGGAGCCAAGGTGACCAGCGATGCGGCCGCACTGGCCAAGGTCGCGGTGACCGGCGAGGTGCTCGAGCACACCAAGGGCCCCAAGATTCGTATCCACAAGTTCAGGAACAAGACCGGCTACCACAAGCGTCAGGGACACCGTCAGCAGCTGACGGTCCTGAAGGTCACCGGAATCAAGTAGTAGCGGAGGCGACAGACATGGCACACAAGAAGGGCGCTTCCAGCTCGCGCAACGGTCGCGATTCCGCCGCGCAGCGGCTGGGCGTGAAGCGTTTCGGCGGCCAAATCGTCAAGGCGGGCGAGATCATCGTTCGGCAGCGCGGCACCAAGTTCCACCCGGGCGTGGGAGTCGGCCGAGGCGGGGACGACACCTTGTTCGCCAAGGAAGCCGGCGCCGTCGAGTTCGGCCTCAAGCGCGGCCGCAAGACCGTCAACATCGTGGCGGCCGGACAAGCCACCGACTGACGGTGTTTTTGGGCCCAGCCCGGTGATTTCGGCGCCCGGCTCTGATTGGATAGCCTGGCTCCTCAGCCGACCGTTACGGTCCGCGTCGTCGCCAGGCGAAGGTGAGGTGATCCACGATGCCTCGGTTCGTCGACCGCGTCGTCATCCATGCGCGCGCCGGTGCCGGGGGTAATGGCTGCGCCTCGGTTCATCGCGAGAAATTCAAGCCGCTCGGCGGCCCCGATGGTGGCAATGGCGGCCGCGGCGGCAGCATTGTTTTCGTCGTCGATCCGCAGGTGCATACCCTGCTCGATTTCCATTTCCATCCGCACGTCACCGCGCCCTCGGGCAAGCAGGGGATGGGCAGCAACCGTGACGGTGCCGCCGGCACCGACCTCGAAGTCAAGGTGCCCGACGGCACCGTCGTCCTCGACGAAAACGGCCGGATGCTGGCCGACCTTGTCGGCGCGGGCACCCGCTTCGAAGCCGCCGCCGGCGGCCGCGGCGGGCTTGGCAACGCCGCTCTTGCATCGCGGGCGCGCAAGGCCCCCGGCTTTGCGCTGCTGGGCGAACAGGGCCAGACCCGCGACCTGACTCTGGAACTCAAGACGGTCGCCGACGCCGGCCTGATCGGCTTTCCCTCGGCCGGCAAATCTTCGCTGGTGTCCACGATCTCGGCGGCCAAGCCCAAGGTCGCCGACTACCCCTTCACCACGTTGGTTCCCAACCTCGGCGTGGTGTCGGCGGGTGAGCACACCTTCACCGTCGCGGACGTGCCCGGCCTGATCCCGGGTGCCTCCCAGGGCCGCGGCCTGGGCCTGGATTTCCTCCGGCACATCGAGCGATGCGCCGTGCTGGTGCATGTCGTCGACTGCGCGACTGCCGAACCCGGCCGCGACCCGATCTCCGACATCGACGCGTTGGAGGCCGAACTCGCGGCGTATACGCCCACCCTGCAAGGGGATGCGACGTTGGGTGATCTGACCGAACGGCCCCGCGCGGTGGTGCTGAACAAGATCGACGTGCCGGAGGCGCGCGAGCTCGCCGAATTCGTTCGTGACGAGATCGCCGAGCGTGGCTGGCCGGTGTTTCTGGTGTCGACGGTGGCGCGAGAGGGTTTGCAGCCGTTGATCTTTGGGTTGTGGAAGATGATCTCGGACTATCAGGCCGCGCAGCCCGAAATCGTGCCGCGGCGTCCGGTGATTCGCCCGGTTCCCGTCGATGACAGCGGCTTCAGTGTCGAGCCGGATTCCCAGCAGCCGGGCGCTTTCGTCGTCAGCGGCGCGCGGCCCGAACGTTGGGTCCACCAGACCAACTTCGACAACGACGAGGCCGTCGGATATCTCGCCGACCGCCTGGCGCGCCTCGGTGTGGAAGAGGAGTTGCTGCGGCTGGGCGCACGACCGGGTTGCGAAGTGACCATCGGAGACATGACGTTCGATTGGGAGCCGCAAACGCCTGCGGGGCAACAGGTTGCGTTGTCGGGCCGTGGCACCGACGCACGGTTGGAGCGCACCGAGCGCATCGGCGCGGCCGAACGTAAGGCTGCCCGGCGCCAGCGCCGCGAGCACGGTGAGGAGTCGTGAGCCCCAATCGCGACGCCATCCGCAATGCTCGCAGCCTGGTGGTCAAGGTCGGGACCAACGCGCTGACCACCCCGGCCGGGGTGTTCGACGCGGGCCGACTGGCCGGGCTGGCCGATGCGATCGAGGCGCGGATGAAGGCGGGTACCGACGTCGTCATCGTGTCGTCCGGAGCCATCGCCGCTGGCATCGAGCCGCTCGGATTGTCTCGCCGTCCCAGGGATTTGGCGACAAAACAGGCTGCGGCCAGCGTTGGTCAGGTGGCGCTGGTGAATTCGTGGAGCACCGCGTTCGCCCGCTACGGCCGCACGGTAGGGCAGGTGCTGCTGAGTGCGCACGATATCTCGATGCGGGCCCAGCACACCAACGCCCAGCGCACGCTGGACCGGCTGCGCGCACTGCACGCGGTGGCGATCGTCAACGAGAACGACACTGTGGCCACCAACGAGATCCGGTTCGGCGACAACGACCGGCTTTCGGCGCTGGTGGCTCACCTGGTCGGTGCCGAAGGGTTGGTGCTGCTGTCCGACATCGATGGGCTTTATGACACGGATCCGCGAAAGACCGACGGCGCGAGGTTCATCGCAGAAGTTGCGGGATCCGCGGATCTGATCGGCGTAATCGCCGGACCCGGAAGCGATTTGGGCACCGGCGGAATGGCATCGAAAATGTCCTCGGCGCTGCTGGCCGCCGACGCCGGTGTTCCGGTGCTGCTGGCCGCTGCGGCCGACGCCGCGACCGCGCTCACCGACGCCTCGGTCGGCACGGTGTTCGCCGCACGCCCGGTGCGGATGTCTGCACGTCGGTTCTGGGTGCGTTACGCCGCTGAGGCGGCCGGCGCGCTGACCCTGGACGGGGGGGCCGTGCGCGCGGTAGTGCGGCAGCGTCGCTCGCTGCTGCCCGCCGGGATCACCGCGGTGGCCGGGCGGTTCTACGCCGGTGATGTCGTCGAACTGCGCGACCCGGACGCGGTGATGGTGGCCCGGGGCGTGGTCGCCTACGACGCGACTGAACTGACCACCATGATGGGCCGCTCAACCTCTGAGCTGCCCGGCGAGCTGCGCAGGCCCGCGGTGCACGCCGACGACTTGGTGGCGGTGTAAGGGACGATCCTGGTGCGCCGTGGCCGGCGGCACTTCGGGACTGATCCGTGGGCGCCACTTCGGGATAAGCCGTGGGCGTCACTTTGGAACTAAGCCGTGGGCGCCACTTCGCGACTAATCCGTGGGCGCCACTTCGGGACTAATAGACTTTTCCAAACGTGCTAGCGCATGCGCCAGCACGTTTGGGGTTGACCTCGTGGTCGGACTGTCGGCTCATCGAGATGAGTCGGGTCAGCGCTCCGAGGTCGGCTTGAGATACAGTGCACCCCATACGATTTCGGCCAGGGTGGCGGCCAGCTCGGCGTCGTAGTCGGATGGCTTCGTCGGCAGGTTCTGCTGGCAGGCCCGTTCGACCATCCAGGTCAGCGCGCTGGCGGTGGTCAGCGGGGCCAGCTCGGGGCGGATCGCGCCATCGGCCTGGCCGTCTTCGATGACGTGGGTGAGTTGCTCGGAGATCCCAGTCAGCAGTTCGCGATACGTTTGCCCCGTCAGCGGGTCGTAGGCGGCCATTTCGTTGAGTGCGACCAGCACCGCCTGATGCCGCCGGTAGGTGGCGATGACGCGGCTCATCGCCGTTCGCACGTCGTCCGGGTCATGCCGGCCGGCCACGCTCCACCAGCTGCGCGCGCCGTCGGTCAGATCGCCGAACACCTGGCCGGCGAGCCGGCGCAGCAGATGACCCTTGTCCTCGAAGTAGATGTAGAAGCTGGCCCGGGAAATGCCGGCCTCGCCCGAGAGCCGGTCCACGCTCAGTTCGGTGAAGCTCGCGCCGTCGCGCATCAGCCGTTCGGTGGCGTCCAGCAGGCGGCGCTCCATCTGTTCGCGGCGCTGCTCGCGCGCCGCACCTCGGTGCCCCTGCGGCTTGCGGGTGAGCGACGGCATGCGCCGAGCATAACCGACCCGTCGACATATTGACTAGACATAGTGTCTAGGCATATTGTCGCGGGGAAGCTGTGACCGGGGTCATACGAGACGGAGGATCACCATGGCCGTGATGACGGGAAAATCTGGCACCGACAGGACTGGCCGTGCCTACGACGAGATCGATCTGTCCTCGCGGGTGTTCTGGTCCACCACCGCGGCGGACCGGGAACGCTCGTTCGCCGTGCTGCGGGCCGAACGCCCGGTGAGCTGGCATCCGCCGGTCGAAGACTCATTGATGCCGGACCCGACCGACCCCGGCTTCTGGGCGGTCACCCGGCGCGCCGACATCGTCGCCGTCAGCCGCAACAACGAGGTCTTCATGTCCGGCCGGGGCGTGATGTTCGAGAGCATCCCGGTGGAGCTGCTCGAGGCGTCGCAGTCCTTCCTGGCGATGGATCCTCCGCGACACACCAAGTTGCGCAAGCTTGCTCACGCCGCGCTCAGCCCCCGGCAGGTCCGCCGCATCGAAGACTCGATCAAGGCCAACGCCAAGGCCATCGTCGAAGAACTGCGGGCCGCCGGCAGTGGTGCGGATTTCGTCGACCGCTGCGCCAAGGAACTGCCCATCCGCACCCTGTCGGACATGATGGGGATTCCGGAATCCGAGCGTGAGCGTATGGCCCACGCGACCGATGCCCTGGTGTCCTGGGCCGACCCGGAATTCCTCAACGGGCGCCCGGCGATGGAAGTCCTGGTGGAAAACCAGCTGTATCTGCACCAAGTCGTCGGCAGCCTGGCCACCGAACGCCGGAAGCACCCCGGCGACGATCTGATCAGCAGCCTGGTTACCGCCGAGGTCGACGGTGACCGCCTGGAAGACGCGGAGGTGGCCGCGTTCTTCGTCCTGCTCTCCGTGGCGGGCAACGACACCACTCGGCAGACCATCAGCCATACGCTGAGGGCGCTCACCGATTTTCCCGATGAGAAGGCCTGGCTACTCGAGGATTTCGACAACCGGATCGGGACGGCCATCGAGGAGTTCATCCGCTGGGCGACGCCGGTCATGACCTTCCGTCGCACGGCGGCAACGGATTTCGAGCTGGGCGCGCAGACGATCCAGGCCGGCGAGAAGGTGGTGATGTTCTATCCATCGGGCAACTGGGACACTGAGGTATTCGACCACCCGGAACGCTTGAACTTGAACCGTGACCCCAATCCGCACGTCGGCTTCGGCGGCGGCGGATTGCACTTCTGCCTCGGTGCGCACGTGGCCCGGGCCCAGCTGCGGGCGATATTCGGTGAGCTGTTTCGCCAGCTGCCGGACGTCCAGGCGGGCGAGCCCAGCTACTTGGCCGGTAACTTCGTGCACGCCATCCGCAGCATGCCATGTAGTTTCTAACGCGTTGGCAGGGGCGCTAATTCGTCGGCGAGCAGCGTCAGCAACTCCGAGCACCCGCCGTCGACCTTGACGGTGGCCAGGTCGTCGCCGCGGGTCTGGCCGCGGTTGATGATGGCGATCGGCATGCCCAGCGCGGCGGCGTGGCGGACGAACCGGTAGCCGGAGAACACGGTCAGCGACGAGCCGGCGACCAATAACGCGTCGGCCTGTTCCACCAACCTAAACGATTCTGCCACAACATCTTTGGAGACGCTTTCGCCGAAGTAGACGATGTCCGGCTTGAGCATGCCGCCGCAATGGTCGCAACCCAGATACCGGAACGACGCGGTGTCGGCGACGACGGCGTCGGCGTCGGGAGCCACCGCCAGCCCGCCGATCGCTTCGGCGCGCTCGATGAACCCGGGGTTGAGCGTCTCCAGCCGTTCGGCCAATGCCGCACGGGTCATGGTGGCTCCGCAGCTCAGGCAGGCCACCTGCGCGTAGGTGCCGTGCAGGTTGATGACATTTCGGCTGCCGGCCTTGGTGTGCAGCAGGTCGACATTCTGTGTGATCACGCCGGTGACCACCGATGCGGCCTCGAGCTCGGCGAGTGCTCGGTGGCCCGCGTTGGGCGGCGTCTCGTCCATATGCCGCCAACCGACGTGGTTGCGTGCCCAGTACCGCTGCCGAAACGTCGGATCGCTGGTGAACTGGCGGATCGTCATGGGATTGCTCGGAGGTGAATCGGGTCCCCGGTAGTCGGGAATGCCCGAATCGGTGGAGATGCCCGCGCCCGTCAGCACCGCGAATCGACGGCCGGCCAGCAGAGTGACCAGTTCGGGCGATTCTGCGCAGCCGACGGTCACGCACCCAGCGTAGGGGATTTAGCCCAGGCAGTCCGCCGCGGTGGTGAGCTCCGCGGCCATGTTTTGCCGCATCATCGTGCACGCCGCCGCGCCCAGGTCGGCATCGATGTGTGCGACGGCATCGGTTGGGATCACGACGGGGAAGTGCCGCACGTAGGCATCCAGGGCGGTGTAGAGGATGCATTGCTCGGTGACCTGACCGGTGATGATCAACCGCTTCGTTTCCAGCCGGTTGAGCAGGTATGCCAGTGCCGTGGCATAAAACGCGCTGTGCCGGACTTTCGTCATCACGCGGCAGTCCTCGGTGGGCAGGATCGGCTTCACCAGATCGGGCCGGGCCCCGTCGCGTGCGGCATGAACGATGTCGGAGAACTGCGCGGTGAAGTCCCCATAGTTGTCGTTGACGTACACCAGGTCGACGTCGTCGATTTCACGTGCCCGGCGAACCAAATCGGTCAAAGGCTCGATGATCTTCGCCACATTGGGTATTAGATCTTCAGCATCGGGATGCTGATATGTGTTCATCATGTCGACCACTAAGACAGCCGTGTCACTCATGGCGTCGGGGATACCCGCCGACTCCCGGTTGACACGCATGGGACGACAATGGAAGGGCGATGGACTTTTACAACTCTTACAGCCAGGGCTTTGCCCGCGTCGCCGCGTGCACGCACCGCACCGTCATCGGCGACCCGGCCGCGAACGCCGAATCGGTCCTGAGGATGGCCAGGGAATGCCATGACGATGCCGTTGCGCTCGCCGTCTTTCCGGAACTGACGCTGTCCGGCTATTCCATCGAAGACATCGTGCTGCAGGATCTGTTGCTTGACGATGTCGAGAAGGCCGTCGCGGAGATCGTCGCGGCCTCGGCCGACTTGTTGCCGGTGCTGGTGGTCGGTGCCCCGTTGCGCCATCGGCACCGGATCTACAACGCCGCCGTCGTCATCCACCGCGGCGAGGTGCTCGGGGTGGCGCCGAAGTCCTACCTGCCCACCTATCGGGAGTTTTACGAGCGCCGCCAGATCGCACCAGGAGACGACGAGCGCGGGAGCATCCACGTCGCCGGCCTCGAGGTGCCATTCGGCCCCGACCTGCTTTTCGAGGCTTCCGACGTGCCCGGTTTGGTGCTGCACGTGGAAATTTGCGAGGACATGTTCGTGCCGATCCCGCCCAGCGCGGAGGCCGCGCTCGCAGGCGCGACGGTGCTGGCCAACCTGTCCGGCAGTCCGATTACGATCGGTCGCGCCGAGGACCGCTGCCTGCTGGCCCGTTCGGCCTCGTCGCGGTGCCTGGCCGCTTACGTGTATTCGGCTGCCGGGGAAGGTGAATCGACGACCGACCTGGCCTGGGACGGTCAGACCATGGTGTTCGAGAACGGTGTGATGCTGGCGCAGTCCGAGCGCTTCCCGAAAGGAGAGCGGCGCAGCGTCGCCGACGTCGATATCGAATTGCTTCGCTCGGAACGGCTCCGGATGGGCACGTTCGACGACAACCGCCGCCACCATCGGACGACGACGGACGACTACCGGCGAATCCCGTTCCGGCTGGACCCTCCGGGCGGCGATATCGGGTTGCGTCGCGAGGTCGAGCGATTCCCCTTCGTTCCCGCCGACCCGCAACGGCTGGAACAGGACTGCTTCGAGGGCTACAACATCCAGGTCGCCGGTCTCGAACAGCGGCTGCGCGCACTGGATTTCCCCAAGGTCGTCATCGGGATTTCCGGTGGGCTGGACTCGACGCACGCGCTGATCGTCGCCGCACGCGCGATGGATCGCGAACAACGCCCACGCAGTGACATCTTGGCGTTCACCCTGCCCGGCTTTGCGACCGGCGACCACACCAAACGCAACGCGGCCGAGCTGTGCCGCACGCTGGGTGTGACGTTCTCCGAGATCGACATTCGCCAGACCGCGGAACTGATGCTCAAGGAGATGGATCACCCGTTCGCCCGAGGCGAGGAAGTCTATGACGTCACCTTCGAAAACGTTCAGGCCGGTTTGCGCACCGACTACTTGTTCCGCCTGGCCAACCAGCGAGGCGGGATCGTGCTGGGCACCGGAGACCTGTCCGAACTCGGATTGGGCTGGTCGACATACGGTGTCGGCGACCAGATGTCGCACTACAACGTCAATGGCGGCGTACCCAAAACGCTTGTCCAGCACCTGATCCGCTGGGTCATCTCGTCGGAACAGTTCGAGCCGGAGGTCAGCGAGGTGTTGCAGTCGGTGCTCGACACCGAGATCACCCCGGAGCTGGTTCCCAGCGGCGAAGAGGAAGAGCTGCAGAGCAGCGAGGCGAAAGTGGGCCCGTTTGCACTACAGGACTTTTCACTGTTCCATGTGCTGCGTTACGGATTCCGGCCGTCGAAAATCGCTTTCCTGGCCTGGCATGCGTGGAGCGATCCCGAACAGGGCATCTGGCCGCCCGGCTTCCCCGAGGACAAACGGCCGTCGTACTCGCTGAAGGAAATTCGCCATTGGCTGCAGGTGTTCGTGCAGCGGTTCTACTCGTTCAGCCAGTTCAAGCGGTCCGCCCTGCCCAACGGGCCCAAGGTGTCGCACGGCGGTTCGCTGTCGCCGCGGGGGGATTGGCGCGCCCCGTCCGATATGTCGGCGCGCATCTGGCTCGACGAGATCGAACGCGAGATTCCGGAGGACTAGTTCGCACACTCGCGGGCCCGCTCGGGCGCACCGAGCGGGCCCTGAGCGTGTTGATCAAGCCCTTGCGCGGCGCCATCCCTGGTATTGCACTTCGGCGAACACCAGCGTGTAAACGCCGGCCGCTAGGTTCAACACCACGCCGGTCGACGTCAACGGGAAGACGTCGGCGAGCACGAGCACGATTGCGGCCACCGTGTATGTCACGTTCGCGATGATGACGCCCATGCCGGCGCGCCGTACCGACGGCAAGGCGGCCAGCCCGAACACCACCGCGCCGTAGGTGATCAAGAAGGCGCCCATGCCGTACTCGAACGCTTTCGTGGTGCCCGAGAGGTCGGCGAGCCAGCCGGCCACCGGGATACCGGCCAGGCCGACCAGCGCGCTGATGGCGGCGTCGGCACGCATGGCAAGGCGAAGCAAGCCGTCCCGGGTACCGGTGCGGTCGATCGTGATTGCGGACATGATGTTCCTTTCTCGACGGCGGACTGCGATCGCCACCGACGCTGCTCGCAAACCACTGCCAGATCGACGCCAGCCGCTGCCAAACACTGCCAACCGCAGGTCAGCGGGGTGATGGCCCCCACCGCGCGCTGGTAGGTTCGATCGAGCGTGTAGCGGTGTGGGCCATGCCCGGGATCGGTGGTGGCCAGGCGTAGTCGTCATGGGCCGGATTGGCGGGCAGCGCGGCTAGGACGCGTCCCGGAGCGCTTTGTCGATCGCAGCGGCGTCCGGTGCGCAATCACCAGCGCCGGCCACCAGCGTCGCCAGCGCACCCGCCGCGCAGGCGCGCCGCAAGGCGATCCGCCGCTGGTCTGGCGAGCCGGGATTGGTTGGCCAATTGGCGGCCAGCACGCCGGCGAACACGTCGCCGGCCCCGGTGGTGTCCACCGCATCCACCGTCGGAGCCGACACGGTGTACTCGCCGTCCACGCCAACGTAACGGGCGCCGCTCGCGCCCAGCGTTACCACTAAATGCTTTGGACGCCAGGGCCATTCGTCGGCCTCTTCTTCGTTGGTGATCACCACGTCCGCGGCGGCCGCCAAATCGCTTAACGAGTCGGAGTCCTGACCGGCGGGCGAAGCGTTCACGAGGACGACCGCGCCGGACGAGCGGGCGTGTCGCGCCGCGGCGACCGCGGTGCGCAGCGGGATCTCCAGCTGGGTCAACAGCACATCGCAGTCACCGACGACCGCGCGGGCACGGTCGTCGGTTAGTGTGAAACGACCGTTGGCACCCGGCGCGACAACGATGGTGTTCTCGGCGTTCGCGTCGACCACCACGATTGCCGTGCCGCTGGGGCCGGGAATTTCGACGGCTCCGTCCAGTCCGACGCCGTTGGCCTCGAGGTGCGCGCGCAATTGCCCGCCGGCCGCGTCATCGCCCACCGCGCCGACGAATTGCACCCGGGCACCGGCGCGCGCCGCCGCCACCGCCTGATTTCCACCCTTGCCGCCGGGGGCGTGCGCCAACGATGACGCCAAAACCGTTTCCCCGGGCCGCGGAAGGGCATCGACACTTAGCGACAGATCCAGATTCACGCTGCCCACGACGCAGACCCCGGCCATGAGCAATGACGTTAGTCGTGGCGGCGAGGCAAAGCACACCCGCCGGCACCAGCACCGTGACGCCGAATCGCGTCACGGCAAACGGCGAATAACTCGATGTCCGCGCGATATTCTGCTGCGTTAGGGGAGCTGGATCCCGAGAAAAGGGGCAGGCGATTGACCACTCGCGAGCTAACGGACGCTGAGCCCCATAGCGATCCTGAACCGGCTCAATCCACCACCAAGCGTCGGCGTGCGCTGTCCCGATTCCGGTTCGGTATCCAGTCCAAAATTCTGATCACCATGCTGCTGTCGAGCATCCTGGGCGTGGCGGTGATCGGTGCCATCGCGGCGGCATCGGGGCGCAACGCGTTGCGGCAGGTCGAGTCCGAACGTCTGATCGAGATGCGCGAATCCCAGAAGCGGGCGGTGCAGGCGCTTTTTCGCGAGGTGTCGAATTCGCTGATCATTTGGAGTGGCGGGTTCGGCATCAACCAGGCGACGACGGCCCTCACGGCGGACTTCGCTCAACTGAACAATGCGACGATCTCGCCCGCCCAACAGCAGTCGCTGGTCGATTACTACGACAACGACATGATCAAACCGATCAAGCAGATCACCGGCGACACCATCGATATCAGGGCCGTCCTGCCAAGTGCTAACGCGCAGAAGTACATTCAGGCCTACTACACCGCCGCTCCGCGGGCTAACCCCGATGCGCTGCCCGTCCCCGACGCCGGCGACGGCAGCGCCTGGTCGGCGTCCAACGCGCGCTTCGACTTCTACATGCGCGGCATCGTCAATCGGTTCGACTATCGCGACGCGCTGTTGTTGGACATGCAAGGCAATGTCGTCTACAGCGTGCGCAAGGGTCCCGATCTCGGGACCAACGTCCTTACCGGCCCGTACCGCGAATCGAAACTGCGGGAGGCATACCAGAAAGCCCTCGCGTCCAACGATGTCGACTTCGTCTGGGTCACCGACTTCCAGCAGTACCAGCCGGCACTCGATACACCAACGGCGTGGGTGGTGTCACCGATCGGCATGAACGGAAAGTTCGAGGGAGTGATGGCGCTGCCGGTGCCGGTCGCGAAGATCAACAAGATCATGACGGCCGACAAGCATTGGGATGCAGGCGGTATGGGACCGGCGACCGAAACGTATCTGGCGGGACCAGATGACCTGATGCGGTCCGATTCAAGAGTATTCATTGAGAACCCCAAAGAATACCGGCGCTCGGCGATCGACGGCGGCACACCGCCCGACGTGGTCGACCGGGCGATCAGGCTGGGCACCACCACTCTGGTGCAGCCGGTCGATACCGCCGGTCTTCGCGCCGCCCAACGCGGCGAGACGGGCGTGGTCAGCGCCACCGACTACATGGGCAATAGGGAGCTGGAAGCCTATGCGCCGCTCAACATCCCCAATTCCGACCTGCACTGGTCGATCCTCGCTACGCGCGACAATTCCGACGCATACGCCCGACTCGGCAGGTTCAGCAAGAAGATGGTGATCGCTGTCGCGGCAATGATCTTCGCCATCTGTGTGGCCTCGATGTTCGTCGCGCAGCGTGCGGTGCGACCGGTCCGGCGCCTCGAAGAGGGCACCCGCAAGATCAGCTCCGGCGACTACGAGATCAACATCCCGGTTCAGCGGCGTGACGAAATCGGTGACCTCACGGCGGCATTCAACGAGATGAGTCGGAGTCTGGCGATCAAGGAAGAGCTGCTCAACGAGCAGCGCCGAGAAAACGATCGCCTGCTGCTGTCGTTGATGCCCGAATCGGTGGTGCAACGCTATCGCGAGGGGGAGGAGACCATCGCCCAGAAGCATCAGGACGTCGCCATCATCTATGCTGACATCATCGGCCTGGACGAAATATCCAGCGATTTGCCCGAAGACGAGTTGGTCGCCACAGTCGATGATCTCTTCCGGCAGTTCGATGCGGCCGCCGAGGCCCTTGGTGTCGAACGGATTCGCACCTTCCACAACGGCTATCTGGCCAGTTGTGGGGCGGTCACCCCCCGGCTGGACAGCATCCATCGCGCGGTCGACTTCGCCCTCGAAATCGGTCGCATCATCGACCGATTCAATGCTCAATCGGTGCACCAGCTGGGCCTGCGAGTAGGTGTGAACACAGGGAACGTGGTGAGCGGGCTGGTCGGCCGCTCCAGCCTGGTCTATGACATGTGGGGTGGCGCAGTCAGTTTGGCCTACCAAATGCACAGCGGCGCGCCGCAGCCGGGGGTCTATGTCAGTTCGCAGGTGTACGAGGCGATGCGGGATGTCCGGCAGTTCACCGCCGCCGGCACCATCTCCGTCGGCGGTACCGATCAGGCCATCTACCGGTTATTGGAGCGCTGATGAACCTCTTCACCTCGACATGGTTCTACTGGGCGATCGGCATTGCGGCCGGGTTGCCGCTGGGGCTGATCGCGCTCACCGAGCTGCAGGACGCCCTGCTGCGCAGAAACAGCCCACTGGCCCGGCAGGTCGGCCTGGTGCGCAACTATCTGCTGCCGCTCGGTGCGCTGTTGCTCCTGCTGGTTCAGGCCTCGCAGGTCCCGGCCGACGACGTTCCGGTGCGTCTCCTCACCACGGTGTTCGGCCTGCTGGTGCTGGTGCTCGTGCTGTCCGGCCTCAACGCGACGATGTTCGAAGGCGCGCCGGAAAAGAGCTGGCGTAAAAGGCTTCCCACCATTTTCCTGGACTGCGCCCGGTTGGCCGTGATCGGTGTTGGTCTGGCGGTGATGTCGTCCTACATCTGGGGCGTGCGCATCGGCGGTATCTTCACCGCGCTGGGTGTCACATCGGTCGTCATCGGTCTGATGCTGCAGAACTCCGTCGGCCAGATCGTGTCGGGCCTGTTCATGTTGTTCGAGCAGCCGTTCCGCATCGATGAATGGCTGGACACCGGCACGGCCAGCGGACGCGTGGTCGAGGTGAATTGGCGGTCCGTGCACATCGACACCGGCAGCGGCATTCGGGTCACGCCGAACTCGGTGCTCGCCAGCAACGCGTTCACGAACCTTTCTCGTCCGCCCGGCGGGCACAAGCTGTCGGTGACGACGACGTTCTCCAGTGTCGACCCGCCGGACCGGGTGTGCGCGTTGCTGTCACGCATCGCCCAACTGTTGCCCCAGCTCAAGGCCGGCAGCGTACCGCGTACGGTCCCGTTGGGTGCGGCCGAGTACCGCACGACCATCGGGTTGAATTCACCGGCGGACGACGGCGCCGCCAAGGCCACTTTCCTGCGCTGGGCCTGGTATGCGACACGACGGGAGAATCTGCACCTCGACGGCGCCGACGACGACTTCTCCACCGTCGAACGTGTGGAGCACGCGCTGCACACGGTGGTGGCGCCGGCGTTGCGGATCGGCGCCGAGGAGCAGCGATCGCTGCGGTCCGCCGCGAGGATCGTGCGCTATGGCGCCGGCGAGGTGGTGGAGTACGCCGGCCAGGTCCCTACGGCCATGACGTTCCTGGTCTCCGGGCGCGTGCAGCTGACGGCGACCGCCGACGACGGCTCGCTGGTTCCGATCAGCACGCTGGTCACGGGGTCGTTCGTTGGGCTGACCGCGCTGACTCGGCAACCCAACCTGGCCAGCGCGTACGCCCTCGAAGAGGTCACGGCGCTGGAGATCGATCGGGAGCACATTGAGCACCTGGTGACGCGTGCGCCCGTGTTGCTGCAGAACTTCGGCAACATCATCGAAGAGCGGCGCAGCAAGGTGCGCAGTGCGGAGCGCGGGTCGCCACCATCTGGGGTTTTGGCGCCCGATACCCTGGTTTGATGAGTCTGCAAGCACCATCGCTTCCTGACTTGCGCCAGGAGGTGCACAACGCCGCACGCCGCGCCCGGGTTGCGTCACGTGTCCTGGCGTTGCTGCCGACCGTCGCCAAGGACCAAGCGCTGCGATCTGCGGCCGATGCGCTAGCCGCGCACCGCGATCTGATCCTGTCGGCCAACGCCGAAGACCTCGACGCCGCACGGGCCGCCGGCACGCCGTCGGCGATGCTCGATCGGTTGGCGCTGGACGCCAAACGCGTTGAGGGCATCGCCGCCGGCCTGCGTCAGGTCGCGGGGTTGCCCGACCCGGTCGGTGAGGTGTTGCGCGGTTACACGTTGCCCAACGGGCTGCAGCTGCGTCAGCAGCGGGTCCCGTTGGGCGTCGTCGGCATGATCTATGAGGGCCGGCCCAACGTGACCGTGGACGCCTTCGGATTGGCGCTCAAGTCCGGCAATGCCGTGCTGTTGCGCGGGAGTTCATCGGCGACGCGGTCCAACCAGGCGCTGGTCCAGGTGTTGCGTGCTTCGCTGGTCAGCGAGGACCTGCCCACCGATGCGGTTCAACTACTTTCGGCCGATGACCGCGCCACCGTGACGCATCTGATCCAGGCCCGTGGCCTGGTCGACGTGGTGATTCCGCGCGGCGGGGCGAGCCTGATCGACGCGGTCGTCCGCGACGCGCAGGTGCCCACCATCGAGACCGGTGTCGGCAACTGTCACGTCTACGTGCACGAAGGTGCCGACTTGGAGGTGGCGGAGCGAATCCTGCTGAATTCCAAGACCCGTCGGCCCAGTGTCTGCAACGCGGCAGAGACACTGCTGGTCGACGTCGCGATCGCCGAAGACGCGCTGCCCCGGCTGGTGACCGCCCTGCAAGACGCCGGCGTGACCGTGCACGGCGGTTTCTCGAAGGATGCGCACGAGGATGACCTGCGTCGCGAGTACCTGTCGATGGACATCGCGGTGGCGGTGGTCGACGGTATCGACGCCGCGATCGCTCACATCAACGAGTACGGCACCGGACACACCGAGGCCATCGTGACCACCAATATGGCTGCGGCGCAGAAGTTTACGGACGGCGTGGACGCGGCCGCGGTGATGGTGAACGCGTCCACCGCCTTTACCGATGGTGAGCAGTTCGGTTTTGGCGCCGAAATCGGCATCTCCACACAGAAATTGCATGCGCGCGGTCCGATGGGGCTGCCCGAATTGACCTCGACCAAATGGATTGCGTGGGGAGACGGACAAACTCGTCCGGCTTGATACCCGCGTGGAGAAAGCGTTTTTAGGAGAACCGATTGTGAGTGTGCCCGCCCGGTCCAAGCCGTTGTTCGACGACATCGATGACGTGTCGCGGCGGCTGGCCGAGACCGGCTACCTGCCCGACACGGCCACCGCGACCGCCGTGTTCTTGGCCGACCGGCTCGGTAAGCCGTTGTTGGTGGAAGGTCCGGCCGGCGTGGGAAAGACCGAGTTGGCACGCGCCATCGCGCAGGCCACCGGCTCGGGGCTGGTGCGCTTGCAGTGCTACGAGGGCGTGGACGAGGCTCGCGCGCTCTACGAGTGGAACCACGCCAAGCAGATCCTTCGCATCCAGGCCGGGTCCGGGGACTGGGATCAGACCAAGGACGACGTGTTCAGCGAGGAGTTCCTGCTGCAGCGCCCGTTGCTGACGGCCATCCGGCGTACCGAGCCGACCGTGCTGCTCATCGACGAGACCGACAAGGCCGATATCGAGATCGAGGGCCTGCTGCTGGAGGTGCTGTCCGACTTCGCGGTCACCGTTCCGGAACTGGGCACCATCGTGGCCGAGCGAACGCCGCTGGTGGTGCTGACCTCCAACGCCACGCGTGAGCTGTCCGAGGCGCTCAAGCGCCGCTGCCTGTACTTGCACATCGACTTTCCCACTGCCGACCTGGAACGCCGCATCCTGCTGTCCCGGGTTCCCGAGCTGCCCGCGCATCTGGCCGAGGAGCTCGTTCGCATCATCGGGGTGCTGCGCGGGATGCAGCTCAAGAAGGTCCCGTCCATCGCCGAGACCATCGACTGGGGCCGCACGCTGCTCGCGCTGGGTTTGGACACCATCGACGACGCGGTCGTCGCGGCCACGCTCGGGGTGGTGCTCAAACATCAATCCGACCAGCAGCGCGCGACCGGCGAGCTGCGGCTGAATTAGGACGACCGCGATGGCCACCCGCCGCATCCGACCCTCCCGGCCACTCGCCCCGCACGGGCTGCCCGGCCATTTGGTGGGATTCGTCGAAGCGCTTCGCGGGGCTGGGATTTCGGTCGGCCCGTCGGAGACGGTGGACGCCGGCCGGGTGATGGCGACGCTCGGCCTGGGTGACCGCAAGGTGCTGCGCGAGGGCTTGGCGTGCGCTGTGTTGCGCCGATCCGATCACCGCGAGACCTATGACGCCATGTTCGACCTGTGGTTCCCGGCGGCGCTGGGCGCACGCGCGGTGGTCGCCGATGACGACGCCAACGACTTGGCAGACGACAACGCATTGCCGGCCGACGACGTCGAGGCGATGCGCCAGATGCTGGTGGACCTGTTGACCGAGAATCCCGACCTCGCCGACATGGACGAGCGGCTGGTCGCGATGATCGCCCGGATCGTCGAGGCCTACGGCAAGTACAGCTCCAGTCGTGGCCCGTCCTTCTCGTCGTACCAGGCGCTCAAGGCCATGGCGCTGGACGAGCTCGAGGGCAAGCTGCTGGCCGGGCTGCTCGCCTCATATGGTGACGAACCGACTCCCAGCCAGGAGGAGATCGCTAAAGCGCTTGCCGCGCAGCGGATCACCCAGTTGCGCAAGATGGTAGATTCCGAGACCAAACGGCGCACGGCCGAGCAGCTGGGTCGTGATCACGTCCAGATGTACGGCATCCCACAGCTTTCCGAGAATGTGGAATTCCTGCGCGCCTCCGGTGATCAGCTGCGCCAGATGCGCCGGGTGGTTGCCCCGCTCGCCCGAACACTGGCGACCCGGCTGGCAGCCCGCCGTCGACGCGCCCGGGCCGGATCGATCGATATGCGCAAGACGCTGCGCAAGTCGATGTCCACCGGCGGGGTCCCGATCGACGTCGTGCTGGCCAAGCCGCGTCCGGCACGGCCGGAGCTGGTGGTGCTGTGCGACGTGTCCGGCTCGGTCGCCGGGTTCAGCCACTTCACCCTGCTCCTGGTACATGCTCTGCGACAACAATTCTCGCGTGTTCGCGTGTTCGCATTCATCGATACCACCGACGAGGTGACCCACATGTTCGGTCCGGAGGCCGACCTGGCGGTGGCGATCCAGCGGATCACCCGGGAGTCGGGCGTTTACAGTCGCGACGGCCATTCCGATTATGGCAACGCGTTCGCGTCGTTCATGCAGTCGTTCCCCAACGTGCTGTCACCGCGCACCTCGCTGCTGGTGCTCGGGGATGGCCGCACCAATTACCGCAACCCGGAGACCGAGCTGCTGTCCCACATGGTGACGGCCAGCAGGCACGCGCACTGGCTGAATCCCGAGCCCAAGCATCTGTGGGGCAGCGGTGACTCGGCGGTGCCGCGCTACCAGGAAGTCATCGCGATGCACGAGTGCAGATCCGCCAAGCAGCTGGCCGCGGTGATCGACCAATTGCTGCCGGTGTAGGGGTGCGGGCGCCGCGTCGATTCACATCGGCCACACGCGTATCCGTCCGCGGCCGCGCCCTTCGCGCCCGCCTCACAGCGACAACCGCGGGCAGACCGGTGTCTTCGGCAGCATTTGGCGCTGTGAGGCGGGCGCACTGCATGCCGCCCGAATTAGAGGCTGGTGTGGCGCATGTGACCAACGCCTGGAACATCGGGCCCTAGCACCGGCTCAAGTAAGCTGGCAAATCGTGCAAAAGCAGCTTCGCAGGTTAGGAGTGATGGGTGGGACTTTCGACCCCATTCATTACGGTCACCTGGTTGCCGCCAGCGAGGTCGCGGACCTGTTCGACCTCGACCAAGTGGTGTTCGTGCCCAGCGGGCAGCCCTGGCAGAAGGAGCGGAACGTCTCTGCTGCCGAGGACCGATATCTGATGACGGTGATCGCCACGGCATCCAATCCGCGCTTCTCGGTCAGCCGGGTCGACATCGACCGCGCCGGCCCCACCTACACCAAAGACACTTTGCTTGACCTGCGCGCCCTCAACCCAGGCTCTGAGCTTTACTTCATCACCGGGGCCGACGCGCTGGCCTCCATTCTGTCGTGGGAGGGCTGGGAGACGGCGTTCGAGCTGGCGCGCTTCGTCGGGGTCAGCCGGCCCGGCTACGAGCTGCGGCGCGAACACATCACCGGCGTGCTGGGCGAGCTGCCAGACGACGCCCTGACCTTGGTCGAGATCCCCGCGCTGGCCATCTCTTCGACCGATTGCCGCCGTCGCGCAGCGCAGCGCCGACCGCTGTGGTATTTGATGCCCGACGGCGTCGTGCAGTACGTCTCCAAACGCCGGCTCTACCGCGACGACGGGGAGCCTCGCATGATCGCGAACGAAACGCGCTTGACCACTGGGGAACACCCATGAGCGCCACGCAGGAGGCCATCGACATGGCGACGGTGGCCGCGGGCGCCGCGGCCGCGAAGCTGGCCGACGATGTCGTCGTCATCGACGTCTCGGCCCAGCTCGCCATCACGGACTGCTTCGTGATCGCCTCGGCGTCCAACGAGCGACAGGTCAACGCCATCGTCGACGAGGTCGAGGAGAAGATGCGCAAGGCCGGTTACAAGCCCGCCCGTCGCGAGGGCACCCGGGAAGGCCGCTGGACGTTGCTGGACTATCGCGACATCGTCGTTCACATCCAGCACCAGGAAGACCGCGACTTCTATGCCCTGGAGCGGTTGTGGGGTGACTGCCCGGTGGTGTCGGTAGACGTGGACGAGAACCGTGACCACTCCGAAGAATCGGGCGCGCAATGAGAATTCGTCGTCTGATCATGCTGCGGCACGGGCAAACCGAGTTCAACGCGGGTAGCCGGATGCAGGGCCAGCTGGATTCCGAACTCAGTGAACTCGGGCGGGCACAGGCCGTTGCGGCCGCCGAGGTGCTGGGCAAGCTGCAGCCGTTGCTGATCGTGTCGTCGGATCTGCATCGCGCCTACGACACGGCGATCAGGCTGGGGGAGGTGACCGGCGTGCCGGTCCGGGTGGACCAGCGGGCGCGGGAGACGCATCTCGGCGACTGGCAGGGGTTGACCCACACCGAGGTCGACGCGCAGGCTCCCGGCGCACGGCTGGCCTGGCGCGAAGACGCCACGTGGGCGCCGCATGGCGGCGAGAGCAGGGTCGACGTCGCGGCACGCAGCGTGCCGTTGGTCGCCGAATTGGTATCCAGCGAGCCGGAATGGGGTGACCCCGACGGGCCGGATCGCCCGGTGGTGCTGGTGGCTCACGGCGGCCTGATCGCCGCCGCGGCGGCCGCGCTGCTGAAGCTTCCCGTTGCCAACTGGCCGATTCTGGGTGGCATGGGCAATGCCAGCTGGGTGCAGCTTTCCGGCCATAACGACGATCCCGCCGACGAATTCAACAGTATCCGTTGGCGTCTGGATGTGTGGAACGCTTCCGCGCAGGTGTCCAACGATGTCCTCTGAGCCCAAGCCCACCCTGCTGATTTTCGCCGACTCGTTGGCCTACTACGGTCCGACCGGGGGACTTCCCGCCGACGATCCGCGAATATGGCCTAATATTGTTGCGGCACAACTTGATTGGGATGTCGAGCTGATCGGCCGCATCGGTTGGACCTGCCGCGACATCTGGTGGGCGGCGACCCAGGACCCGCGGGCGTGGGCGGCGCTCCCCAGGGCCGGCGCGGTCATCTTCGCCACCGGCGGCATGGATTCGCTGCCGTCGGTGCTGCCCACCGCGCTGCGCGAGCTGATCCGCTACGTGCGGCCGCCCTGGCTGCGGCGCTGGGTCCGTGACGGCTATGGCTGGGCGCAGCCCAGGCTCTCTCCGATCGCCCGGCCGGCCCTGCCTCCGCATCTGAGCGCCTACTATCTCGAACAGACGCGTGGCGCAATCGATTTCAATCGCCCGGGCATCCCGATCGTGGCGTCGCTGCCGTCGGTGCATATCGCCGACACCTACGGAAGGGCCCACCACGGTCGCGCGGGGACGGTGGCCGCCATCACCGAATGGGCGCAAAGCCACCAGGTACCCTTGGTGGATCTCAAAGCCGCTGTCGCCGAGCAGATTATCAACGGCCGCGGAAACCCCGACGGCATCCACTGGAATTTCGAGGCTCACCAGGCGGTCGCGGAGCTGATGCTCAAGGCGCTCGCCGAAGCCGGCGTGGCAACGATGCAGAGCGCGCAGCGCGATGAGGAGGAGCCGCGCAATCAAGCCGGCGTGGCAACGATGCAGAGCGCGCAGCGCGATGAGGAGGAGCCGCGCAATCAAGCCGGCGTGGCGCACGAGAAGCGCCGCGGGTAGCGCTTGTGACCGTCGTGGTGGTGACCGACTCGTCGGCACGTGTGCCCGCCGACCTGCTCGAGAAGTGGGGGATACGTGTCGTTCCGCTGCACATCTTGCTCGACGGCAACGATCTGCGTGATGGTGTCGACGACGTTCCCGGCGACATATACAAATTAGCGGCGACCACCGCGGCGGCCACTCCGGCCGAACTGGCCGACGTGTACCAGCAGGCGCTGGCCGACAGCGGCGGCGACGGCGTGGTGGCAGTCCACATCTCGGCGGCGCTGTCGGGCACCTGCCGCGCCGCCGAGCGTACCGCCGCCGACCTCGACCCGAACGTGCGCGTCGTCGACTCCAAATCGGCTGCGATGGGCACCGGTTTCGTCGCTCTGGCCGCCGCGCGGGCCGCGGCCGATGGCGGGGACGTCGAGGCCGTCGCGGACGCCGCGCGTGCCGCCGTGGACCGCGGGCATGCCTTCATGGTGGTGCAACGGCTGGACAACCTGCGCCGTAGCGGGCGCATCGGCGGGGCGAAGGCGTGGCTCGGCACCGCCCTGGCGCTCAAGCCGCTGTTGCGTATCGATGATGGCAAACTTGTTCTGGCTCAACGAGTGCGCACGGTGAGCCATGCGACGCAGACGATGATCGAACGGGTCTGTGAGGTCGTCGGCCAGGACGTCGCCGCCCTGGCTGTGCACCACGTCAACAATCCGGTCGGCGCACAAGAGGTGGCGACGGCGCTGCGCGAGCGGTTACCGGCGTGCGAGCCGCCGATCATCACCGAACTGGGACCGGTGCTCGCGGTGCATGTCGGCGCGGGCGCGGTCGCGGTGAGCGTAGGGCTCCCCCGGCGGACTAGCGATCGCGAGCGGGGCGTGGCCGGTTCGCCACTCTCGGACTAGGCGTTCACCGGCCGCCGCGCGTTGTCACCGCGCGGGTGTACAACCTGCGGCCACCAGAACCACCGTCCGAGCAGGGTGGCGATCGAGGGCATCAGCAGCGTGCGCACGATCAGCGTGTCGAGCAACAGACCGATGCACACCGTGGACCCGAACTGACCGAGCACGCGCAGATCGCTGCCCAGCATGGACGCCATGGTGAAGGCGAACACCAGGCCCGCCGCCGTCACCACACCACCGGTGCCGGCCATCGACCGGATGATCCCCGTCTTGAGCCCGCGATGGATCTCTTCACGGAACCGGGAGACCAGTAGCAGGTTGTAGTCCGACCCGACGGCCAGCAGGATGATGACCGACAGCGCCATCACGATCCAGTGGATCCGGATGCCGAACAGGTCCTGCCAAATCAACACGGACAGACCGAATGACGCGGCGATCGAGCTGGCCGCCGTGCCGACGATCACCAGCGCGGCCACCACACTTCTCGTCAGCAGCAGCATGATCATGAAGATCAGCGTCAGGGCCGACACCACGGCGATCATCAAGTCGTATTTCTCGCCATCGGCCATGTCTTTGAACGTTGCGGCGGTTCCGCCGAGATAGACCCTGGCATCCGACAGCGACGACTGCTTCAAGCCCTCCTGGGCCGCGGTGCGTTCGGCGTCGACGCGCGCGATGCCCTCCGGCGACATCGGGTCGCCCTGATGGGTGATGAAGAACCGCGCCGACTTACCGTCCGGCGACAGAAACATGCGCAGACCCGTCTGGAAATCGGGGTTGTCGAAGGCTTCCGGCGGGAGGTAGAAGAAGTCGTCGTTCTTGGAGTTGTCGAAGCTTTGCCCCATCACGATGGCGGTGTTGCTCATCGCCTCCATCTGGTTGATCATCGCCTTGAACGTCTGATACAGCGTCAGCGTGATGCCCCTGGTGGTCTTCAGCGTGGTGATGAGCGTGGGGAACAGCGCATTGAGGTCGTGGGTGGCTTTGGCGGTGTGCGCGATGTCGGTTGTGAGGTAGTGGAACTGCTCGGCGAGTTGGTCGAAGCCGTCGAACGTGTCGAACAGGGACCGCAATCCGATGCACACCGGAATGTCGTAGCAGTGCTTCTCCCAGTAAAAGTACGTGCGGATCGGCCGGAAGGTGTCGTCGAAATCCGCGATGTGATCGCGCAGCGTGTCGGTGATCTGCGACGTCACCGCCGTGGTCCGTGCGCTGTCGTCGGCGGCGTTGGCCAGGTCTAACGACACCTCATACTGGCGCTGCGTGGTGTCGATCTGGGTTTGCAGGTCATCGGCCATCTTCAGGATGTCGTTCATGCGCTCCTTGAGGAAGCTCATGTTCTGCATCGTCGTCTGGCTTTGTACGCTGTTCTGGAACGGAATCGAGCTGTGCTGGATCGGGATGCCCAGCGGTCGCGTGATGTCCTGGACCATGGCGATGCCGAGCGTGCGCATCTCGTTCTTGGCCACCCGGTCCAAGACGAGCATGTCTGCCGGGTTACGCATGTCGTGGTCAGACTCGACCATCAACAGGTCGGGGTTCATCCGTGCCTCGGAGAAATGCCGATTGGCGGCCTCCTGCCCCTGATTGGACGGGGCTGACAACGGCAGGTAATGGCGGTCGTTGTAGCTCGTGTGGAAGCTGGGCAGCGCGATCATGCCGACTAACACGATCGCGGCGCTGACGGCCAAAATCGGTGCGGGCCAACGCACAACGGCGGTGCCCACCCGGCGCCACAGCCGACCGCGCTTGGCCTGCCGTTCGAAGAGATGGAAGCGACTGCCGACGAAGACCACCGCGGGGCCCAGCGTGATGCCGGCCAGCACCACGACCAGCATGCCGATCGCCACGGGTGCGCCCATCGTGTTGAACCACGGCAGCCGCGAAAAACTCAGGCAATAAGTCGCGCCCGCGATCGTCAAGCCCGATCCCAAGACGACCGGGGCGACGCCCTTGAATGTGGTGTAGTACGCGCTTTCTCGGTCCTCGCCGGCGGCCAATGCCTCCTGATAGCGGCCGACGAGGAAGATTCCGTAGTCGGTTCCCGCCGCGATCGCCAGCATGGTCAAGATGTTGGCGGCGAAGGTGGTGAGCCCGAATGCGTTGTGGTAAGCGAGAACCGCGACGACTCCGCGCGAGCAGGCCAGCGCGACAAAGGTCATGAACAGCTGCACCAGCGTGGTGACGATGGACCGGTAAACCAGCAGCAACATGATCGCGATGGCACCCAGGGTGAACAGCGTGATCTTGGCCAGGCTGGCGTTGCCGATGATGTGCATGTCGTCGGACAGCGCCGCGGGACCCGTGACGTAGGCCTTCACGCCGGGTGGCGCCCTGTTCTCGTCGATCACCTTGCGAACGGCGTCCACGGACTCGTTGGCCAGCGTCGTGCCCTGGTTTCCGGCGAGGTTCACCTGCACATAAGCGCTCTTGGCGTCGGCGCTCTGAGCGCCCGCGGCGGTGAGCCGGTCGCCCCAGAAGTCCTGGATGTGCTGAATGTGCCTGGGGTCTTGGCGGAGTTGCCGAATCAGCTTGTCGTAGTACTGGTGGGCGTCCGGCCCGAGCGGGTGCTGACCCTCCAGGACGATCATCACGGTGCTGTTGGAGTCGAACTCGTGGAAGTTGTGGCCCAGGCGCATCATCGCCTTCATCGACGGCGCGTCCAGCGGTGTCATCGGCGCCGAGTGCGCCTCGCCGACCTTCTCCAGGGTGGGAACGATGACGTTCACCAACACGGTGATGGCCACCCAGCCCAAGATGATCGGTACCGCGAAGATGCGGATCGCGTGGGGCAGGTAAGGCCGGTGGCCCCGCTCCGCCTTGGACAGGCTGCCGGTTTTGATCGGGCCGGTGTCGGCGGTGCTCAGGTCGCGTTCGGTCTTGCTGTTCACATCGCTCATGCGGACTTCACCAGGCAGAAGGTCTGGGCGTTATGGCCGTCGGAGTTCTGGCTGTCGCGGACGACGCCGTCCACGGTGATCTTGCAACTGATCGTGCCGCCGTCGCTCTGCGCCATGATGTTGGCGCTGACCGAGGGCAGCGTGGTCGAGATCGTGGTCGACCACGGCAGTGGGGCGTTGTTGACCTGGTGGGTGTCGGCGTTTTCGTCCCAGTAGTTGATATTGGCCGTCGTACCCGGGGAGCCGGAGATTTCGTAGACGACGACCTTGGGATTGAACTGCACGATTTCGATCCCTTTGCCGGCGTTTGCGTTGAGGTCTTCCGAGCCGAAGATCTTGTGCAGCCGCGACACGATCAGCGCCGACACCGCCAGAACGACGACCAGCACCAGCGGGATCCACACTTGTCTCAAAGCGCGGGTCATCAAGCCGGGGCGGGGACCTGAGCCCGGACTAGTCACCACCTGACCGCCTTCCGCAAAGCTCACCAACCGTCGCCGACGACACCGATGTCAACGGAACATTTGCTCAGTTAGGGATACTAACCTTAGTGCACGCAAGCGTTCCTCGCGGGGCCGCCACCTGTGGCGGACGGCATATCCGCTAGTGGGCCAGCCGGCCGGTGACAGGTGGCAAATCCGCCAGTGTCACGATCCCGGGCGGAGCGGCGACCACGGCCGGGACGGCATTGGTAACCGGCATCGCCGTGTAGATCATTCCCAGTCCCATGAACCCGGGCTCGGTCCAGTCCTTGGGTGGCAGGCAGTGCAGCACGGTGCGCATGTTGGGCAACCCGAACACTTGAATGACGTGGCCGTGCTCGAGCGGCTTGGGCGGGACGACGTGACTGCCCATGGTCCAGTTGAACCCGACGCTGACGACGTTGCGATCGCCAACCCAGCCGCGGTGGTAGCCGTAGACGCTGCCGACCGTTCCGGCGGGGATCTTCATAAAGCCCAGATCGGAGTCATCGGTGGCCGCAGTGAACGTGACGTCGAAGGTCATCTTGTCCAGCTTCGCCCCGATCGCGTCGGCCATCATCGCGGCCGATTCCGCGAAGACTTCGCTTTCGCGCCGGACGTTTTCGGCCAGTCCCGGGGTATCGGGAGCTTGCGAAAACCCCATCGCTGTCTGAGTTTCCGCCGACTCGTAGGTCGAGCAGTCGACGGACTCGGTGATCCGGATCTCGTCAACGCGCTCGCACGAGGCGGAGAGCACCATGCCCACCATGTTCGTCATGCCCGGGTGCGCGCCGCTGCCGAAGATCGTCGAATTGCCCTTATAGCAGGCGTCCTCGATGCGTTTGAAGTCCTGTGGCGTCTGTTTGCCACCGGTGATCCACGCGGCGCTGGTGCACACGTTGACTCCCGATTCCAGCAACCGTACCAACTCGTCGACGCTGGGCCACAACGGGTTATAGCAACATGCGTCGGCGCCCAGGGCCAACAGCGCGTCGATGTCGTTCGTCGCTTGCACGCCGGTCGGCTCCGCCCAGCCCGCCAGGTCGGCGGCGTCGACGCCGACCTTGTCGGCGCCATGGGCATACACCCCGGCCAGTTCCAAGTCTGGCCGCCCGATGATGGCGTGCAGCGACCGGCGACCGATGTTTCCGGTCGTCCACTGGATCACCCGCAGCGGACGGTCCGTGCTTGCCTTGCTCATCGCGGCTCCTTTGCCGTGGGCGAACTAGTTGCTGATCTCGAATCCTGCGTTGACCTTGGTCGGGCGCACCCGCACCGGGATGCTGGGTTACCTCGCCGCCGACGGCCGGCCGCTGGTCGCGCCGGTGTGGTTCGTGGTCGACATCGGGCAGGACGGCGCCGAGCTGGCGTTCAACACCGGGCGCGACACGTCGAAAGGCCGTGCACTGGCGCGTGATCCGCGCGTGGTGATCTGCGTCGACGATCCCCATCCGCCGTACTCGTTCGTCCAGGTGCAGGGTCTGGCCACGGTCAGCGAGGATGCGCATGAGGTGCGCGACATCGCCACCCGCACCGGTCGCCGCTACATGGGCGCAGCACGCGCGGACGAATTCGGCCGTCGCAACGGCGTTCCCGGTGAATTGGTGGTGCGGGTGCGCCCGACCAAGGTCAACGCAGGATTCGAGATCAGCAACTAGTTCGCCCACGGCAAAGGAGCCGCGA
>NZ_LZJR01000152.1 GCF_001667925.1 Mycobacterium sp. E2479 | reverse complement strand
GCTCGAGTATGTGGGTCGTGCTGATGAGCAGGTCAAGATCCGCGGGTATCGGATCGAGCTGGGTGAGATTCAGGCGGCGCTTGGTGCGTTGACCGGGGTGCAACAGGCGGTGGTGATCGCCCGCGAGGACCGGCCGGGGGATAGGCGGCTGGTCGGCTATGTCACCGGGACGGCGAATCCGCGCGGGATCCGCGCCGCGCTGGCCGAGCGGCTGCCGGAATATATGGTGCCGGCAGCGGTGGTGGTAGTTGAAAAGTTGCCGTTGTCGGTCAACGGCAAAATCGACAAACAGGCTCTGCCGGCGCCGGATTACGGCGAGGGTGATCGTTACCGGGCCCCGGCCACGCCCACCGAGGAGATGCTGGCCGGCATTTATGCCCAGGTCCTGGGGTTGGAGCGGGTTGGGGTCGATGATTCCTTCTTCGAGCTGGGCGGTGATTCCATTTCGGCTATCCAGGTGGTGGCCAGGGCCAGGATCGCCGGGCTGGTGTGTCGGCCGCGCGACATTTTCGTCGAGCAGACCGTGGCGCGGCTGGCGGCGGTGGTCGCGGAGCCCAGCGGCGCGCACGGCCCAGCTGATGAGGGTGACGCGTCGGTGGTGGCGACGCCGATCATGCGGTGGTTGGCCGGGGTTGCGGGGGCGGTGGAGCAGTTCAACCAGACGATGGTGGTGCAGGCTCCAGTGGGGGTGAGCGAGGCCGACGTGGTCGTGGTGGTGCAGGCATTGCTGGATCGGCATGCCATGTTGCGGTCTTGCGTCGGTGAGGATTGGTCGCTGACTGTGTCGCGGGCGGGGTCGGTGGATGCGCGTGCATGCGTGCAATCGGTGGACGCGCTGTCGGATGCGGTGTTGATTGCGGCGCGCTCGGGGTTGGACCCGGCGGCCGGGGTGATGGTGCGTGCGGTGTGGGCGCGCGATACGGGGCAGTTGGCGTTGATCGTCCATCACCTCGCCATTGATGGGGTGTCGTGGCGAATCCTGTTGGAAGACCTCAATATTGCCTGGGCGCAGCACCGTAGCGGGCAGGCGGTGGTGTTGCCGGTGGGCGGCACATCGTTTGGCCGGTGGGCTGCGTTGCTGGTCGAGCATGCACACGATCCGGGGGTGATAGCGCAGGCCGAGGTGTGGCGGCAGGTGGTGGAGACGCCCGCGGTGTTGCCGTCGGTGCAACCTTCGGTGGATACGTTCGCCACGGCTGGGCATTTGTCGGTGCAGCTGGATGTTGAGACGACCCGGCTGCTGCTTGGTGCGGTGCCGGCGGCGTTCCACGCCGGCATCCAGGACATCTTGTTGATCGCCTTCGGTTTGGCGTGCACACAGTTCTTGGGCGGCGATGGCGCCTCGATTGGGATCGACGTGGAGGGTCATGGCCGCCACGAGGAGCTGGGCGCCGACGTGGATTTGTCGCGCACGGTGGGATGGTTCACCGCGAAGTATCCGGTGTCGTTGGCGGTCGGCGGGTTGGACTGGGCGCAGGTGATCGCCGGTGCGCCGCCGCTGGGTGGGCTGGTCAAAAACGTTAAGGAACAGCTTCGCGCTCATCCGGACGGATTGAGCTATGGGCTGTTGCGTTATCTGAACGCTGAGGTTGATCTGGGTGGGCCGGATCCGGCGATCGGGTTCAACTATTTGGGGCGGTTGGCCGCGCCGGCGGCCGATGGCTTTGGGCAGGTGTGGCAGGTCAGTTCAGAGGGGTTGTCGGTGGCCGGTGTTGCGGCGCGGATTTCAATGCCGTTGGCGCACACCGTGGAACTCAATGCGGGCGCTGTCGATACCGAGGTCGGTCCTCAGCTGCATGCCAACTGGACCTGGGCGCCTTCAGCGCTGGATCATGCGCAGGTCAGTCGGTTGAGCCAGTTCTGGTTTGAGGCCCTGGCCGGCATTTGTGCGCATGTGCGTGGTGGCGGGGGCGGATTGACGCCTTCGGACATTGTGCCGGCGCGTCTTGACCAGCAGCAGATTGACCAGCTGCAGCGGCGCTACCGGGTTGCTGATGTGTTGCCGCTGACTCCGCTGCAGCAGGGGTTGTTGTTTCATGCCCGAGCCGCCCAGCACTTGGGTGATGAGGTGTATGCGGTGCAGTTGGGGATCACGGTGCGTGGTCGGCTAGATCCAGACCGGCTGCGCGATGCGGTGCAGGCCGTGGTGGCGCGTCATCCTCATCTGGCGGCCCGGTATGTCGAGCATTTCGATCAGCCGGTCCAGGTCATCCCGGCGAATCCCGAGGTGCCCTGGCGCTACGCCGAGCTGAAGGCCGGCGATGTCGAGCAGGGGGTGGAGTGGCTGTGTGCGGCCGAGCGTGCCGCGGTGTGCGCCCTTGCCGATGAGCCGCCGCTTCGGGTGGCGTTGGTGCGTACCGCGCACGAGCAGCACCGCATTGTGTTGACCAATCATCACATCGCGCTCGACGGGTGGTCGCTGCCGATTTTGCTGGGCGAAATCTTTGCCAGCTACCGCGGTCAGCGGCTGCCCGCGCCGGTGCCGTATCGCCGGTTTGTCAGCTGGCTGGCCGGTCGTGACCTTCAGGCCGCCCGCGCGGCCTGGCGTGCGGTGCTGGCCGG
>NZ_LZJR01000151.1 GCF_001667925.1 Mycobacterium sp. E2479 | reverse complement strand
GACACCTGAGCTGCCGTAGCTGTCGCGAGTACGCCCTTTCGGTCAACCTTCGACGGCGAACAACGGCCACTCGCCCGCCACACCCTTGAGGGTGTGCGCGCCGCCAGCGGCAAAGCCAAGACCCGACCCGGCGACCAGATCTACGACGATGCGCGAGACGAGCACCTCGCCCGCCCCGGCCGCCGCTGCGACACGCGCGGCGATGTTAACGGAGATGCCGCTGATGTCGTCGTCGCGCAACTCCACCTCCCCCGTGTGTACGCCCGCCCGCACCTCGAGACCCAGGCTCCGCAGCACGTCGCGGATCGCCATGGCACACCGGATCGCGCGGGCGGGTCCATCGAACCGGGCGAGGAAGCCGTCACCCGTCGTGTTGACCTCACGGCCACCGAAGCGCTCGAGTTGGCGCCGTACCTGGGCGTCGTGCCTTCCGAGCAACTCCTTCCATCGCTGGTCGCCAAGCTCGACTGCTCGCTTCGTGGAGTCGACGATGTCGGTAAACAGCACCGTGGCCAGGACGCGCTCGACCGGGGGCTGCGGCCGCACGCCGGTAAGGAACTCCTCGATCTCATCGAGCAGGGCATCGGCATCGCCCGTAAAGAACAGGTGGTCCTCGCCGTCGATCTCGACGAACTTGGCCCCCCGGATGCGGTCGGCGAGGTAACGACCCATCTCGAGCGTCACCATCCGGTCGTTACGCCGGTGGAGCACGAGCGTGGGCACCTGGATCGCGGGCAGCACGTCGCGGATGTCCAGCTGCGGATAGAGCGCGAAGATGTTACGGACCATGCCCGGACTGGCGGCGACACGCTGCAGCCGCGCCCACCACCGCCGCAGATCGGCGTCGCCCCGCCGGCTCGGAGCCCATGCACCCAGTCCGACGCCCTCCCCCCAACGCTTGGCACTCACCTCGACCAACGCCGACAGCTGCTCCTCGGTGACGCCGAGCGGGTAGTCAGTCGCTCGGAGCAGGCGAGAGAAAGTTCCATATAGGGCAAGCGCATTCACCCGATCGGGGTGGCCTGCTGCCGTCAGCATCGCCATCGTGCCACCCTCGGAAACGCCCACGAGGTCGGCGCGTTCACATCCGGCCGCGTCCATGACGGCGCACAGGTCGTCGACGGACTCTTCCAACGTCGGTGCGTGCATTACCGGATCCGAGAGGCCAGTGCCCCGCTTGTCAAAGGTGACGACGCGACGAAAGGACGCGAGTCGCGAGTAGAAGTGGACGACCGACGGTTCCTCCCACATGATGTCGAGGTGCGAGATGAAACCGGGCGCGACGACGAGGTCGGGTCCCTGTCCTGTCACCGAGTATGCGATGTTCAGGCCGCCGCTGTGGGCATAGCGGATATCCGGCGGGCTGCCCGCGACGTGCATGGTCGAACCTTACGCCTGCATCGGCCACATTAAGTCGCACTGAGCCATCCAACGACTGCGGCGCCCGTATGGGCCCGCGATTCTGAGGCGGATGCCTCATGTGCCGCCCACGGTGTGCGATGGACGATACCTGCATTGAAAATGTCGGCACCACGCGCGAAAGCGCCTCGTGAACCAGTGGCGTCGCGCGAAACAAATTGGGAGGCAAACATGTTCACCACAGAAGAGCTGGCCACGATTCCGCTCTTCTCGACGCTCAGGGACAAAGAACTCGAATATCTTGCGGGCGCCGTGGAGGACATCCACCTCATCGGCGGGGAGTACGTAGGCCACGAGGGCGAAGGCCGGTCCCTTGCGATCGTGGTCGACGGCAAGGCCGAGCTGACGAAGCTGGTGAACGGAGTCGAGCAGGTAATCGGCGTGCGACTTCCGGGCGAAGTCGGAGGCGAGATCCCGATGACGCTCGGTACTCCGTTGCCCGCCAGCATGCGAGCCGTTGGGCCGTCACGGGTATTGAAAATGACGGTCGAGGTGTTCCACACGCTCGCCGCGATGGCGCCCCAGATTTCCGAAATGGTCGGTGCCGCCGCACTGGAGCGCATGGAGATGCTCAGAAACGCCACCGCCCAACCGCGCGAGCCTGCAATGTTCGTGATCGGCCCGCGTGTCGACCCGGGAGTGCATCATTGCGACGTCTTCCTGCATCGCAACCAGATTCCTTTCGAACGCCTGGACCCGGACGATCCCGCGACACCGGAAGGCGCCGCAGACGATCCCACCGCCTATCCGACGGTGGTGCTGCGCGACGGCACGCGGCTGACTACCCCGACAATGCGCGCGGTTGCGCGGGCCGCTGGGCTGACCGTCGAGCCAAGCCGGGCGCGTTACGACTTGGTGATCGTGGGTGGCGGCCCGGCGGGCCTGACGGCGGCGGTCAACGGCGCCTCCGAGGGTCTTCAGACGGGACTGATCGAATCCTTCGCCCCCGGAGGGCAAGCCGGCACCTCCACCCGGATCGAGAATTACACGGGTTTCCCGTTCGGCGTCTCTGGCGACGACCTCGCGGCGCGGACGCTGCAGCAGGCGAAAAGGTTGGGTGCCGAGATCGTCGTGACCCGTCATGTCGAAGACATCGACCCCGACCACCTGACCGTCACGCTGGATGGGGGCGACGTCTTGCGCACCAGGTCGATCGTGCTAGCGATGGGAGTGGAGTGGCGACGACTCCGAGTCGATTCGATCGACCGCTTCGTCGGCTCCGGTGTCTATTACGGCGCGGCGCGCAGCGACGCGGGTCTGGCGCAGGGCAACGATGTGTATTTGATCGGTGCGGGCAATTCGGCCGGCCAGGCCGCCGTTTTCCTCAGCAACCACGCGCGATCCGTCACGCTCCTCGTGCGGGGCGAGTCGCTCGCCGAGAGCATGTCCCACTACCTCATCGAGCAGATCGCGACGAAAACGAACATTCGGGTGGAGACGCGATCGGAGGTCGTCGCGGCGCTCGGGGGCGAAGAACTCGAGGCGATCGACGTGATCGATCGAAGTGCTGGCACCACATCTCGACGGGACGCGAGGGTGCTCTTCGTGCTCATCGGTGCCGAAGCGACGACGGACTGGCTCCCCTCGGAGATCGCGCGCGACGAGCATGGCTTCGTGCTGACGGGGATCGACGCGATGAAAGCCGGTCACTGGAACGTCGAACGCGAGCCGTTCACACTTGAAACGAGCGCGCCCGGGATTTTCGCAGTCGGCGACGTTCGCTCCGGATCGGTAAAGCGCGTCGCGGCATCCGTCGGTGAAGGCGGCATAGCGGTCGCCCTCGTACATCGATACCTTCAACTCCCCCGCTAGACGCGCTTGCATCCGTTCGGCGAACTCCTGTCGTGTACCCGAGCGAGGCGGCAGCTTTCGTCGCTTTGGAGTAGGCGGTTAGCCTGCGAGGTATGGTCCCGTCGCCTGCCGCGCACACCGCCGCAGAGCTGGCATTGCGGGAACGGGTTCGGGAATTTCTGACCGAGACGCTGCCCTGGGGAACGTTCGAGCCTGGCCTCGGGATGGGCGCCGGGGTCGATCGGTCGTTTTCCGCCGCGTTGGCCCAGCGTGGCTGGATCGGCATGGCGGTCCCGGTGCGCTACGGCGGCCGCGACGCCACCGCCGTCGACCGCTTTGTCGTCGTCGAGGAACTGCTGCGTTGGGGCGCCCCGGTTGGGCATCACTGGGTGGCCGACCGGCAAATCGCCCCGGTGCTTCTTCGTTACGGCACCGAGCACCAAAAGCAGTGGCTGTTGCCGCGAATCTGCCGGGGCGAGTTGTGTTTTTGTATCGGCATGAGCGAACCCGACGCCGGAAGCGACCTCGCTTCGGTGCGTACGCGCGGTGTGCGCGATGGGGATGGCTGGCGAGTGTCGGGCGTGAAGGTTTGGACGAGCAACGCGATGCACGCCGACTACATGATCGCGCTGTGTCGAACCGGCGAGGGCGAACGTCGTACGGGACTGAGCCGGTTCCTGATCGATATGCGCAGTCCCGGCGTCACGGTTACGCCGATCCCCTACTTGAGCGGGAGCACCGACCACTTCGCCGAGGTGGTCCTCGACGGCGTGCTGGTGCCCGACGAGATGGTGATCGGCGAAATCGGACAAGGTTGGGCACAGAACGCCAGCGAGTTGGCCTTCGAGCGCAGCGGGCCAGACCGGTGGATCTCGACCTTCCTCCTCGTCCAAGAATTCATGCGCGAGTGCCCGAAGCTTTCCGCCACTCGCTGCGGGAGTCGGCTGATCGGCGAACTCGCGGCTCAATACTGGGTGCTGCGGCGGCTATCGGTGAGCGTGGCCAGGGCGATTGACGCCGGCGGCACGCCGGCTGCCGATGCCGCGCTCATCAAGGAAATGGGCACCCGGTTCGAACAGGATGTCGTCAGCGCACTGCGGGACTTGCTGGACGGCGAGCTGGTCTGCGACGTCGAGACCACGTCGCTGTTCGAACGGTTGCTACGCCGCGCAACGTTGGACGCGCCATCGTTCACCATCCGGGGCGGCACCACCGAGATACTGCGCTCGGTCGCGGCCAAAGGTTTGGCATGAGCGACAACGAACTGTACAGCGCGGCAGCCAAACTGTTTGCCGCGCATAGCGGGTGGGAGGATGTCGGCGAAGCCGAAGCCGCCGGTTGGGTGTCAGGATTGTGGAACGCTTTGCGGCAGAGTGGATTCAGTGACATCCCCGTCCCGGAGGGGCTGGGCGGAGCCGGGGGCAGCGTTGGCGATGCGGTCCAACTGCTGCGGGCCGCGGGAGCACACGCGGCACCGGTCCCCCTGGCCGAAGCCGGCCTGGTCGGTGGGTGGCTGTTGGCGTCTGCCGGTTTGACACTGCCCAACGGTGTTCGCACGGTGCTGCCTCCCGCCCCAGCCCTCCGTCTCGAGGGCGACCGGCTTTTTGGCGCGGCACCGGCCGTCGCGTGGGGGCACCGCGCCGAGCATGTCATCGCACTCCTCGGCGGCGTCGTCGTGGTCGCGCCGGGCCCCGCGGCGCAAGGTGGTCCGGCCGTCCGCCGCGGGCTAAATCTCGCGGACGAGCCAAGGGACACAATAATTTTCGACGGTGAACCGGTATCCGCGCGCGCCGACGCACCCGGCGCGGTTTCCGAGCAGACGCTGTGGGAGCGCACCGCGCTGGGGCGAGCCGCGCTGATGGCCGGCGCGGTAAGTGCCGTCGCGGCAATGACACTGCGCTACAGCGGCGAACGTGAGCAATTCGGACGCCCCATCGGTCGCTTCCAGGCCGTGCAGGCACATCTGGTGACCATCCACCAGCAGGCCACCGTGGTCGCATCGGCCATCGACGGTGCCGTCGAAGCGGTTGAACTCGGCCGGGGCGGCTTCGAGATCGCTTGCGCCAAAATGCTTGCCGACCGGGCCGCGCGGCTGGTGACCGCGGCCGCCCACCAGACGCATGGCGCTATCGGTATGACGAAGGAGTATCCGTTGCATTACCTGACCCGTCGGCTCTGGGCGTGGCGAGACGAAGGCGGAGGGCATCACCGCTGGGCGGACCGGCTCGGGGCTGCCCTGGTCACCGGTGGGCCCGATGCCCTGTACCCAGCCATCCAGTCAGGGTCGGAGGTGGTGTCGTGAACCGGCTGCGGCGCCCAGACGGGGTCATGCTGGCCTACCAGGTGCACAACCAGGACTCGACGGGCCTGCCCCTTTTGCTCACCCATGGTTTCGGCGCCACCGCGGGCATGTGGAATCCCAATATCGATGCCTTGAGCGTCGACCGCCCGGTGATCGTCTGGGACCAGCGCGGCCATGGCAGCAGTGACGCTCCCGACGACATGGAGCGCTACACCGAGCAGCTTTGCGTCGCCGACATGGCGGCCATTCTCGACGCCGCGGGTGCCGATCGCGCCGTACTCGGCGGAATGTCCTTGGGCGGCTACCTATCCCTGGCCTTCCACCTCGTCCATCCGCAGCGCGTGGCCGGGCTGGTGCTGGTCGACACCGGACCGGGCTATCGCAATGACGAAGCACGCGACAAGTGGAACGCGTGGGTGGAACGCCGCGCTGGAGAGCTCGAGCGCGGCGAAGGGCGCGCCGACGCCTCGGCGGAACTCGCTCAGGCGGTCCATGCGCATCCCGAAGGACTGCCTCGCGCCGCCCGCGGTGTGATGGCTCAAAAGGACGCTCGCGTGATCACGTCGCTCGACCGCATCACGGTGCCCACATTGGTGGTTGTCGGCGCCCACGACTCCGACTTCCTGGCCCCGGCCGACTACATGCACCGCAAGATCTCCAATTCCCGCAAGCTTGTCATCGACAACGCCGGGCATGCGGCGAACATGGATCAGCCCGAGATATTCAATGCCGCCGTGCGCGAACTGTTGGAACGGCTATGACCACTGTCGATGTGACCATCGAACTCCTCGGCCACGTGGCCATGGTGGAGATCCATCGGCCCCCGAACAACTACTTCGACACCGGCTTGATCGCGCGCATCGCCGACGCCTACGAGCAACTCGACGACGACATCGAGTGCCGCGCGATCGTGTTGTGCGCCGAGGGAAAACACTTCTGCGCCGGCGCCGACTTCTCCCAGCCCGCCGAGAATCGTTCGTCACCGGGCGAGCTTTATCCCCAGGCCATCCGGTTGTTCCGCGCCCGCAAGCCGGTTGTCGCGGCGGTGCACGGCGCCGCGATCGGCGGCGGGCTCGGGCTTGCCCTCAGCGCAGACTTCCGGGTGGCGGCACCCTCCTCGAAATTCGCGGCCAATTTCAGCCGGCTCGGGTTTCATCCCGGCTTCGGTATCACCGCCACGCTGCCCCGTGTCGTCGGCCAGCAAAAAGCACTCGAGTGGATGCTCACCGGTGAGCGTTTCGGTGGTGAAATCGGCTATGCCTCAGGACTTTTCGATGAACTCGCCGCTGACGGCGATGTTCGCCCGGCGGCGGTTCGGTTCGCTGAGCGCATCGCCGCTTCGGCTCCCCTGGCGCTCACGAGCATCCGCACCACCATGCGCGCCGGACTTGCCGAGGCCGTCGCGGCCGCCACCGCCCACGAGCTCGAGGAACAAACGCGCCTTGCAGCGACCGCTGACTTCCGTGAGGGCGTGGCGGCAGCGGCCCAGCGCCGCGCTCCGATATTCACCGGTCGCTGAACCTTGCCGAGCTCACGGCGCAAACCGATACGGTGCATTGCATGCGTCGTGTGGACTACGTCATCCAATATGTCGAATCGCTCGACCGGTCCGTGGCGTTTTACCGCGACGTGATCGGGCTCCGGGTGCGAATCGAGGGCGACGGCTATGTGGAGTTCGAAATGGAGAACACAAAATTCTCGCTTTTCGAACGCTCGAAACTGCCGGAGCTCATCGGTCGCGATGGCGGCAGCCCGCCGTGTGGTGAGATCGGCTTCCTGATCGAGGACGTAAATGTGGAAGCGGAAAGGCTGAGCGGACTCGGTGTCGAAATCCTCACCGGACCGGTGGATCGACCTTGGCGTGAAAGGACGCTGCACATCGCCGACCCGGACGGCAACATCATTGAATTCGCGCAGAAGCTGCGATGATCCTCGCCGTCGACCTCGGCAAGACGTCCTGCCGAGCCGCCGCAGGCGGCCGGAGGGCCGAGGGGGTGGGCGCGCCCGGGCTCGGGGCGCCGGGCGGCGCGCGGGCGGCCGAGGCCGCGATTGTGACCTTAGCCAGCAAGCTGGTGCGAGATTTCGGCCCGGTTGATGAAGTGGTCGTTGGCGCCGCCGGCGCGCTGACGGCGCCGGACGCGGCGCGAGCCCTGGGCGATTCGCTACTGACCTCGCTGCGGACGGAGCGCGTCACGGTGACCAGTGACGCTGTTATCGCGCACGCGGGCGCACTGGGCGGGGAGCCGGGCGTCGTGCTGATCGTGGGCACCGGCGTCGTGGCGCTCGCGATCGATGCAAACGGCTCGCTGCGCAGCGCCGATGGATGGGGACCCTGGCTGGGCGACGAGGGCGGTGGCGCGTGGATCGGCGCCGCCGGGCTGCGCGCGGCGCTACGCGCCCACGACGGCCGTGGACCGTCCACCGCACTGCTTGACGCCGCCCGCGCCCGCTTCGGCGCGCCGGAGACCTGGCCCGCGCAACTCACCGGTGCCGGAGCGCTGGCGTCCTTCGCGCCCGACGTCCTCGCCGCAGCTGGTGACGCCGCGGCGCTGGCGATCATCCGCTCTGCCGCCGAGGCGCTCGCGGCGACCGCCCGCGCGGCCGGGGACGGCCCGGTGGCGATGGTCGGCGGACTGGCGGGAGTCCGGGCGCTGCGCGAGCAACTCGACGTCATCCCCGCCGCCGGCGATGCGCTGGACGGCGCGTTGGGATTAGCGGCGATCCACGAGCCGCACGTGATCCGCCGGCAGGCGGCCGCAACGACGGACGGGCTCGATGCGCTGGCCACCGAAGCCGTGCGGCCAGACCTGGACGACCTCGACGCGCGGCCCATCGACGAGGTCGTTGCGCTGCTCGTCGCCGCCGAAGGCGAGGCTCATGCCGCGGTGGCAGCGGCGATTCCGCGGATTGCGGCGGCGGCCGAGGCGATCGCCGCGCGGCTGGAGCGCGGCGGGCGCCTGATCTACGCCGGCGCCGGAACTTCCGGGCGACTCGGCGTGCTCGACGCGGCCGAGTGCGTGCCGACGTTCGGCACCGATCTGGTGCGCGGCGTGATCGCCGGCGGGCCGGCGGCGCTGACCGAGGCCATCGAGGGGGCCGAAGACGCCTTTGCCCCAACCGATCTCGCCGGCCTGACCGCCGCCGACACACTCGTCGGGATCACCGCCTCGGGCCGCACTCCGTACGTCGTCGGGGCGCTAGAGCACGCGCGCGCGGCGGGTGCGCTCACCGTCGCGATCGTCAACAACCCGAGAAGAGAGGCGGCCGCCGACCTGGTGATCGAGCTGCTCACCGGTCCCGAGGTGCTCGCCGGGTCAACGCGGCTCACCGCGGGCACGGCCCAGAAGGTCGTGCTCAATGCGCTGTCGACGAGCGTGATGATCGCGCTCGGCAAGGCCTATGGACAGCGGATGGTCGACGTGCGCGCGACGAATGCGAAGCTGCGCCGCCGCGCGGTGCGGATCGTCCGCGACGCGGCCGGCGTCGACGAGGAGACCGCGACCGCCGCGCTCGCCGCCGCGGGTGGCCACGCCAAGACCGCGATCGTCGCCCTGCTCGCTGGCCTCGACGCGACCGAGGCCGCCACCCGGCTCGACCGGGCACGCGGACGCGTGCGCGACGCACTGGGTGCTACCAGAATGAAGACGTCCCGCGGTCCGGTGTCACGCCCGTATGGTGAGGACCGTGTGTGAGCCAGCGCGCCGCCGGCCAGCTCTGGTCAGCCGCCGTCAGCTGCTAGCGCTGGCCGGCGGTGCCGGGGCGGCGTCCCTGGTCGGCAGCTGCTCGAGTGCCGCTTCTGGGACCGGCCCGAATCCACCGTCTCCTCCCCCGACCTCAACGATCAGTGCAACCCTGACCGCTTCGACTTCGGCGGTATTGCTGTGCCGGGACGCCTGGGGGGCGCGACCGGCCCGCTCCGGAGGGAAGCGCCACACCATCACCCGGATGACCCTGCACCACGAGGCGGTCGTCCTCGGCGACAACCGCAATGCCCCAAACCATCTCAGACAGGATCAGCGATACCACCAAGACCAGCACGGATGGATCGACATCGCCTATCACGTCGGCGTCGACCGCAATGGCAACATCTACGAGCTGCGGAGCACCGAGATCGCGGGCGACACCGCGACCGACTACGACACGACGGGCCATTTCCTGGTCCTCTGCGAAGGAGACTTCGATCAAGAGGGCGTGCCGGAGGCCCAGCTGCAGGGAGCAGCCCGCGCCTTCGCGTGGGCCGCCCAGACTTTCCACGTTTCGAGCGACACGCTGGCGGGCCATCGTGACCTCGCCCAGACCTCCTGCCCAGGCCGGAACCTGTACGCCCACCTTTCCTCGGGTGACCTCAAGCACCGCATTGATGACCTCCTCGGCGCCGGCGGAGTGGACCTTCAGCGCTTCTGCGGACCCGACGCGGCCGCAAGGGTCGCAGCAATCGAGTCCGGCAACTGACCTGCGCTCCTGGCAGGCGCTCGTCGGCGGAGCCCCGCCGGGACTCGAAACGCCAGGAGCGTAGACGACGAAGAAATGTTTGTAGTCCTGTAACAGCGGGCACTTCGCTGAGCACGGGTAGAAGAAGGGGTCAGCATGTCGGTCACACATCTCAGCGGTTTCGCCAATGCCTGTCAGGAAGCCGTGGGGGCCGTCCTTCATGCCATCTCCACTCACGGGGAGGAACGGCGAGGACACCTCTCGAACGCCAAAACGGCGGTCGACATGGCGTTACGCGATGCCCATAGCGGCGAGGAATGGCACCTGGCTGAGCACCTGCGCCAGGGAATCAAGGATGTCGAGACCCGCCTGCGCGACGCTTCCTGATCGAGGCCATTGCCAATCGCAACCGCTCGGGCATAACCATGACGAGGTTCACCCCGCCCAGACGTCCTCGACGTAGTTGTCGGATTCGATGAGACCGTTCAACCAGTCACGGGCCCGGTCGTCGTCAGCGCCCGTCCGGGTCCGATAGATGTCGAGAAAGGACCCGCGCACCGCAGGCGCCATCCGCGCGCCGTCGCCGCACACGTATACGTGGGTGTCCTTGTCCGGGTCACCTAATAGGTTCCACACCTCGTCGGCGTCTGCGGCGATCCGGTCCTGCACATAGCGGACCCCATCCTGCGGCGCGCGGGAAAATGCCGGGCGCATCCGCACGATACCGATGGCTTCGGCCTGTTCGAACCGGTCTCGGAAGATGTAATCGACCTCTGGGTCACGCACCCCGAAGAAGCACAGCGCAGGCTCCACCGGCGCACCCGCGCCTTGTACGGCCAGTCGGTCACCGAGAAAACCGAGGAACGGTGCGACCCCGGTACCGGCGCTGACCAGGATCACGTTCTTGGCCGGATCGGCACCGGCCCGGAACGCCTGGCGGGCCGGGTCCACGCGCGCCCGAATCACTTGTCCGGGTTGGACTGTCGCGAGGTAATTGGACGCGACACCTTTGAACAGACCATGCCCGGAACGGGCCGGCGCATCTAGCACACTGACGATCAGACCCACGGTGCGTGGTGACAGCATTGACGACGATGCGATCGAATAGTGCCTGGGCACCATGGGATCCAGCAGCTCAAGAAGTTCAGCACCGGTGAGAACGCAAGCAGGGTATTCGTCTAGGCACTCCAGCACGCTCAGCGGGCAGCCGTTTGGATTCTCGGCCAGTTCGGTGAGCCGTTGGCGCTCTGCAGGATTGCTGTTTGCCGCGGCAAGACTGCGTAATTGACTGCTGGTCACCGGTTTCCGCAATTCTACGAAGTGCGTGAGCAGTTCTCGTGCGCTGACCTCGCGGTCGAGCGCGATGAGCCGCCGAGAGCTGCGCCGGGGATTGATCGCTAATCGCAGTCCAGGGTCGATGCCGAGCTGTGCCAAAACCGCGTCGACCACCTCGGGTGGGTTGTCGGCCATCACCGTGAGGTGGTCGCCCGTTTGGTAGTCGACGCCGTCCGGCAGCTCCACGCGGACATTCATTTTGGCTTGACCCAGCCCGGGGCTGACCAGTTGGGTGTTCTCGACGATGGTCATCGGGATCACCGACGACCGTGCGTCCATCGCCGCCGTCACGGGCCCGACGATTCGGCGCAACTCATAAAGCGGTTCGGCCGCGTCCGTGACCGGCGCGGCGTCGGGGTCTCCGAAACGTTCGGCCAGCGACGACCACAGCGCGGCCGCGAACTCCTCGATCGCGCCGACCATATCCCCCGACGTGTCCGCCGCCGCCCGCGGAACCAATCGGTTGGCCTTCAGCTCGCCGAGGCGCTCGTCGATGCGCTGCGGGATCGCCTGGTAGGTGTCCGCCCAGTTGTGGTCACCCACGCCGAGAACCGCGACATTGGGTGCCGGGTTCAGTGTGGTATTCGCGTCGAGCAGCCAGGTGAGGAAGGCGCGCGCGTCGTCGGTCGGCTGTCCGTTGTAAGAGGACGCGATGATCACGGCGGCCTCGGCTTCGGGGAAGCCACCAACGGCATGGTCGAGGGGGGCCACCGTCGCCGTGCAGCCCAAAGCCGTGGCGTCGTCGGCGAATTGACGGGCCAGTGCGCGACAGGTACCGAGGTTCGAGCCATGAAAGATGGCCAGCCGGGTGCCGGCCCTGATCGCTGTCGGGTGCTGCTCTGCGTTCTGTCTGGCCGCGGCCTCAACGCCAGGGGTGCTAGTCTCGCGGTCCTGCGGTGTGCGCCGCAGCAGGTCGAGCCGGAATCCAACCGGCCGACGACTGGTGGGCGTTTCCCACTGCGGCACATAGTGATAGGAGTCGATGAGGCGGTAGCGATGCACCAGCCGCGCCACTGTCATGGCCGCCTCATGCAGCGCGAACTGCCGCCCGATACATGATCGTGCGCCCGTCCCGAAAGGTTTGAACAGCGCGGTCGGCCGGCAAGCCGAGCGTTCGGGAGCGAAGCGGCCGGGGTCGAAGAGTTCGACATTGTCGCCCCAGCCCGGCTGGCGGTGCAATGCGCCGGTGAGCACCGTGACCGCCTCGCCGCGCTTGATCGGATACTTGCCACCGATCACAGTGTCTTCCAGGGCCATTCGATCGAAATGCAGCACAGGTGGGGACAGTCGTAGGGTTTCATCGATGACCTGCCGCAGATAGGTCAGCTTGCCGATGTCGTCGTAGCTGGGCACGTAGTCGTCTTCGGCTCCGAACACGGTGTCCACCTCGGCCTGCACCCGGTGCAGCACCGTCGGATCGCTGACGATGTTGTACAGCGTGTTGGGCATCAGCTCCGATGTGGTGAGCTGCCCCGCGATCAGGAAGGTCATGATCTGATTGCGGATGTTCTCGGTTTCCAGCACGGGTTTGCCGTTCGGATCCTGTTGCAGCATCAACGCCAACAGGTCCTCAAACTCGCGGTCACCGGATCGATGCTCGGCTATCAACCCGTCGATGAACGTGTGCAGGGTGGTCAACTCTTCCTTGAACACCGACGTCGGCGCATCAGATGACAATTCCCCCAGTGCGGTTGTGAAGCTCTGTGGGATCGGAGCCAGGCCGGGGCGGTCGAAAGAGTCGAAGCGCGAACCGAATCCGGCGAGCGCCACGGTGTCCATGGCCAGCTTCTGCAGGTCAGCCGACACATCTACCGGTCCGACTCCTACTTTGGCGTCCCACCGGTCGATCATTTTGCAATTGATGTCCAGCATCGCCGCGTGGTAGGCGCGCAGACCGGCGTAACTGAAGCCCGGTAACAGGACATCGTGGGCGCGCTGCCAGTTCGGTTCGCCGTGGTAGGCCGTGAACAGGCCGTCACCGGCCAACGGCCTGACTCGGGCAAGGGTTGCCGTCAGGTTCTTGGCGAACCGGCTTTCGTCGCAAAGCTCGGTAACGAGCTCCAGCGAACACGCGTAGAGCTTCCTGAAGCCGCCGTTGAAGTCGGCGTAGAACAGCGGACCGTGTAATTCGCCGAGTAAATCCACGGCCAACGCGCGCGGTCGGCCGACCAACTGATCCGGTCCGGGCAACCGACCCTCGGCCGAGGGGATGCCGGGAAGATCCGGCGGGGACGAGGCACGGAACTCGGTCATGCGGGCAGCATAGGTTTCGACACGACAGCCTCGTCAGGAATCTGCGGACGTCATCGTCGGCGCAACGCGCGTTACTGTGCTTTGGTCGGCCCCACCGAACTGGCCGATAGAAAAGTTGAGCAATTCATGACCACAGCAGAAGTGTCGGCGCTCGAATCGCGGGTCGGCCACTACTACCAGATGGACGGCACCTACCTGGTCGGCCGCGAAAAGTTACGCGAGTACGCCCGCGCGGTCCAGGACTATCACCCAGCGCATTGGGACGTCGCCGCCGCCGCCGAGCTGGGCTATTCGGACCTGGTGGCGCCGCTGACGTTCACGTCGACGCCTGGCATGACCTGCAATCGCCGCATGTTCGAACAGGTTGTCGTCGGCTACGACACCTACATGCAGACCGAAGAGCTTTTCGAGCAGCACCGCCCGATCGTGGCCGGCGACGAACTGCACATTGACGTCGAACTGACGTCGGTGCGCAGGATCGCCGGCAGGGACCTGATCACGGTGACCAACACTTTCACCGACGCAGCCGGCGAGCGAGTGCACACCCTGCACACCACCGTTGTGGGAGTCACCGCCGAGGATGTCGATCCGGCGATCAAGTTGGCCGTGCCGAACATCATGATGCATGACGTGGACCTCACCGCAGTCGGTGAAGCCGATGACGCGTATGAGAAGACGGTGCGCCGCGAGGGCGAGATTCGGATCGCCGAGCAGGGCAGCACTCGCACGCCGGGGACGCCGTCCTTCGATGACCTGAAGGTTGGCGACGAGCTACCGGTGCGTCACACCCGACTGTCTCGCGGGGACCTGGTGAACTATGCCGGCGTGGCCGGCGACGCCAATCCGATCCACTGGGACGAGGAGATCGCCAAGCTGGCCGGCCTGCCCGACGTGATCGCCCACGGAATGCTCACCATGGGGCTAGGAGCCGGTTTCGCCTCCACATGGACAGGCGACCCCGGTGCGGTTACCCGCTATGCGGTACGGCTCTCGGCGCCGGCGATCGTGTCGGCCAAGGAAGGCTGCGACATCGAGTTCAGCGGCAAGGTCAAGTCACTGGACCCGGCGACGCGCACCGGTGTCGTGCTTGTTGGGGCGAAGTCCAGTGGCCGAAAGATCTTCGGTTTGGCGACGCTGAACGTCCGCTTCCGCTGATTACCTGCGGTTTGGCTTTTCCGGGTTTGATGGCGTCAAGACCCGTCGCACGGCACGAAGTCCTCCTCGGCGGCGAATTTCTTCAGCGGTTCACCGCGAATTGCCCGGGGACGCGGGGCTCGCAGGACTCGTTGAGGTCGTCGGGCTCGTCGGACTCGTTGAGGTCGCCGGGCTCGTAGGACTCGCCGGGGTCGTTGAGGTCGTCGGACTCGTTGAGGTCGTCGGACTCGTTGAGGTCGTCGGACTCGTCGGACTCGTTGAGGTCGTCGGACTCGCCGGACTCGTTGGGGTCGTAGGACTCGCGGGAGTCGGAGGAGTCGAGGGCGTAGGACTCGCAAGGCCTGGTCCTTCGCCGCACCAGTCCGCCACATCTTTCGGATACTGCTCGAGCGGTGGGGGACACCGCTGCCCCGGCGGGAAATTGGCGCCGGCGTTGAGCAGATCGCAGGGCACGTAGACCTGCTTGCCCTTGGGAGTGTTGGTCAGACATTTCGTCGGAGGCTCGCCATGGGCCTCGACGGGAATGATGGCCGCCGCCACCATCGCGCAGAGCGCCCAAGCAAGACGGCGATAGGTCATGAGAGCTCCTCATCTAGCTGCGAAGTCCATCACTGGAGTTCACTGGGGATTACCCAAACAAACGAGATTCTGCCTCCTCGACAAGAGCGCTCATCTAATACAGGTTCGCGTCGAACGGTGTCGGGCGCGCAACTTGACATCGCGGCCGTACGACGACTCTTGACGTGGTTGCGGCGCGTACCTAACTTACCGCTGCAGCCAAATGGTCGTCCGGCTGCGCTGACTGGATGTCGCGCAAACGAGTCACCGCATTGGCGCTGACGGGCGCGCTCGCGGGTTGGCCACTGCGCAAGCGTCCACCATCGACTCGCCGGTCCGGAGGGCCGTAAGTCACCGATCTACCTGCCGGATGTCATCAAGCGGCTGAGTTCAATGGGCTCCGCAATAGGGTCTCAATGCTCTGTTGCCCAATGCCGTCGCGACCCATCCTGTGAAAGCGAAGGAGAGCAACGATGGCAAAAGGCTGGTTGGTGATGGAGGGTGATGGACCCGCGGCGCCGTTTCGCGCCCGGCTGGCCGCGGCCGGGCGTCACCGCGAGTGCCGCTCTCTACCGCCAAGCGCTGAATCCGGTGTAGCGAGATGAATTCACCGACGAAATCGAAATCCACGATTGTGACCCTGACGATGAATCCGGCGGTCGACATCACTACGGACACTGATCGGGTCATTCCCACCGACAAATTGCGGTGTGGGCCACCCCGCTACGATCCCGGCGGCGGCGGTATCAACGTCGCGCGAATCGCCCATGTGCTCGGCGAATCGGTATTGGCGCTCTTCCCCGCGGGCGGCCACGCCGGCGACAAGGTAACGGATCTGATCGCTGAGTCAGGAGTTCCGGTACTGCGGATCCCCGTGGCGCACTCCACCAGAGAAAGCTTCACCGTCGACGAGCGCAGCACCGGGAAGCAGTACCGTTTCGTGCTTCCGGGCCCGCGGCTCACTGAAGCCGAGCAGCTTGCGTGTCTCGAGAAGCTCAGCGCCGCGGCAGGATCCGCAGACTTCGTGGTGGCGAGCGGCAGCTTGCCGCCCGGCGTGCCTACCGACTTCTATCAGCGGGTCGCCGACATCTGTCGCGAGCGTGGTGTGCCGCTGATTCTCGACACGTCTGGGGGTGGATTACGGCATATCTCTTCTGGGGTCCATCTGCTCAAGGCGAGCGTGCGAGAACTACGCGAATGCGTCGGACGGGAGCTCATCACAGAGCCGGAACAGCTAGCCGCTGCGCACGAACTCATCGACCGCGGCTGCGCTCAATTTGTCGTCGTGTCACTTGGTGCCGACGGTGCTCTGCTTGCCACACCGCATGGCAGCCAACGCTATTCTGCTGTCGAGGTGTCGTCCGGCAGCGGTGTGGGCGCTGGGGACGCCATGACCGCGGGCATTACTGTCGGCCTCAAGCGCGGCTGGCAACTCGACAAGGCGATGCGACTGGGCATCGCTGCCGGTTCGGCCATGTTGCTTACTCCCGGCACCGCGCCCTGCATCCGGGAAGATGTCGAGCGCTTTTTCGACGTGGTCGCCGACCCCATAGATATCGACGGGCCATGGTTTCCTGCTCGACCAGAGACATCGCCATGACGCTGCCGGTCACCGTGGACCCGCGCTACCACGACGCCGTGATCTTCAACCTCGACGCTGTGGTGACCGCCACCGATGCTGTTCAGGCGTCGGAGTCGACAATCGGTCTGGTGCGAAAGCTGCGCGAGGTCGGGCTGGCCACCGCGGTCTACTCCATGTTCCCGGGCGGTCGACAGCTCTTGAAATCCGCCGGGATCGACGACCTCTTCGGCGTCTGTGTCGATGGAGACCCTGCCGCCTCCCTCCCAGAAATTGTTCGCCAACTCGGTGTGCGTCCGCAACGGTCGGTTGTGGTCGACGGCGCCGGTGCCGGCATAGCGGCAGCTCGTGACGGCGGTTTCGCGTTCGTCGTCGGTGTCGATGCCGTGAGTGCCGACCGACTACTGGCGTGTGGCGCCGACGTGGTGGTCACGCACCCGGACGAAGTCGCAGTTCGCGTGGGCGGCAGGCGAATCTCGCAGCTCCCCGATGCCGTGGAGTCATACGGTCAGATCGTCGGGGTCCTCGGCGCCCGAGAACCGGTGTTATTCCTCGACTTTGACGGAACGTTAGCCCCCATCGTTGACGATCCCGGCTCCGCTGCCCTTGTCGTCGAAGCTCGCAAAGCGTTGGAAAGTCTTGCATCGCAATGTCCTGTCGCCATACTGAGCGATCGTGACCTCGCCGATATCCGCAGCCGGGTAGCGATACCGGGTATTTGGTACGCGGGCAGCCACGGTTTTGAGCTGACCGAACCGGACGGCACGTATCACCGAAATGAAGCGGCCGCTGCCGCCGTCGGTGTTCTCGAAGGTGCGGCGGCGGAGTTACGTGAGATCCTGACGGAGATTCCGGGAGTAAGGGTAGAACACAAGCGCTTTGCCGTCGCCGTTCACTATCGCCAGGTCGCGACGCAACACATCGGCGAGATTCTCTCTGCCACACACAAACTCGGGCAGCGCGATGGCCTGCGTGTGACGAACGGGCGCATGCTCGTCGAGCTGCGGCCGGATATCGACTGGAACAAAGGGACCACGCTGGCCTGGATTCGTGATCGCATCGACGCCGAGGGCTCCCTGCTGCCGATTTACATCGGAGACGATTTCACCGACGAAGACGCCTTCGACGCAGTCGAATTCGACGGCATCGGGATCATCGTACGCCACGACGAAGACAGCGACCGCAAGACGGCGGCCCGTTTTGCTCTGCAGAGTCCCCATCAAGTGCACGAGTTCGTCCAGCGCGGGTCGAATTGGCTGGCGAATAAACATCAGACATCCGCCAAGGCATGGGATTTCACCTACGAGGGATACGATCCGCAAAGCGAGAAGCTTCGTGAGTCGTTGTGCACGTTAGGAAATGGCTACTTCGCCACCAGGGGGGCCGCACCCGAATCGAAAGCCGGCCAGGTGCATTATCCCGGCAGCTATGCCGCGGGGGTGTATAACCGTCTCGTCGACGACGTATCGGGTACGACTATCGACAACGAGAGTCTGGTCAACCTGCCTAATTGGCTTGCCCTGACCTTCCGGGTCGACGGCGGTAGCTGGTTCGACATCGACGCGGTCAGTGTGCTGTCCTACCGACAGACACTCGACCTGCGTGGCGCGGTGCTGACGCGGGAGGTGCGCTTCCGCGACGGTGCCGGGCGCACCAGTTCGCTGAAGCAGCAACGATTCGTCGCGATGCACATGCCCCACGTCGCCGCATTGCAGACGACGATCGTCGCCGAGGACTGGTCCGGGATGCTAGAGATTCGCTCGACACTGGACGGCGGCGTCACGAACTCGCTCGTCGAGCGGTATCGGGATTTGGCCAACGATCATCTCGAGTTGATCGAAAAGCGACAGGTCTCGGACAACTCTGTGCTGTTGGCCGTTCAAACAAACCAATCGCGTATTCCCATCGCCATGGCGGCGCGAAGCATCGTGTGGCGTAACGCGAGTCCCGTGCCGGCAAGCTACCGGCCCGTCGACGACGGCGCAGAGATCGGGCACGATATCGCGGTCGAACTGTCGACGGGCGACGCGTTGACGGTGGAGAAGGTTGTGACCCTGTTCACCGGGCGCGACGTCGCGACATCAGAACCCGCTGTCGATGCGCAGCGCTGGCTGAGCCGGCTGGGACACTTTGCCGAGTTACGCGCCGGGCATGTCACCGAATGGGCGCATCTGTGGGAGCGCCTGTCTATCGAGTTCGCAGACTTCACCGAGGAATCGCGCATACTGCGACTGCATCTCCTGCATCTGCTGCAGACGGTTTCACCCAACAGCTCCGACCTCGATGTCGGGGTGCCGGCTCGCGGACTGCATGGTGAGGCTTATCGCGGGCACATTTTCTGGGACGAGCTGTTCATCTTCCCGGTGCTCAATCTCCGGCTCCCTATGGTCACCCGGTCGCTACTGGGATACCGATACCGTCGCCTACCCGAGGCGCGTCATGCCGCCAAGGCGGCGGGGTACTCCGGTGCGATGTTCCCGTGGCAATCCGGCAGCGATGGACGCGAGGAAAGCCAACGTCTGCATCTGAATCCGCGCAGCGGCCGGTGGAACCCCGACTCCAGCGCACGGGCACATCACATCGGCATCGCCGTCGCCTATAGCTCGTGGAAGTTCTATCAGGTCACCGGAGATCTCGCCTACCTGATCGACTACGGCGCAGAGGTGCTGGCCGAGATCGCGCGCTTCTGGGTAAGTCGGACCAGCTACGACGAGGAAGGCAAACGCTACAGCATCCGAGGGGTCATCGGGCCCGACGAATTTCACTCGGGCTACCCGGACGCGCCTTACGACGGCATCGACAACAACGCGTACACCAACGTGATGGCGGTCTGGGTGATTTTGCGCGCCCTCGATGCATTGAAATTGTTGCCGCTGCCGAACCGACTCGACTTGCAGGAAACGCTGGGACTGCGCACTGCCGAATTAGCGCATTGGGAAGAGGTGAGTCGACGGATGTGCGTCCCGTTCCATGACGGGATCATCAGTCAGTTCGAGGGATACGGCGACTTGGAGGAACTAGATTGGGACGGTTACCGGCGGCAGTACGGCAACATCCAACGCCTCGACCGCATCCTCGAGGCGGAGAACGACGACGTGAACCGATACAAGGCCTCCAAGCAGGCCGACGTGCTGATGCTGCTCTACCTGATGTCGGCAACGGAATTGTGTGAGCTACTGGACCGGCTTGGCTATCACTTCAGAGCCGACAAGATCCCCGAAATGGTGGACTACTATCTGGCTCGCACGTCGCACGGATCGACGCTCAGCGGTGTGGTGCATACCTGGGTACTTGCCCGAGCGAACCGTGATCGGGCCATGGAATTTTTTCAACAAGCACTCACCTCCGACGTCTCCGACATCCAGGGCGGCACGACGTCCGAAGGCGTACATCTCGCGGCCATGGCCGGCAGCGTCGACCTCATGCAGCGATGCTTCACTGGCCTGGAGACCCGGTGCGACCGCATCATCCTCTCCCCACATTGGCCGGAAACGCTTGGCGTGCTGGCGTTCCCGATCCACTACCGCGGCCTGCACTTGCACCTGCGGGTCAGCGGAAAGGGCGTGATTATCAGCGTGCAGCCGCGCGATGCTAACGGCGTCGAAGTGGAGTGCCGTGGTCGAGTCGTTCGATTGATGCCCGGAACCACTGTCCGATTTCCCGGCTGACCGGATTCTGAATCCCGGCGCTGGCGTGCATTATCTGGAGTTTCGTACTCAACGCTGGTGCGGCCAAACGTTACCCAGTCCAGTGACCTTCGGCCCTGGCACGGTGTGTGCCGCCGTGGGAGGTTGGCATTTGTGGCGTTATCGGCCGTACGGCAACGAACCGCAACACACCGAACGCACCGATCGTTCTTGTACCGCCACCACGAATGGCGTTGTCGGGCAATGAACCGAGCGAACTCGGCACCGCATGACGTGCGCGTCGAGTTCGCCGCCGACCTGATGCGCTACGAGAGGACAAGTCATGACAACATCCGGATACGTCCGCTTTTTCGAGGAGTTCGGCATCGACGATGTGCCGCTCGTCGGCGGAAAGAACGCGTCCCTGGGCGAGATGTTCCAGAAGCTGTCCGGGCAGGGCGTCCGCGTCCCGCACGGATTCGCGATCACCGCCCAGGCCTATCGCTACATGTTGGACGAGGCCCGCGCCTGGGACCGCCTGCATGCCGAGCTCGACGATCTGGACCCCGCTGACGTCACCGAGCTGGCGCGAAAAGGCAAGCGCGCCCGTGACATCGTCTACGGCGCAGGCCTCCCCGACGATCTGGCCGCCGAGATCCTGGATGCCTACCACAAGCTTCAGCAAGAGTACGGCGAGGAGGTCAGTCTCGCTGTGCGGAGCTCGGCGACCGCCGAGGACCTGCCGACGGCAAGCTTCGCCGGCCAACAGGATTCGTATCTGAACATCAAAGGCGAACAGAGTCTGCTCGACACGTGCCGGCGTTGCTTCGCCAGCTTGTTCACCGATCGCGCCATTCACTACCGACTCGACCAGGGCTTCGACCACTTCAAGGTGTCCCTGTCGATCGGCGTGATGAAGATGGTGCGCTCCGATATCGCCTCGTCCGGTGTGATGTTTTCCATCGACACCGAGTCCGGGTTTCGCGACGCCGTCTTGGTGACGGGCGACTACGGGCTTGGCGAAAATGTGGTGCAGGGCGCCGTCGACCCCGACGAGTTCTACGTCCACAAGCCGACCTATCTGACCGGCCACCGCGCCGTGTTGCGCCGCCGCGTCGGCGACAAGGCGGTGAAGATGATCCTCGTCGAGGGCGAGACGAAGAGCACGGTGCGAAACATCCCGACACCAAAGTCCGACCGTGCCCGGTTCTGCATCACCGATGAGGACGTCCTGGAGCTGGCCGGCTACGCGTGCACGATCGAGGCGCACTACGGGCGGCCGATGGACATGGAGTGGGCCAAGGACGGTCTGGATGGAAAGCTCTACATCGTCCAGGCCCGCCCCGAGACGGTGGCCTCTCAGCACAGCACAACGGCGCTGGAAACCTATGTCCTCGAGGGCCAAGGCGAGATCATCGCCGAGGGCCGCGCGGTCGGCGACCGGATCGCCTCGGGCGTAGCCCGAACGATCCATAACCCCGAGCACCTGTCCGAGTTCAAGCCTGGCGAGGTGCTGGTCGCCGACACCACCACGCCCGACTGGGAGCCGATCATGAAGACCGCCGCGGCGATCATCACCAACCGCGGCGGTCGCACCTGCCACGCGTCGATCATCGCTCGCGAACTCGGCATCCCCGCTGTGGTTGGCACCGGCGACGGAACCACGTGCGTGCCCGATGGCGAAACCGTGACGGTGTCGTGTGCCGACGGCGAGTCGGGCCGCGTGTACCGGGGCGAACTTGGTTTTCACGTGAACCGCAGCGAGGTGGCGGGCTTGGAGCGGCCTCGAACCCAGATCATGCTCAACCTCGGGAACCCCGCGCTCGCCTTCAAGACGTCGTTCCTGCCGAACGACGGTGTGGGGCTCGCCCGGATGGAGTTCATCATCAGCGAGGACATCCGGGTCCACCCGCTGGCTCTGCTCCACCCCGAGCAGGTCGACGACGCCGATGCACGCAGGACGGTCGATCGGCTCACGCACGACTATCCCGACGGGAGCACCTTTTTCGTGGAACGCCTTTCCGAAGGAATCGGCACTATCGCCGCCGCCTTCTGGCCCAAGCCAGTTGTGGTGCGGATGTCGGACTTCAAGACCAACGAGTACGCGAGCCTGATCGGCGGAGCGGCCTTCGAACCATCCGAAAGCAACCCGATGCTCGGCTTTCGAGGCGCCTCGCGCTATGCGCACCCCGCCTACGCCGAGGGCTTCGAGCTGGAGTGCCGCGCGATGCGACGCGTGCGCGAACAGATGGGTCTGACAAACGTCATTCTCATGATCCCGTTCGTGCGCCGAATCGCCGAGGCGGACCTCGTCCTACAGACGATGGCCGACCTCGGTCTGCGCCGCGGCGAGAACGGACTCAAGGTGTACGCGATGTGCGAGATCCCCAACAACGTGATCCTGATCAACGAATTCGCCAAGCTCTTCGACGGCTTCTCCATCGGCTCCAACGACCTGACTCAGCTCACTCTCGGCGTCGATCGTGACAGCGACATTGTGGCTTTCGACTACGACGAACGCGACGAGGGCGTCAAGGAGATGATTCGCATGGCCGTTGAGGGCTGCCGCCGCAACGGAATCCACTCGGGACTGTGCGGACAAGCGCCTTCGGACTACCCGGACATGGCCGAGTTCTTGGTCCGGATCGGCATCGAGTCGATGAGCCTTAACCCCGACACGGTCATCAAGACCACCCGTCAGGTCCTTCAAGTGGAGAAACAGCTCGTACCGGCCCAATGACGAGCGACGCATCCCATCGGCCCGCAGCGGCAACTTCGAGTGACCTCACGCCGCTTGCGGGCCTGTACCACCTGCAGTCTCGGGCCGGACCGGTGCGCGAGCGCCGACCCGTCTATGTCGATTTGCTGCCACCGTCCAACGCAGGTTGCCCCGCCGGAGAGAACATCCAAGCCTGGCTTGCCCATGCCACCGCCCTGGGCCTGCACGAGCAGGCCTGGCGTCTGCTCGTTACGGACAACCCATTCGCCGGAATTCACGGACGGGTGTGCTATCACCCGTGTGAAACCGTCTGCAACCGTGCCTATCTCGACAGCGCCGTATCAATCCACTCGGTGGAGCGGTTCCTCGGTGACCTAGCTTCCGAGCGCGGCTGGCAGTTCGAACCGCCGCCTACCCGCAGCGGCAAGCGAGTCCTGGTCGTCGGCGCGGGGCCGAGCGGACTGTCCGCGGCCTACCATCTGGCACGACTCGGCCACGCAGTCGAGATCCGCGACGCGGGCGCTATTCCCGGCGGGATGATGCGATACGGCATCCGAACTACCGGCTGCCGCGTGAGGTGCTGGATGTCGAGCTGAACCGGATCGCGGCAATGGGCATCCGGTTGACCAGCGATCATCGGGTCGATGACCTCAGGGCCGAGCGCGACACGTTCGGCTTCGACACGGTGTTTGTCGCGGTCGGCGCTCATCTGGCCAAACGCGTCGATATTCCCGCTCGCGACGCCGGCACGATGGTGGATGCGGTGTCTTTTCTGCGCACGCGAAACGACGCGAAAGTACGTGAAAATGACCTGCGGATGCGCGACACGTGTTGATGGCGTCAACACCGCCGACTCGTTAAGCAATCGGTGTCTTTGGTCCTCCGGCTTGCATCTCTTCGGCCCTGACAATCACGGCTTCCCTGAGTGATTCTGCCGGTGGGTAAATAGCCGATCAGAGAAGAATTGAAATGTGGCAACCACCACTTGGCGCGATCTTGGTATGCGTTGATGGTTCAGCAGCGGCACTGGGTGCCGTCCGGTGGGCGGCTCGTGATGCAGCGCTGCGGAATGTGCCGCTGACTCTGGTCCACGTCTCCGACCCCCCCTTACCGGAGTGGTTCGAGGTCACCGCTCTGGCCGCCGGCAGGCAGAGGCAGGAACAGCGGACACACGATTTCATCGAGTCGGCGATCAAGATCGCCGAGGAGAGCACCGATGGGTGCGGTCCAGTGCAGATCGATAGCAAGGTGTTCGATTCGGCCACCGTCCCGACGCTCGTCGGCCTCTCCGCAGAGGTGGAGATGGTCGTGGTCGGCTACCGAGGACGTGGCGGCGCGTTGGCCCGCGACTGCCTGGGCTCGGTGAGTTCGGCATTGGTCTACCACGCGCATTGCCCGGTCGCCGTGATCCACGACGACCAAACCATGACCGGCAATGTCGCACGGGCACCGGTGCTGGTGGGCATCGACGGCTCGCCGGCATCGGAAGCGGCGACTGCTATTGCATTCGAGGAAGCCTCCCGACGAGGTGTCGGCCTAATGGCTTTGCACGCCTGGACTGATCCCCGGGTTTCCGGCTCTCGGGCGCCGTTCCAAGACTCCAAATGGGACGCTCAGCTATCCGAGGAGGAGGAGATCCTCGCTGAACGACTGGCGGGTTGGCACGAACGCTATCCCGACGTGGGGATCCGTCGCAGAATCGAAATTGGTGATCCGGCACGTTGGCTCATCGATGCGTCCGAATGGGCGCAACTGCTTGTGGTCGGCAGCCACGGCTGCGGCCGGTTCCGTGGCAATTTGCTGGGATCGGTCGGGGCAATGGCAGTCAACAGGGCCAAAACCCCGGTGATCGTGGCACGTCAGTCCTGACGGCCGTTGAGGGTTGGCTTAAACCAATGTTGCTGAAATGTTGACACAAAAAGGGGCCGCATCTCTGCGGCCCCTTTCAGTGGAGCTGCCGGGAATCGAACCCGGGTCCTACGGCATTCCCTCAAGACTTCTCCGTGCGCAGTTCGCTATGCCTCTACTCGGATCTCCTGGTCACGCGAACAAGCCAGGATGACGATCCCAGTCGCTGTTGGTGTCCCGATGAGTCCCGCGACCGGACTCATCGGTGGATCCCTCTAGCTGACGCCAGGGTCCGGGTCGAGGGCTTTCCCGGGCTGACGGACTAGCTGTCGCTTAGGCAGCGAGAGCGTAGTCGCGCTGATGTGAATCGGCGCTTATCTGTTTGCAACGACGCTTACGGTGGTCAGTTGCCTGCACCGGCACGCTTCCCTTGATTCGATGCGCGAAGTCGAAACCTTTCAGCCCCTCGCACCCCGCCGACTTTCGGCAGGAATATCAATGGTACCCAACTATCAACCAGCGGCAACGCAAATATCTTCCGCCCCGGAAAGCCGAGTACCCCCGACGTCACGGCGCCGGGGGTACTCGTCTGCGTTGGCGATCCGCTAGCTGATTCCGACCACCTCTTGGGCGATGGCTGCGACACGGGTCTGCGCGGCGGAGACGATGCGCTGCCGGTTCTTGTGCGCCTCTTCATAAGCGATGATGACGCGCACGTCGTCGGCGGTGGTGAGCTCCCTGATCGCGGCCACGGCGTCGGTGACGTTGAGGTCGTCGTAGTTCCGGATGGGCAACTCGGACTCGTCCAGGACGCCGACCGTGGCACGGCTGGAGTGCAGTGCGTCTGCCGCCCGGTCCGCACCTTCGGAGCGGGTGACCCTTTCCGCGGCCCGCAACGCGGCGCTCTGCGACGCGGACAGCGCCTTCGCGGCGATCTCACTGGCGTTGCCCCCGCGCTTGACGAGGTCGTTGATCGCCGGGCCGGTGGAACGCAGCGCGTCAACGGCGCGATCCACCCCACGGGCGGACCAAGCGACCGGCAGGTTGACCAGCTTCACCGCCGTGCCTGCGGCCATCTGGATCGGGGTCCGACGCAGCGCCGCCGGGCCGCCGAGCGCATCCTCGGCAAGCACGGTGGTCAGCCAGTCCACGGTTGCCGCGTGGGCGGTGATCAAGCGGTCGGCGAGAGCGACGATGTCCTGGCGGTCCGCGGCGACGGCCAGCGCTTTGGTGTAACGCGCGCGGTCCAGTAGCTGGTCCTCGAGCGCGAGGTCCCCCAGGAGCGCCTCATCGAAGGGCTCGGCCTGCTCGGTCAGAGCCTTGACCGCCGCGGCGGCGCGACCCAGGAACGGACCGATCACGTCCGGGTAGCCCCCCAGGTCCCGGATCGCGGACTCGATGGCTTGTGCGCGGTCACGGCCTTTTCCGGCGTTCTGGGAGAGCTCCCGGCGCACCGCCTCGGTGCGCGCCTGGGCGACGCGGGTCTCCGCGATCTGGATTTCGGTGTTGGTCAGGTCGAGCAGCGTTCGCAGTTGCGCGAGCAATCTCGAGGTATCGGGTGCAGTCATTCGTATGGCCTCCTGGCGTAGACGATTTGGTGTGTGCGCACGGTGCGCTCTTCTCGTTCGGCTACCCATTCACCGGGGGCCAGGACACCTCCGATGCGGAGGTGTGACATATGTCGCTTTGACGAGTTCTCGCTCGCACCGAATTCACCCGGCGCCAAACCCCTACTTAGATAACGAAATTGAGGTGCTCGACGATTTGCGTCGCAACGTTTCGGTCGCCGTCGCGCTGAATGTCCTGGGTGCGGGTCGGACACATCGGGCGGCCACCGGTGAGCCTGGTGAACTGCAGCCCGTCCAGGCGGATGGTCGCGGTCGGCTCCCGGCCGCCGAAGTCGTCGACCACCGCGGCCCGCCCGTCGACGCTGACCCGGATGGTGCGTGCCAGCGGGCCGCTGAGGTCGAACTGGATGCGTGAACCCTCGGGCGCCTTGGCCAGCTTGCCGACGACGTAGCCCATGGTGGCGGCGATCTCGTCGAGGGCGAGCGACGCTGCGGGGCCGGCCAGCTCGTCATCGGACGGCGGCCGCTCCAACGCAACGCGGATGTCTTGTTCGTGCATCCAGCAGTCGAACACCCGGATCCGCATGAACCGGCCATAGGAGTCCGGGCCGGTGGGAGTCATCGTCACCGCGTCCCACTCCGCGCCCGGCAGGCTCGTCAGCGCTTCACGCCGATCGGTGGTGATCGCCCTGAAGCTCTCCAGAACGTCGGCATCGGCGTGCGCACTCAGATGGCGAACCCAGCACTCGTTCATCACCCCGACGTCATTGCGGACGTGCTCTAGCGTCGAGACGTCGATATCGGGCTGGGGTGCGGCGATGCCGGCAAGGAACGACTCGGTACCGATCATGTGGGCCACCAGTGCTTTGACGTCCCATCCAGGCAGCGGACTCGCCGCCCGCCATTGCGCTGCGGACAGCCCGGCCAGCAGGGCGTCGATGTCGTCCCACACCGCGAAAAGGCCGGAGAGCACGGCGGACTTGTCGAGTTTGGTGACGGGACGATCGGGCATGGTCAGGATCGTAGGCCGATCAATGGGCAGCAGGAGCCCGGGGTGGTCAGGCCGAGGCGATCATCGCCACGGAACCCATCGCCAGCACCATGCCGATCCCCTGCAAGCGGGTGACCCGCTCGCGCAGCACCACCATCGCCAGCACCACCGTCGCGGCCGGATACAGCGAGATCAGGATGCTGGCCAACGAGAGCAGCCAGGTGTGCAGCGCCGCCAGCATGGTGAGGTTGGCGAAGATGTCCAGGACGGCAACGGCCACGGCGAGTTTGAGCGGCCGTCCGCGCGGCATCACCAGGTTCTGGCTGGTCTTGGCCATCGCGACAACCACCAGGCTGGCGGCCACCCGAGCGAAGACCAGCGGCCAGAGTTTGCACACGTGCGGCGCCTGGTGCAGGAAAACCAGGTTCAAGCCCATCGCGGAGCCGGCAACTACTGTGAGCCAGGCCACTTTTGGGGTGAAGCGATACGGCGTCCCCTCCACCGGGGCCTCCCGGCTGACAAGCATCACCGCAGCCAGCGCCAGGACCACGCCCACCAGGGCGGCCTGACCGGGCCGCTCCCCCAGCGCCATACCGACCGCCACGGGTACCGCGGCGTTGAGCACGGCCGCCAATGGTGAGACGACCGAAATCGGCCCCGAACCGAGTGCGGCGAAGAACGCCCACATGCCGAAGGCCATGCCGACGCCGTACAGGCAACCCCACACAACGGCGCCGACGTGGATGGGCCCGCCGACGAAAACGGCCATCACGCCCAGCAACAGGGTCTCGATCGGGTAGGCGACCAGCATCACGCGCAGCGCGGCCACTCGCCGTGCTGCTACGCCGCCCACGAAATCGCTGACACCGTACGTAACGGCAGACAGCTGGGCGTAAGCCGCCCCGATCAGGCCATGCCCTTTGCTCGACGCCCCAATTCCCGGACCACTTCGCGCTGTGCGTCTCGCTGCGCCATGTCCTGGCGCTTGTCGTAAGCCCGTTTACCGCGCGCAAGGGCAAGTTCGACCTTGACCTTGCCCTCGGAGAAATACAGAGACAACGGCATCAAGGCGAGGTTACCATCTCGTATCTTGCCGACCAGCCTGTCGATTTGTTGCCTATGTAACAACAACTTTCGGTTGCGACGCGGCTCGTGGTTGGTCCAGCTACCGTGCTGATACTCCGGAATGTATAAGTTACGCAACCAAACTTCGCCGTCGTCGATCGTTGCGAAGGCATCAGCCAGCGATGCCTGGCCCAAGCGAAGGCTTTTCACCTCGGTGCCCTGCAAAGACACTCCGGCCTCGAACAACTCGATGATCGAATAGTTGTGCCGCGCTTTGCGATTGGTGGCGATAACTTGTTTGCTACCACCTTTGCCGCCCGCCGCCTTGGCGCGGCCGGAACCCTTGGCCACAGCTACCGCCGTATATAGAGGCGCAAGGTCGCGTACCCCGTCACCGCCGCCATCGACACGCCGAGCAGAAACAGCCACGGCGAGATATAGAGGATGTCGGCGTAGTCGACCTTGGCAATTAGATGTGCTTGATAGAACTGGCTCAGCGCGTTGTCCAGGAACAAGGCCCGAACCAACATGAGTCCGACGACGGCGATGGCCACACCGACGGACGCGGCCAGCATCGCCTCCACCAGGAACGGCAGCTGGGTGTACCAGCGGCTGGCACCCACTAGCCGCATGATCCCGATCTCGGTGCGACGGGTGTACGCAGCGACCTGCACCATGTTGGCAATCAACAGGATTGCTCCCACCGCCTGCACCAGGGCAACGGCGAACGCGGCATCCCGCAGCCCGTCCAACACGGCGAACAGCCGGTCGATGAGGTCCTTCTCGTTGAGGATGCTGCGCACCCCCGGCTGGCCCTGCATCGCGGCGTCGAACTCCGCGTGCTGTTCGGGATTGTTGAGTTTGACGATGAATGACGCGGGAAACGAGTCCTTCCCCGCCACGTCCTTGAACTCCGGGAACTTCTTGATGGCGTCGTTGTAGGCGTCCTGCCGGTTGACGAAACGCACCGATTTGACGTCTTGGCGTGCGTCGATCTTGTCGCGCAGTCCCTTGCACGGCGCGGACGCACACGTCGTGTCGTTGGCCGAAATGTCGTCGGTCAAGAACACCTGCGTCTCGACGCGGTCGAGGTAGATCTCGCGCGAGTTGTCGGCCAGCCGGACCACCAGCAGACCGCCGCCGAACAGGGCGATGGAGATCGCGGTCGTCAGGATCATCGCGGCCGTCATCGTGACGTTGCGACGAAACCCGGTCAGGACCTCGTTGAGTAGGAAACCGAAGCGCACTTAGCGGTCCATCCCGTAGATGCCGCGCTGCTCATCGCGAACCAACCTGCCCAGCGACAACTCGACGACGCGCTGGCGCATCGAGTCGACGATGTGGTGATCGTGCGTTGCCATCAACACCGTCGTCCCCGTGCGGTTGATCCGCTCCAACAAATCCATGATGTCCTTACTGGTATCTGGGTCGAGGTTGCCCGTCGGCTCGTCCGCCAGCAGGACAAGGGGCCGGTTGACGAACGCGCGAGCGATCGCCACCCGCTGCTGCTCGCCACCGGACAACTCGTGGGGCAACCGATTGGCCTTGCCGGACAGCCCCACGGTGTCGAGCACCTCCGGCACCACCCGGTTGATCGCGTCGCTTCGTTTGCCGATCACTTCAAGCGCGAACGCGACGTTCTCGTAAACCGTCTTTTGCTGCAACAGGCGGAAGTCCTGGAAAACGCAGCCGATGACCTGGCGCAGCTTCGGGACGTGACGACCGCGCAACTTGTTGACGTGGAATTTTGAGACCCGGACGTCACCGCTGGTCGGGTTCTCCGCGCCGAGCAGCAACCGCATGAACGTGGACTTGCCAGACCCCGACGGGCCGATCAGGAAGACGAATTCACCCTTGTCGATCTTGACGTTGACGTCTTCCAGCGCCGGGCGGGCCGACGCTTTGTACTTCTTACTGACATGGTCCAGGGTGATCATCACGGCACGCCAGTGTAGCGGTGAATTTCGCTGGCAGGCGACGTCAACTGGCCGGTGACGGCGAAGAGGGCGCCGGGCCGGGCCCCGGCTGCGGTTGCTGCGGCAGCGACGGCGTGGGGGTTGGGCTCGAGCTGGGCGGGCAGAACGGCGCCGGCAAGACGCACGGCAGCTGCGGCAGCTGGAACGGCGGTGTCGTGGTCGTGGTCGTCGTCACCGGTGGCGGTGGCGGGGGCGGCGGCGTGCTCGTCGGGGTCGGCGTAGGGGTGAGGGTCCCCGGCGGTGGCTGCACCCGGGTCCGCGGCACCCAGGTGTAGTTGGGGTCCGGCACAAAACCGGGCGGCACCACTTGCTGGGCCGGGGGCTTGGGGGCCGGTTCAGGGCGGTAGGTGTCGTAGACCCACCACACCCCGAAGAACGCGATGATCAACACGAAGGTGGACGTGCGCATCCGCCCGCCGAATATGTGCTTCGGCCAGCGATGCTGCGCATCCGTGTCGTCGCCGTCGCCGCGCTTCTCGAGGATGTTCAGGGTGAACTTCAACGCTTCTGCACCGCACCTCGGGCTTCGTCATCGCTTTGCTGTTCGGCGGCCTGGGCGGCCGGAACCGACGGGTCTTCCACCAGGCCCACCTTCGCGTCCGCCGCGGTCACGATGCCGACGCGGGCCAGCGCCCGGATGACCAGCACACGCAGCTGCCGGCCGACCTCGAACTGCTTGCCGGGCAGCGTCCGGGCCACCAGACGCAGGGTCACGGTGTCGACCGCGATGCTTTCTACCCCCATCACCGTGGGCGCATCCAACAGCAATTCCCCGAGCACGGGATTGTCCATTGCCCGGTCGCATTCCTGATGCAACACCTCGTTGACCCGGTTCAGGTCGGCGTTTGTCGACACCGGGATGTCCACCACCGCGCGTGCCCAGTCCTTCGACAGGTTGACCACCTTGACGATCTGCCCGTTCGGAATGGTCAACACTTCGCCATCCGCGGATCGCAGGCGGGTCACCCGCAAGGTCACGTTCTCGACCGTGCCGCTGGCCTCCGTCGCGGAAACGACGGTAATGGTGACCAGGTCTCCAAAGCCATATTGGCGTTCCACCAGGATGAAGAAACCCGCCAATAGATCTCGCACCAATTGTTGTGCACCGAAACCCAGCGCGGCGCCCACCACGGTGGCCGGCGCGACCAAGCCACCCACGGAGAACTGCAGCACGGAAGAGATCTGCAGGATCACCCAGATGCCGATGATGACGATCGACACCCAGGAGATCACCGAGGCCAGGGCCTGCCGGTGCTTGGACGCCTCCGAGCGCACCAGCGCGTCGCTCTCGGCAAAGCCCAGGTTGAGCTGATGGGTCACCTGCTGTGCCACCCAGTTGACGAATCGGGCAGCCAGCACCGCGGCGATCAGGACCATGACGATCCGCAGACCCCGGGTGATGATCCACTCACCGAGTTCGCCCCGCCAGAAATCGTGCCAGCGGTGCGTCATCGATGCGGCGAGAAAACTCGAGTTATTCGTCATCTTTTCGGTTGCGCCAACGGATTCCCGCTTCCAGGAATCCGTCGATGTCTCCATCCAGGACGGCGGCAGGATTGCCAACCTCGTACTCGGTTCGCAGATCCTTCACCATCTGATATGGCTGCAGCACGTAAGAGCGCATCTGGTTGCCCCACGAGCTGCCACCTTCGCCTTTTAACGCGTCTAACTCAGCACGTTCTTCGGAACGCTTGCGCTCCAACAACTTTGCCTGAAGCACCCGCATCGCCGAGATCTTGTTCTGCAACTGCGATTTTTCATTCTGGCAAGTCACGACGATACCCGTTGGGATATGGGTTAAACGCACCGCCGAGTCGGTGGTGTTCACCGACTGGCCTCCGGGGCCACTCGAACGGTAAACATCAACGCGCACATCACCTTCCGGTATGTCGATGTGGTCGGTGGTCTCCACCACCGGAAGCACCTCGACTTCAGCGAACGATGTCTGACGCCTGCTCTGGTTGTCAAACGGGCTGATTCGCACCAGCCGGTGGGTGCCCTGCTCCACCGAGAGTGTGCCGTAGGCGAACGGGGCATGCACGGCGAACGTCGTGCTCTTGATGCCGGCCTCTTCGGCGTAGGACGTGTCGAACACCTCTACGGGATACTTGTGCTGCTCAGCCCACCGGATGTACATCCGCATCAACATTTCGGCCCAGTCGGCTGCGTCCACTCCGCCCGCGCCGGAGCGAATGGTGACCAGCGCCTCACGTTCGTCGTACTCGCCCGACAGCAGGGTGCGCACCTCGGTGGCTTCGATGTCCGCGCGCAGCGCCTTCAGCTCGGCGTCTGCCTCGACCAGCGCATCGCCGGCACCTTCACCCTCCTCGGCCGCCAGCTCGTAGAGCACCGGCAGATCGTCCAGGCGTCCACGCAACTCCTCGACCCGGCGCAGCTCGCCCTGGGCATGAGAAAGCTCGCTGGTCACCCGCTGGGCGCGGGTTTGGTCGTCCCATAACTGGGGATCGGATGCCTCGTGTTCAAGCTTCTCGATGCGCGTGCGCAGACCGTCCACATCGAGCACCCGCTCCACCGTGGTCAGGGTGGCGTCGAGGGCGGCGATATCGGCTTGACGGTCGGGTTCCACAGCCGACCACGTTACCTGGGGGTCCCGGTGCAGCTCAGCTCGCGGCGAGTGTCCAGGCCACGACCAGCGGTCATGCGTTTAGCATCGAGTCACGATCATGTGCGCCCCCGCTTTGCGCGCGACAGCCCCGCGCGCATCCGGGCACGAGTAGAAGGTCGAGGATGCGCCCTTACCACGTTGCAATCGTTGGCTCCGGACCGTCGGGCTTCTTCGCCGCGTCCTCCTTACTGAAGGCAGCCGATGCGTCCGAGGACATCGATGTCGCCGTCGACATGCTCGAGATGTTGCCCACCCCCTGGGGGCTGGTTCGCTCCGGCGTCGCGCCCGATCACCCGAAGATCAAGTCGATCAGCAAGCAATTCGAGAAGACCGCCCAGGATCCGCGCTTCCGCTTCTTCGGCAACATCTCGGTCGGCGAGCACGTGCAGGCCCGCGAACTCGCCGAGCGCTACGACGCCGTCATCTATGCCGTCGGGGCCCAATCCGACCGCACGTTGAACATCCCCGGCGAGGACCTGCCGGGGAGCATCGCCGCAGTCGATTTCGTGGGCTGGTACAACGCACACCCGCATTTCGAGACGGCCACGCCCGATCTCTCCGGGGCACGGGCGGCGGTCATCGGTAACGGCAACGTCGCGCTCGACGTCGCACGCATTCTGGTCACCGACCCCGACGTGCTGGGTCAGACCGACATCGCCGACCACGCCTTGGAGTCACTGCGCCCGTGCGGCGTCGACGAGGTGGTCGTCATCGGCCGACGCGGGCCGCTGCAAACCGCGTTCACCACCCTCGAGCTCCGCGAGTTGGGAGACCTGGAAAACGTCGACGTGATCGTCGATCCTGCCCAGCTGGAGGGCATCAGCGACGAGGATGCGGCCGCGGTCGGCAAGACAGCGAAACAGAACATCAACGTGCTGCGCGATTACGCGAAGCGCGACCCACGCCCCGGACACCGCCGCATCGTGCTTCGCTTCATGACCTCCCCGATCGAGATCAAGGGCCGCGAGAGGGTCGAGGCGATTGTGCTCGGCCGCAACGAGCTGGTCACCGACGAAAGCGGGCGGGTGTCCGCCAATGACACCGGCGGGCGGGAAGAGCTACCGGTCCAGCTGGTGGTGCGCTCGGTCGGATACCGCGGCGTGCCCACCCCGGGACTGCCCTTCGACGAGAAGACCGCGACGATCCCCAACAGCGGCGGCCGGATCGAGGCCAGCCGCAACGAATACGTGGTCGGGTGGATCAAGCGCGGGCCGACCGGTGTGATCGGTACCAATAAGAAGGACTCGCAGGACACCGTGGACACGCTGCTCGCCGATCTGTCCGCCGCCGAGGGGCTCGCGGATTTTCCCGACGACCACGCCGACCAGCTGGTCGACTGGCTGGCGTCACGCCAGCCCGAACTGGTCACCTCGGCGCACTGGGACCTCATCGACGCCCACGAGCGCGCGGCCGGCGAACCGCACGGACGTCCCCGCGTCAAGTTGCCGAGTTTGGCCAAACTGCTACGGGTCAGCCACGGCTGAACCGGGCCCAGAGTACGAAGGGCTCTACTCAGCCACGTCGATCCTCCGTAGCGTTGAGGGCGTGGCTAGCGACCAACCGGTGACCGTGCTTTCCGACGATGAGAACTGGAGCTTGCTGGGCAGCGTGTCGCTGGGCCGGCTGGTCACCAACTTCGCCGGTGAGCCCGAGATCTTTCCGGTGAACTTCGTCGTGCAAGACCGCACCGTGTTGTTCCGCACCGCCGAGGGCACCAAATTGTTTTCGGCCGTGGCGAATCACGCGGTGGTCTTCGAGGTCGACGACCACGACGTCATCGAAGGATGGAGCGTGATCGTGCGCGGTCGCGCGCGACTGCTGAAGGCTGATGCTGACATTCAGCAAGCCGAACGCGCGCACCTGTTGCCGTGGACGGCAACGCCTAAACCTCACTATGTGCGCATCACGCCGACCGAAGTCACCGGCCGCCATTTCCGCTTCGGTCGCGAGCCCGACCGTCACGAGCCGGTTGCGTGACGACGAGCTCAGGTGGGCACCGGTCGGCCGCCGGTGCATAGCCACGCGATCCGGCGCGGCTGAACGTTCGCCCGATGGGCCGCCGGTCCCCGGTACATCTCGTCAACTGTGCTGTGCCATAGGATGAGCCAGCGGGGATACGCCGGTGGATCTCCCGGCCATCCCTCGTCGTCCAATGCCCGCCGGCAAAGTCGGCGCAGTACAGCCTGCCGAGCTACAGGTTGCCGCAACGTATCGAAAGCACGGAATGACCCGCGTGGCACAGGGCCTCGGCCCGGTAGGAGTCAGTGACCAGCAGCCGGCCCGCGTCGTGGCAAGCGCACAGGTCCAGCACGTCGGTCACGATGGCCGCCTCGGCCCGCACGTCGGGATACAACCGCATCCACCGCGCCAGTCGGCGGTCCAAATGCCGTTGCGCTGAGCGTTTTCCAGGTGTCGCATCGCGAGTGTCCGATTCTTTGGATACCGTCACGGCCCGCAGTGTGGCCCCGCGCAGCCTCGCTTCGTCGAACGCGTGCCGCAGCACCGTGCCGTTGTCCACTTCGGCTATCACACTGCTGACCTGGGGCACCGCCGGACGGCTCGTCGGCTGTTGGATCACGGCGACCGGACACGACGCCCAGCGGATCAAGGAGGTCGCAACGGAGGGTCCGCCATGGCAGGCATGGTTGAGCCCGATGTGTCCGATGCAGGCCATGGCGGCCGGCCTCGAGGCTTCGAGCAGCTTGGAAACCGTTCTGCCCCACAGAATGTCGGTCTCGACCTTGACCGATTGGTCGGTGGTGTCGACTGCCCGATGGGCATCGGCCAACGCGGCGCGGGCGACGGCGAGGCGAGTGGCGCCGTCGCGCGTGCCCCACGCGCCATGCGGATCGATGACATACACCAGTCGCAGCGGGATATCACGGCTTGTCGCCTCATCGATTGCCCAGACGGCCGCATGTATCGCCGCCCTGGATCCGTCGACACCTACCAGAATCGCGGGGCCTGAATACATGTTGCTCATCACGACTCCTTCGTCGAGCGGTCGAAAGGTGTTCAACTACACCGTTCAACTCTGACGTTATCGCCCGTAAACCCGCCTCCCCCAGAGGCATTGGTCCCGAAATAGGTGCCATTGGACCCTATGGTCCGGTCAACCCGCCGAATTGACTGTTGTCATCGTGGCGACAGAGATCGAGTATTAGATGCGGACAAAAAGCAGTTGTGTTTGACATCTGAGTCAGCGGGCACCACCACCCACCGCCCAGACGGGAGACCTCGCGCATGACCGCTCAGCAGACCTCCGCTCAACAGTCATCGTCTGCGCCCCTGGTCGGAAGGGGCTGGGTTCAAGGCGTCGCCCTGGTAATGATCTTCGGCTTCCTGGTGATGGGCATCCTGGCCTACCGAACGTATTCGGCTTCGATGCCGATGCCGGACAAAGTCGTCAACGAATCGGGCCAGGTCCTGTTCACCGGCCAGGACATCACCCGGGGCCAAGAGCTCTACCAGGCCCGCGGGCTGATGGAATACGGCTCGGTGCTCGGCCACGGCGCCTACCTGGGCCCCGACTACACCGCCGACTATCTGCGGACCGCCACCCAGGACGTCGCCGGTCAACTTCGCGCGCAGGGCATCGCCGATTCGCACGAGCGGGTCGTCACCGAATTCCGCACCAACCGGTATAACCCCGCCACCAAGACGTTGGTGTTCACCGATCACCAAGCCGTGGCCTTCGACCACATCCAAAGCCAGTACGCCGCCTACTTCGGTGAGAACTCGACGAAATACGGGCTGCTGCCCCGGATGATCACCGACAAGGCGCAGATCCGCGACCTCACGGCATTCTTCGCCTGGACGGCCTGGGCCGCGGCAGCCGAACGTCCCGGCCACAAGTACACCTACACCAACAACTGGCCGGCCGAACCGCGCGTCGACAACGGCCCCACCGCGGCGGTCATCGTCTGGTCGGCGCTGTCGCTCATCGCATTGCTTGGCGGCATCGGGATCATGTTCGCGGTCTACGGCCGCTGGAGCCAGAAGGTCGGCTGGCACAGCGCCGAATCCTCCACCCTGTCCTTCCGCCAGCCCGGTGAGGTGAGCCTCACGCCGGCGCAGCGCGCCTGCATCTGGTTCTTTGCGATCGTGTCGGTGTTGTTCCTGGCCCAGACACTGCTGGGTGCCGCGGCCGAGCATTACCGCGCCGACCTGTCCAACTTCTTCGGATTGGATCTGGCCCGCGTATTGCCCTACAACCTGGCCCGCACCTGGCATCTGCAGTTGTCGCTGTTCTGGACCGCGGCCGCCTTCCTGGCCGGCGGCATCTTCCTGGTGCCGTTCATCGCCCGGCGCGAGCCCAGGCGCCAGGCGTTGCTGGCGTACGTGCTGCTGGGTGCGGTCGCCCTGGTGGTGTTCGGGTCGCTGATTTGTGAGGCGCTGTCCATCTACGGCGTGATCCCGGCTGGCGGACTGTTCTCTCAGCAATGGGAGTACCTTGACCTGCCACGCCTTTGGCAGATCCTGTTGATCATCGGCATGTTCGTGTGGATTGCCATCATCTGGCGCGGGATTCGCGGCAGGCTCAAGGGCGAGTCGAAGATGAACATGCCCTGGCTGTTCTTCTTCTCGGGGCTGGCGATCCCGGGCTTCTACGCGGTGGGCCTGCTGGCCGGCAGCGACGCCCACTACACCGTCGCGGACTTCTGGCGGTTCTGGGTCGTGCACCTGTGGGTGGAAGACTTCCTCGAGCTGTTCACCACCGTGATGGTGGCCTACATGTTCGTACTGCTCGGCGTGGTGCGCGAGCGGATCGCGCTGGGCGTGATCTTCCTCGACGTCATCTTGTACTCGGCCGGCGGCGTCATCGGCACCATGCACCACCTGTACTTCTCCGGCACTCCGGTGGAGCATATGGCGCTGGGCGCCTTCTTCTCGGCCGCCGAAGTCATCCCGCTCACCTTCCTGACCGTCGAGGCGTGGGCGTTCCTGCAACTCGGTGCGCGTCAACAATCCGGTGACGCCAACCCGTTCCCGCACCGCTGGGCCGTCATGTTCCTGGTCGCGGTGGGATTCTGGAACTTCCTGGGGGCGGGCATCTTTGGTTTCCTGATCAATCTGCCGGTGGTGTCCTACTACCAGATCGGCACCGCACTGACGGCCAACCACGCGCACGCGGCGATGATGGGCGTGTACGGCATGCTCGCCGTAGGCCTGGCCATGTTCGCCTTCCGCTACGTGATCCCGCCCGACAAGTGGCCTGAGAAACTCGCGCGAATCTCGTTCTGGTGCATGAACATCGGTCTCGCGTGGATGGTATTCGCCACCTTGCTGCCGCTGGGCGTGCTGCAGCTCTACCACTCGGTCAACGACGGCTACTTCGAGGCGCGGTCACTGGGCTACATCACCAAGCCCGGTAACGCGGTGCTGGAGTGGCTCCGGCTACCGGGTGACGCCATCCTCATCGTCGGCGGTGTGGTGCCGTTCGTCTGGATCGCCTGGACCGCGCTGCGCAATTTCCGGTCGGGTACGCCCGTCGACGAATTGCCGGAAAACCCGCTGTACACCGAGACCGAGCCGCAGACCGGTGCCGCGGTGCCGGCAGAGGATTGACCGGTGGCCGCGCCGACCACCTCGGTGTGGATGATCGCCGGGTATTCCCTGGCCTTGCTGGCCGTCGGCTGGAGTTTCGATGTGATGGCCCGACGGGCGTCGGCGCACGCAGCACGCTGGCGCACGGGCCGATTCACCTACCGGCCCGACCATGATGCATGGGTATGTCCGCAAAATCATTGGCTGTGGCCCACTTCCTTCGACCCCACACATCGGGTCATGCGGTATCGCGCGCTGCCGGTGGTCTGCAATAGCTGTCCCGTCAAATCCGATTGCACGAGCTCTGAGCACGGCCGTGAGATAAGCCGCGAGGTCGACCCGTGGCCGCATTCGGACGCCGGGCGGTTTCACCGTGGAATCGCCTGCTGCGTCGCCGGACTCGGGATCGTGCTGCCGCTGGCGACGCTAGTGGCCGACCATTCGGCCGCAGATGCGATGGTCCTGACGGCTACTGTGCTGATCGTCGCGGTGTTGGGGCTGCCGCTGGTCCGCCACCTGTGGTACACGCCGTCCAACGCGCCCGAACACCTGCCGCACCGCACCGCGATCGAGGACCAGGTGGCCGCCGCAATCGACCGGTACTCCACTCGGTGGGGCGGCTGGACAAGCAAGGAGGACAACGCAACATGACTGCTCTTGTGGTCGGCCTGATCGGCGCGGGGATGGTCCTGCTTGCCGTGCTCGCGACGTGGTCACTGGCCGTGCTACGCGAGTATGAACGCGGAGTCGTGTTCCGGATGGGCCACGCACGGCCACTGTACGGCCCGGGGTTACGGTTCTTGATTCCCCTGGTGGACAGGATGATTCGGGTCGACCAGCGACTGGTGACGTTGACCATTCCGCCGCAGGAGGTGATCACCCGGGACAACGTGCCGGCGCGGGTCAACGCCGTCGTGATGTTCCAGGTGATGGAACCGCTGAAAGCGATTCTGGCGGTGGAGAACTACGCGGTGGCGACGTCGCAGATCGCTCAGACGACACTGCGTTCGTTGCTGGGCCGCGCGGACCTGGACACGCTGCTGGCACACCGCGAGGACCTCAACAGCGATCTGCGCACGATCATCGAGAAGCAGACCGAGCCCTGGGGCGTGCAAGTGCGCGTCGTGGAGATCAAGGACGTCGAAATCCCCGAGTCGATGCAGCGTGCGATGGCCCGCGAGGCCGAAGCAGAGCGCGAACGCCGCGCCAAGGTCATCAACGCCCGTGGGGAGCTCCAGGCATCCGAGGAACTGCGCGAAGCCGCGGAGACCCTGTCGAAGAGTCCGGCGTCGCTGCAGTTGCGCTACCTACAGACGCTGCTGGAGTTGGGGGCGGATCAGAACTCGACCGTCGTGTTCCCGTTGCCCGTCGACATCATCACGCCGTTTCTGCGGCATCCCGAGATGCTGCAGGGCGTGGTCGATAACCTCAACCACCGCGCCTGACCAGGGGCGCGCCCGTCGGCGGCGGGTCGACCGGCGCTCAGTCCGCGGGCGGCTGCGGCGATTCGGGTGGCGCGGGCGGCCCGGGCGGGGCGGGTGGTTCCGCGGGAGCGAACCGCCAGTTGTCCGGATTCTTCGGCGAATAGACCACCGGGAACAGCTGGCCGATGGTCGGCCACTGATTCACGTCCACGGCCATGCGCTGATACACCGCGTGTTCGTTGACGGTGGGGCCGTTGATCACGCCGGCGATGGTCACGAACTGCTCGCCGGCGGCGTCCGGGCGCGGACTTATCCCGGTCACCAGCAATGTGCCGCTCAGCAGCTCACCGCGGGGGCCGCGCGGAACGAACCGCTGGACGAGGAACACCGCCAATACGGCCATCAGCAGGAGCAGCAGCCCGAATTCCCACACGAGGCCATGGTAGGACCGTGATAAGACTGCGTCATGAGTCAGGATGATCTGGCGCTGGCATTGACGCTGGCCGACCGCGCAGACATGTTGACTTCCGCGCGATTCGGCGCGCTCGACCTGCGTGTCGACACCAAACCCGACCTGACGCCGGTGACCGACGCCGACCGCGCGGTCGAAACGGAGTTGCGCGAGGCGCTCGCGCGCGAACGGCCCGACGACAGCATTGTCGGCGAAGAGTTCGGTGGCGACACCGTCTTCACCGGACGTCAGTGGATCATCGACCCGATCGACGGCACTAAGAACTTTGTCCGCGGAGTGCCGGTGTGGGCGACGCTGATCGCGTTGTTGCAAGACGCTGTCCCCGTCGTCGGCGCCGTGAGCGCCCCGGCGTTGCAGCGCCGGTGGTGGGCCGCGCGCGGCCGGGGTGCTTTCGTAGCCGTCGACGGTGCGCCTGCGCGCCAAATCTCGGTTTCCTCAGTGGCACAACTGAGTTCGGCCAGCCTTTCGTTCTCCAGCCTGTCCGGCTGGGCGCAGCTCGGCCTGCGCGACCAATTCATCGCTTTGACCGACGCGGTGTGGCGGGTGCGCGCCTTCGGCGACTTTTTGTCCTATTGCCTACTCGCCGAAGGTGCGGTCGATATCGCCGCCGAACCGGAAGTGTCGGTGTGGGACCTCGCGGCGCTCGACGTCTTGGTGCGCGAAGCGGGCGGGGTGCTGACGGCGCTGGACGGCAGCGCGGGACCGCACCATGGCAGCGCCGTAGCCACCAACGGCCTGTTGCAGCAGCAGGTCCTCGGGGGCCTCGCCCCCACCCCGCTGTGAATTAGTTAACAAGTGTTCTCTCTGATCTTACTCCGGAGTAAGATCGGGCATATCCGCATTGCCCAACGACCTGAGGCTGCTGAAAATGACCGGTTCCGGTTCCAAACAGACATCCACCCGCTCTCGCACCAAACGGCGCGACCACAAGTCCGCCGTCGGGCTCCAGACCCACAAACGCAGCGGAGTCGACATCGCGATCGCGCTGATCACCCCGCTCGTCGGGCAGGAGTTCCTGGATAAATACCGGCTGCGGGACCCGCTCAACCGCGCGCTGCGCTACGGCACCAAGACGGTCTTCTCCACCGCCGCCGCCTCTTCTCGAGAGTTCAAACGGATCAAGAACCTGCGCGGCGGGCCGACCCGGCTCAAGTCCAGCGGCAAGGACTACTTCGACCTGACGCCCGACGACGAGCAGAAGATGATCGTCGAGACTCTCGACGATTTCGCCGAGGAAGTGCTGCGGCCCGCCGCGCACGACGCCGACGAAGCGGCGACGTATCCGCACGAGCTGATCGCCAAGGCCGCCGAGCTGGGCATCACCGCGATCAACATCCCCGAGGATTTCGACGGCATCGCCGCACACCGGTCCAGCGTGACCAACGTGCTGGTGGCCGAGGCGCTGGCCTACGGCGACATGGGTCTGGCGTTGCCGCTTCTCGCCCCGGCGGGCGTGGCCTCCGCGCTGACCCATTGGGGCAGCGCGGACCAGCAGGCCACCTACCTTCCCGAGTTCGCCGGTGAGAACGTGCCCCAAGCATGCGTGGCCATCGCCGAGGCGCAACCGCTCTTCGACCCCACCCGGCTGAAGACCGCCGCGGTACGCACGCCAAGCGGCTACCGGCTGGACGGGGTGAAATCATTGGTCCCGGCTGCTGCCGATGCCGAGCTTTTCGTTATCGGCGCCCAACTGGATGGCAAGCCGGCCCTGTTCATCGTCGAGTCTTCGGCGAAAGGCCTTACCGTGAAAGCGGATCCGAGCATGGGTATCCGCGCGGCGGCCCTTGGCCACGTTGAACTCTCCGGGGTGACGGTGCCGCCGAACGCGCGGCTGGGTGAGGACGAAGCGACCGACGCGGACTACTCCGAGGCCGTCGCGCTGGCCCGGCTGGGCTGGGCCGCGCTCACCGTCGGCACCTCGCACGCGGTGCTCGACTACGTCGTCCCGTACGTGAAGGAACGCGAGGCCTTCGGTGAGCCGATCGCCCACCGCCAGGCGGTGGCCTTCATGTGCGCCAACATCGCCATCGAACTGGACGGGCTGCGATTGATCACCTGGCGCGGTGCCGCGCGTGCCGAGCAGGGCCTGCCCTTCATCCGCGAGGCGGCGCTGGCCAAGCGGCTCGGCGCCGACAAGGGCATGCAGATCGGCCTGGACGGCGTTCAGCTGCTCGGCGGCCACGGCTACACGAAAGAGCACCCGGTCGAACGCTGGTACCGCGACCTGCGGGCCATCGGCGTTGCCGAGGGCGTCGTCGTCATCTAAGTCGTTAATCAACCCAAGCTGAAAGTTCAATCATGGCAATAAATTTGGAACTTCCCCGCAAGATGCAGGCGGTCGCGACCAAGACGCACCAGGGCGCCGCCGAGTTGATGCGCCCGATCGCCCGCAAGTACGACCTCAAGGAACACGCGTACCCGGTCGAGCTCGACACTTTGTTCAGCCTCTTCGAAGGGGCCTCGGAGTCAATCGAATTCGCGGGGGCGAACGCGCTGGGCGGCGAGGACGAAGAACGCGACAAAAACCACAACGGCGCCAACATGGCCGCGCTGCTGCAGACGCTGGAAGCCAGCTGGGGTGACCTCGCGATGATGTTGTCGGTCCCCTACCAGGGGTTGGGCAACGCGGCCATCTCGGCCGTGGCCAACGAGGAGCAGTTGGAGCGCCTGGGCAAGGTATGGGCGGCAATGGCGATCACCGAACCCGGCTTTGGATCGGACTCGGCCGCGGTGTCGACGACGGCCACCCTGGACGGCGACGAGTATGTGATCAACGGCGAGAAGATCTTCGTGACGGCCGGCTCCCGCGCCACCCATATCGTGGTGTGGGCGACGCTCGACAAGTCAAAGGGCCGCGCGGCGATCAAGTCGTTCGTCGTGCCCCGCGAGCATCCCGGTGTCACGGTCGAACGGCTCGAGCACAAGCTCGGCATCAAGGGTTCCGACACCGCGGTGATCCGGTTCGACAATGCCCGCATTCCGAAGGAAAACCTGCTCGGCAACCCCGAAATCGAGGTGGGCAAGGGCTTTTCCGGAGTGATGGAGACCTTCGACAACACGCGGCCCATCGTCGCGGCCATGGCCGTCGGTGTCGCGCGTGCCGCGCTGGAAGAGATTCGCAAGATCCTCACCGAGGCCGGTGTGGAGATCTCCTACGACAAGCCCTCGCACGCCCAGAGCGCTGCGGCGGCGGAGTTCATCCGGATGGAAGCCGACTGGGAGGCCGCCTACCTGCTCTCGCTGCGGGCGGCGTGGCAGGCCGACAACAAGATCCCGAACTCCAAGGAGGCGTCGATGAGCAAGGCCAAGGCCGGCCGCATGGCCACTGACGTCACGCTCAAGAGCGTCGAATTGGCAGGCACCACCGGCTATTCCGAGCAGTTACTGCTGGAGAAATGGGCGCGCGATTCGAAGATCCTGGACATCTTTGAGGGCACGCAGCAGATCCAGCAGCTGGTCGTCGCGCGCCGCCTGCTGGGCCTGTCCTCCGCCGAACTCAAGTAGCGATCGCGTCCAGGCGCTCGCGGGCGTCGTCATCGAGTTCGATGGACGCGACGTCCAGGTTCTCCTGTAGGTGGCTCACCGACGAGGTGCCGGGGATCAGCAGCACATTGGGCGCCACGTGCAGCGTCCACGCCAATGCGACCTGAGCCGGTGTGTGGCCCAGTCGCCGCGCGGTCTCCCGAACCACCTGATGGCTGAGCACGGGGTTGGGCTGCATGAAGGCGGCACCCAGCGGGAAGAACGGGACGAAGGCGATCCCCCGCGCCGCGCATTCCTGCAGAACCGCGGTTGACTCCCGATGCACCAGATTGAATGCGTTTTGCACGCAGGCGATTTCGGTGCGCCCGCACGCATGCAGCAGGTGCTCGCGGTTGACGTTGCTCAGCCCGATTCCGCCGATCAGTCCCTGGTCGCGAGCCTCGATCATGGCCGAGAGTTGCTCGTCGAACTCAGGATCCGGGCCGTCGCTTTCGAACACCCGCAGGTTGACCACGGCCAACTGCTCGACGCCGAGGCTGCGCAGGTTGGTCTCGATGTCGTGGCGCAACTCGCCCGGCGCGCCCGCCGGCAACCAGGCGCCACTGTCGTCCCGGCGCCCGCCGACCTTGCTGACCAGCGCCAGGTTCTGCGGATAGGGATGCAGCGCGGCGCGGATCAGCTCGTTGGCGACGTCGGGGCCATAGAACTGCGCGGTGTCGATGTGGTTGACGCCCAGTTCGACCGCGCGGCGCAGCACGGCCAGCGCTTCGTCACGGTCGCGCGGCGGTCCGAACGCGTTGGGCCCGGGCAATTGCATGGCACCGAAGCCGACGCGGTTGACCGAAAACCCACCTAGTGGAAAGGGATCCATACGGTGAGGTTAGCGTCGAATCATGGACGCGTTTCACGCGCTCGTCGCGCGACAAGATGGTGACCGGATAACCACGTCGGTCCAGACGCTGAACCACTCCGACCTACCGCCCGGCGAGGTGACCATCCGGGTCCTCTATTCGAGTGTCAACTACAAGGACGCGCTGGCATTGACGCCGGGTGGCGGCGTGGTGCGCGACTACCCGGTGGTGCCGGGCATCGACCTGACCGGTGAGGTCGTGGAGTCCGCGTCGGCCGACTTCGCCGTCGGCGATCAGGTGCTGGCCCATGGGTATGCGATCGGCACCGGCCACCACGGTGGCTACGCGGAATACGCACGCCTGCCGGCCGACCAGGTGGTGGCGCTCGGCGCATTGAGCCCACACGAGGGCGCCGCGATCGGCACGGCGGGTTTCACCGCCGCGATGAGCGTGCAGGCGCTGATCGACTGGGGCATCGCGCCGGACGCCGGTCCCGTCGTCGTCACCGGGGCCACCGGCGGCGTCGGCTCGATCAGTGTGGACCTGCTCGCGGCCGCCGGCTACCAGGTGGTCGCCTCGAGCGGCAAGCCCCACGCCGCCGACCGGCTCAAAGCCCTTGGCGCCGCGGAGGTTATCGGCCGGTTACCCGCCGACCCCGACGTCAAGCCACGGCCACTGGGCAAAGCACGCTGGGCGGGAGGCGTGGACTGCGTGGGCGGCGCGACGCTGGCCGACGTGCTCAGCACCGTCGACTACGGCGGCGCGGTGGCCGCCAGCGGCCTTACCGGCGGCCCGGCGCTGCACACCACGGTGCTGCCCTTCATCCTGCGCGGCATCGCGCTGCTGGGCATGGACTCGGTGCTGATGCCCATCGGGCCCCGCCGCGAATTGTGGTCCCGGCTCGGCGATTCGCTGCGGCCACGCCACCTGGACTCGCTGGTCAGCGATGTCGACGTGAAGGACGTCGTCGGCGTGGTCGATCAGCTGCGCGCCGGCACATTCTCCGGCCGGGCCGTGGTGCGGGTCGCGGGCGGATTTTGAGCCGGCAGTAGGCTCTGCTGGCATGCGCGCGGTACAGGTGACTCGGCTCGATGGTCCGGACGCGGTCGAGTTGACCGACATCGATGAGCCGTCGGGTGACGGGGTCGTCGTCGACGTGCACGCCGCCGGGGTGGCCTTTCCGGACGCCCTGCTCACCCGGGGCCTCTATCAGTACCGCCCGGAGTTGCCCTTCGTGCTCGGCGCCGAGATCGCCGGCGTGGTGCGGTCGGCGCCCGAGGGCGCGAACGTGCGCGCGGGCGACCGGGTCGTCGGCCTCACGATGCTGTCCGGCGGCATGGCCGAGGTCGCGGTGTTGGCCCCCGACCGGGTGTTCAAGCTGCCCGACAACGTGAGCTTCGAGGCGGGCGCCGGCCTGCTGTTCAACGACCTGACGGTGTACTTCGCGCTGACCGTCCGCGGCCGACTGCAGCGCGGCGAGACGGTCCTGGTGCACGGCGCGGCCGGAGGCATCGGGACCTCGGCGCTGCGGCTGGCGCCCGCGCTGGGCGCGTCGCGCAGCATCGCCGTGGTCAGCACGCAGGACAAGGCCGACATCGCCACCGCGGCCGGCGCGACGGACGTAGTGCTGGCCGACGGTTTCAAAGACGCGGTGAAGGAGTTGACGCACGGCCGTGGCGTCGACATCGTCGTCGACCCGGTCGGCGGCGACCGGTTCACCTATTCCCTGCGCTCCCTCACCCCCGGCGGGCGGCTGCTGGTCATCGGATTCACCGGCGGCGAGATCCCCACTGTCAAGGTAAACCGGTTGTTGCTCAACAACATTGATGTGGTCGGCGTGGGTTGGGGCGCCTGGGCAGCGACGCACCCGGGCGCGCTGGACGAGCAGTGGGCCGGACTCGAGCGCTTGCTGACCTCCGGGGAGCTGGCCCCGCCCGAGCCGATCACCTACCCGCTGGAGCAAGTCGCGACCGCAGTCGCCTCCCTGGAGAACCGCAGCGCCAAGGGAAAGGTCGTGCTGCGCATCCGCGTTTAGCCGCCGCGTTTGGCACCATCCGCCACAGCAGTTTCGTCGTGGGGCAATCGAATGTTTGCCGACCTCATAGCGACACCGTCCGCCGGTTTCGCCCCCGCTGGCGTTGTCGCTGTGAGGTGGGCGCAAAACATATCGTCTCCGCCTGAGGCGCCTGTGGCGATTGTGACGGCGTGTGCCGGTGGCGCAAAGTGGCCACCCTTGTGCGAGCCAAAAAGAGAAAGTAATGTCACTTTCAGTTTTGCAATGCTACTGGTCCCCCTCGGAGGAGCCGTCCAATGGAATCCTTTGTGCACCTGCGAAAAGGACGAACACCGCGCCGCCTGCACGCCGACCTCGACGGCCTCAAGGACGACGAGCTGGGCCGCGGCGGGTTCACCGGCCGCACCGCCAACCTGTACCGGCGTCACGACCCCACCGCGTATCGGGCGATCGGCCCGCTGCGCCCCATCGACGTGCTGTCCAGCGAGCTCAAGCCCAGCGATGCCACCGACGCTGACGGTGGTCCGTTGCTGATGTTCAGCAACGATGACTGTCGAATTCTGTTGAGCCGTCGTCACGAGCCGATGCCGTTCTTCATCCGTCATGTCGACGGCGACCTGCTGTGCTTCGTCCACCAGGGCAGCGGTCTGGCCGAGACGGAATTCGGGCCCCTGCGCTACCGGGAGGGCGACTGGCTGTACATCCCGAAGGCATGCACCTGGCGCCAGCTGCCCGACAGCGCGACGACGATGCTGATGATCGAGGCCACCGACGAGTTTAGGGTGCCACCGCCCGGTGCCCTGGGCCGCCACTTCCCCTTCGACCCGTCGCAGGCCGTCATCCCCGAGCCGGCGCCGGCCGACGAGTCCGACGGCGAATTCGAGGTCCGGCTCGTCCACGAAGGCGGCCCGACAACGCTGCTCTATCAACACAATCCGCTCGACGTCGAAGGCTGGCGCGGGGACAACTTCGCGTTCACCTTCAACATCGCCGACTACAACGTGGTCACGTCCGACAGTGTCCACCTGCCGCCGACGGTGCACCTGTTCATGCAGGCCACCGGTGTCTACGTGATGAACTTCCTGCCCAAGCCCGCCGAAGGAATTCCCGGCACCGAACGCACACCGTGGTATCACCGCAACGTCGACTACGACGAGATCGCCTTCTTCCACGGCGGTTCGCTGTACGGCATCCCGATGCCACCTGGCCTGATTTCCCATGCGCCGCAAGGGGTTCATCACGGCGCACCGGAGAAGGCCCGTGAACGGGCGCGCCGCAAATTCGGTGACTACTCCCGCGTCGACTGGCAGGTAATCGCCATCGACACACGCCGGCGGCTGATTCCGTCGGCCGAGGTATTGGCCCACGACCTAGGACAACGTTGATGACACACGCCGGCAACGATGCGAAACGCAGCGATGAAAAGGAGTGGCGTCGATGACCACCGCCGTGAAACCCAGGAAGTTCGAGTACGACCGGATCCCCTATCTCGTTGCCTTTCAGAACAACTCCGGAGTACGAGACGTCTACGGCGGCCTGGCCGAGATCACCGTCCTGGAAAGCTACCTGCTCAAGCCCAAGGACAGGCCGTCGGACACCGTGCTGGTGTTCATGCATCCCATCGGCGGCGGTGCCTACCTGCCGATGATCAACGCGCTTGCGCGGGCCGGCCACCACGTCATCTACTGCAACAGTCGGTTCCGTGGCACGGATTCGGCGCTGCTGATGGAGAAGGTCGTCGAAGATCTCGGCGAGTGCATCAAGGACGCCAAGAAGCGGCTCGGCTACCAGAAGGTGGTGCTGGCCGGATGGAGTGGCGGCGGTTCGCTGTCGGTGTTCTACCAGCAACAGGCACAGAAGCCGACCATCACATCCAGCCCGACCGGCGACGGCCCCGACCTGACCAAACTCGACCTGCCCGTCGCCGACGGCATCATGCTGCTTGCCGCGCACATCAGCCGGCACGGCACGCTGACCGAATGGCTGGACGCATCGATCCTCGACGAAGCCGACCCCACCAAACGCGATCCCGAGCTGGACCTCTACAACCCCGACAACCCCAATCAGCCGCCTTATAGCCAAGAATTCCTGGACCGTTACCGGCAGGCGCAGATCGACCGTAACCGGCGCATCACCGCATGGGTCAAGGACAAGCTGGCCGAGTTGGCAGCCGCCGGCCGCCCCGATGACGAGTTCGGCTTCGTCGTGCACGGCACCATGGCCGACCCGCGCTGGCTGGACCCGACCGTCGATCCCAACGAGCGGGCGCCCGGCACCTGCTACCTGGGGGATCCTCGGGTGGTGAACATGGGCCCCGTCGGGCTGGCCCGGTTCTCCACCCTGCGCGGCTGGCTTTCGCAATGGAGCTACGACGACGCCAGAGGCGACGCGTTGACCTGCGGGCCCGACATCGCGATTCCCGCGCTGGTGATCGGTAACCTGGCGGATGACGCCTGCACGCCCAGCCACACCCGGCGGCTGTTTCAGGCGATCGGACACGAGGACAAGGAGATGCACGAAATCCCGGGCGCCACACACTATTACGCAGGACCCGACCAGCGCGACGCGCTGCGGACCGCCGTCACCATCGTCACCGACTGGCTGGTGCGACACGATTTCGCGAGTCAAGGATGAGCGCATGACACCAGCCGGCCCGCTGGACGGCGTTCGGGTGCTCGAACTGGGCACCCTGATCGCCGGGCCCTTCGCGGGCCGTCTGCTCGGCGACATGGGCGCCGACGTCATCAAGGTGGAACTGCCCAGAGCGCCGGACCCCCTACGCACCTGGGGTCAAGCCGAACTCGACGGCCAGCACGTCTTCTGGACGGTGCACGCGCGCAACAAGAAGGCGATCACCCTGGACCTGCGCCACCCCCGCGGCCGCGAACTGTTCTGCGACCTCGTCGAGAGATCCGACATCGTGGTGGAGAACTTCCGACCGGGCACCCTGGAAAAGTGGCACCTGGGCTACGACGTGCTCAGCGAATGCAATCCGGGCATCATTCTGGTCCGGGTGTCCGGTTACGGGCAGACCGGGCCCGACGCCACCAAGGCCGGTTACGCCTCGGTCGCCGAAGCGGCCAGCGGGCTGCGGCACCTCAACGGTTTTCCCGGTGGCCCGCCGCCCCGGCTGGCGCTCTCGCTCGGTGACAGCCTGGCCGGGATGTTCGGCGCGCAGGGTGCGCTGGCCGCGCTGTACCGACGCGGCGTCACGGGGCGCGGTCAGGTGGTCGACGTCGCGCTGACCGAATCTTGTTTGGCCGTACAGGAGTCCACGATTCCCGACTACGACGTCGGCGGGGTGGTCCGCGGACCCTCGGGCACCCGCCTGGAGGGCATCGCCCCGTCCAACATCTACCGCAGCGCCGACGGCTCGTGGGTGGTGATCGCCGCAAACCAGGACACCGTCTTCGCCCGGCTGTGCAAGGCGATGGGCCGCCCGGAGCTCGCCACCGACGACCGGTTCGCCACACACGTCGCCCGGGGCCGCAACCAAGACGAACTCGACAACATCATCGGGGCGTGGGCCGCGCAACGCCGGCCCGGTGAGATCATCGAAACCCTCTCCGCCGCAGGGGTGATCGCCGGACCGATCAACACGGTTGCCGAGGTGGTCACCGACCCGCAGCTGCGGGCCCGCGGCATGCTGGTGGAGCATTACGACGAGCGGGTGCAGCGCAACGTGTTGGGGCCGGGCATCGTGCCGGTGCTTTCGGAATCGCCGGGACGAGTCCGCAACGCGGGCCCGGCGCGCCCGGGACAGCACAACGACGACGTCTACATCGGGCTGCTGGGCAAGACCGCCGAGGAGCTCGAGCAGCTGCGCGCCGAGGAAGTGCTATGACACGCGGCGACGACGATGCAGAGCGCAGCGGACAGGAGCGGCTCCAATGACACACGTTGAGATTCGAGAAGTGGCACTGCGCGACGGTCTGCAGATCGAAACGCCGATCCCGTTGTCCGCCAAGCTCGAACTGCTGGCCGCGGTGGCGGCCACCGGGGTGCGCGAGGTCGAGGTCACCGCATTCGTCTCCCCGACGAAGGTGCCGTCGATGGCAGATGCCGCCGAGCTCGCCGCCCATCTGCATGACTACCCTGACATCGAATTCTCGGCCTTGGTGGCAAGTCCCAATGGAGCCAAGCGGGCCGTCGCCGCGGGGTTGCGCTCCATCGAGTACGTGGTGGCCGCCGACGACACCTTCAGCAAGGCGAACGTCGGGCGCACCAGCGCCGAGGCCACCAACCAGATCGACGAGATCGTTGCGATCGCACACGACAGCAACGTCGCCGTCGAGGTCATCATCGCCACCGCCTGGGACTCACCGTTCGAAGGCCCCACCCCGCCGCAGCGGGTGCTCGAGATCGCCGCGGCCGCCCGCGACCGGGGCGCCGACCGCCTGTCGATTGCCGACACCATCGGCACCACCACCCCGGGACGGGTGAGTTCGCTGATCGCACAACTGCGTCCGGTTCTGGGCGACCTGCCGCTGGGCGGGCATTTCCACAACACCCGGGGCTCCGGGCTGGCCAGCGCCTACGCCGCGGTCAGCTCCGGCGTGAGCCGGCTGGACGCGTCGGTCGGCGGCCTCGGCGGCTGCCCCTTTGCCCCCGGGGCCACCGGCAACATCGCCACCGAGGATCTCGTCTACCTCCTCGCCGACAGCGGCTTCGACGTGGACGTCGACCTGCAGGCCACCATCGCCGCGGCCAAGGTGGCGAAGTCGCTGGTGGGGCACGATCTGCCGAGCGCCCTGTTGCGCGCCGGTGACCGGATGCGGAACTGATGTCGGCCCCGGAGGCGAACCGCGAGCTGACCGCCAAAGGCCGCCAGACCAGGCAGGCCATCGAGCAGGCCGCCCGGAAACTGTTCGCCGAACGGGGCTTTCACGGCACGACCCTGGCCGACATCACGTCGGCGGCGGGAAAATCGCCGGCGGTGTTCTACCGGTACTTCACCGACAAGGAAGACTTGCTGGCCGCCCTCGCGGAGTCGTTCCTGCACGAGGTGGTGGCGCCGTCCGGATTGAGCGTTCACCTGCCGGACTCCCCCGATGACGACGCGTTCTTCACCTCGGTGGTCACCGGCTACTGGAACCTGTTCAAGCAGAACATCGGCATCATGATCGCCGTGGCCCAGCTGGCCGCCACCCAACAGCGCTTCGCGGCGGTGCAGAACGAATTCCGGCGGTTCGGAATGGATCTCGTGGCGGCTTCGGTGCGCCGGGCACAGGAGCAGGGTTACGGCGCCGAGCTGCACCCCGAGCACATCGCGGCGGCCATCGCGTTGCTGTTCGAGAGCTTCACTACCGTGTTCGTCGGACCGTCCGGCCCCACGGGCCTCGGCCTGAACATCAGCGATGAAGACGCCATTGCAACCTTATCGACGGTCTGGAAGAAAACCCTGTACGGCGGCCTCACGAGACCTTAGGAGAAGACGTGGATTTCACTCTGCCAGAGCACCTTCCCGGCGTGCTCGCCGAGATTGATGAATTCATCGAGGTCGAGATCAAGCCGCTAGAACGCGAGAACATGCAGTACTTCGATCAGCGTCGCGAGCATGCGCGCACCGATTGGGACAACGACGGGATCCCGACGCGCGAGTGGGAAGACCTGCTTTCCGAGATGCGTAGGCGAGCCGATGAGGCCGGCTGGCTGCGCTACGGGTTGCCGGCCTCACTGGGCGGCCGCGACGGCACCAACGTCGACATGGCAGTAATCCGGGAACACCTGGCGCACAAGGGCCTTGGCTTACACAACGACCTGCAGAACGAATCGTCGATCGTCGGAAACTTCCCGCAGGTGATCATGATGGAGCGCTTCGGCACCGAGAAGCAACGCAAAGAGTGGTCAGAGGCGTTGATCACCGGGGAACGGTCCATGGCGTTCGGCCTGACCGAGCCGCAACACGGATCGGATGCGACGTGGCTGGAGACGCACGCGGAACGCGACGGTGACGGCTGGGTGATCAACGGCTCCAAGCGGTTCAACACCGGCGTGCACCGCGCCACCCACGACCTGGTCTTCGCACGCACCTCCGGCGAGCCGGGGGCCGCCCGGGGCATCACCGCGTTCCTGGTGCCGACCGATTCGCCCGGATTCGACGTTCCCTACTATTGGTGGACCTTCAACATGCCCACGGACCACGGCGAAGTCGAGCTGACCGATGTTCGGATCCCCGCCGACGCGGTCCTCGGCGAGGTGGACAGCGGGCTGGAGGTAGCGCAAACCTTCTTGCACGAGAACCGGATTCGGCAGGCTGCGAGCAGCCTGGGCGCGGCGCAGTATTGCATCGACCGCGCCGCCCAATACGCCGCCGGCCGAAAGGTGTTCGGCAAGCCCCTGTCGGTCAACCAGGCCGTGCAGTGGCCGCTGGCCGAGCTGCAGACCGAAGCGCAGATGGTGCGGCTGCTGGTGCAGTACGCCGCGTGGCATCTGGACCGCGACCACCATATGGAGGTCTCCGACAAGGTTTCGATGGCGAACTACCGCGCCAACCGGCTGGTCTGCGACGCCGCCGACCGCGCGATGCAGGTTTACGGCGGCCTCGGCTACAGCCGCCACGAGCAGTTCGAACACATCTACCGCCATCATCGTCGCTACCGGATCACCGAGGGCGCGGAGGAAATTCAAATTCGCCGGGTGGCCCAACGCCTGTTCAAATTCGGCAAGAAGTGATGGACAGCGTCGAGTCTGCGAAACTGGGCACCAAGCTGGCCAAGGTGCTCACGGGTGCCATCGGCGCCGACACCGCGGTGGAGAACCTACGGGCGTTGACCGGTGGCGCCAGCAGGACCACCTGGGCGTTCGAGGCGGTCACCGACGCGCGGCGTCGTGCGCTGATCCTGCGCACCGGCCCTCCCGATGATGTACATGCCGGCATGGAACTCGAGGCCAGGACGCAGGCCGCCGCGGCGGCAGCGGGCGCGCCGGTCCCGCACGTGTTGATCGCCGACAATTCGCCCGCCGCACTGGGTAATCCCTTCCTGATCTGTGACGAGATCGAGGGCGAGACCATCGTGCGGCGCATCCAGCGCCAACTCGAGGGCGCCGACGGATCCCGCACCCGGTTGCTGCAGCAGTGCGCGCAGGCGGTGGCCGCCATTCACCGCGCCGACACGGACGTCTTAGGCCTGACCCACGAAGACCAACTTGCCGAATGGCGTCAACGCCTCGACGACATGGGCGACACCACCGCAACTTTCGAATGGGGATTTCGCTGGCTGGCCGCTCACCGTCCCGAGCCGTCGCCGGCGGTGTTGGTACACGGCGACTTTCGGATGGGCAACCTTATTGTCGACGGGTCGAACCTTGCCGCGGTGCTGGACTGGGAGCTGGTACACGTCGGGGAGGCGTACGAAGACCTGGCATGGTTCTGCATCCGGGCCTGGCGATTCGGCGCACCGGCCAGCCTGGGGGCCGGCGGCCTGGGCAGCATCGAAAGCTTCCTGCGAGCCTACGAACAAGCCAGCGCGACTACGGTCGACCGCGTGGCGTTTCACTGGTGGCTGGTGCTCGCTACCTTGCGCTGGGGTGTCATCTGCCGCTTCCAAGCGGAACGGCACCTGAGCGGGCAAAACCGTTCGGTCGAGCTGGCGACGATCGGTCGTCGCGTCTGCGAGACGGAATGGGACCTTCTCAACCTGCTCGAGGTGCCCGGGGACGATGCGCGCCGCGCAGCGGCGAGGGGAAGCAGCGGGCGATCGGGTCCGGGCCGATGAACGCCGCATACGGTCGCCCGCTGGCCGCCGAACTCGTGGCCGCGGTCGCCGAATTCCTGGAAACCGACGTGCGCGCGGCCACCGAAGGACAGGTCAACTTTCACTCCCGGGTCGCGGCCAACGCACTGCGCATCGTCGAGCGCGAACTGCTCGACGAGAGCGGCGCGGAGTCCCGCTCGGCGCTGGCCGGCTTGGGCTTCGCCGATGAGGCACAGCTGGCCGCCGCGATACGGGCCGGCGACATGGACGGGCAAGCAGAACGGGTCACCGCCTGCCTGCGCGTCCTGGTGCGACGCCGATTGGCCGTCGCCCACCCCGGATACGACAGCGAATAGCTCGACGATCGGATAGGAGCCAGACATGCCCGCTTCCAGCACCGAAACGGTCCTCGATGCGGCCAATCGCCTGTTCACGGCGATCGAGCGAAGCGATGTCGCCGCGGTTGACGCGATGTGGAGCAACGACATCGCGGTGTGGCGCGTCGGCTCGCGGCGCGACGACGACAAGACGCGCGCGCTGCGGGTGATCGCTTGGTTCATCGGCGCCACCACCCAGCGTCGCTACGAAATCCTGGACCGGCAGCTCTTCGATGATGGATCCGCCCGCGGCTTCGTCCAGCAGCACATCCTGCACGCAACCGGGCGTGCCGGGCAGTCGATCTCGCTGCGGGTCTGCATCGTGATCAGGGTGGGCACGAACGGCCTGATCGAGCGGATCGACGAATACTTCGATCCCGCCGGGATCGCGCCGCTGATGAACTAGCGCTACATTCGCCACGACACATTGGGGGTGACGATGACGACATTGGAGACGCTGCTTCACGATCCCGACATGGCCGGTGTGTGGAACCTGGCCCCGGATCGCTCGGCCATCACTTTCAAAATCAAGAACATGTGGGGCCTGCTCAACGTCAAGGGCCGCTTCACCGATTTCAGCGGCGACGGCCAACTGACCAGCAAGGGAGCGGTTTTCGGCCGCATGGACATCCGCGCCGCCTCGCTGGACACCGGCATCGGCCGTCGCGACAAACACCTGCGCTCGGCCGACTTCTTCGACGTCGACCGCTTCGGGGAGATCAGTGTCGTCGTCACCGCGGTGCACCCGAAGAAAGGCAAGGCCGCCGACCTTCGGACCAGCTTCACCATCAAGGGGGTCACCGCGGACGTGCCGTTCCCCGTCACCATCTCCGAGCTCGAGGACGGCTCGGTGCGAATCACTGGAGAAACCAAGCTCGATCGGGACCGGTTCGATCTGGGCTGGAACCGGGGCGGCATGGTGAGCTCGACGGCAACGGTCGCCGCGGACACCATCTTCGTGCGGGTAACGCAATGAGGATTTCGGCGGGCACCGGGCTGAACCGGCTGTGACACCAGTAGCATCTGCACCGTGTCCGACTCCACCCCGCAATCCAACGTCGCCCTGCGGATCCTCGTCTACAGCAGCAATGTCCAGACCCGCGAACGGGTGATGCGAGCGCTGGGCACGCAGTTGCATCCCGACCTGCCCGAGCTGAGCTACGTCGAGGTGGCGACCGGACCCATGGTGGTGGCGACGATGGACAAGGGCGGCATCGACTTGGCCATCCTGGACGGCGAGGCGACCCCGACTGGGGGCATGGGAATCGCAAAGCAGCTCAAAGACGAACTCGAGACCTGCCCACCCCTCATCGTGCTGACCGGGCGCCGTGACGATGCGTGGTTGGCCTCCTGGTCGCGTGCCGAGGGCGTGGTGCCGCATCCCATCGACCCCATCCTGCTGGGCCGCACGGTGCTCAGCTTGCTACGGGCCCCGGTTCGCTGATCCAACCCAGCCTTAGCCGGGGCCGTTTCGCCCCAGCCGAATGCGGCAGTCCTGACAACTTCGCCCCCGCCGGGAAGGCGACCACAGCTGATCGCGACGTTGCTGGAGAGGTCCGGTCCGCCCTGGCGACGCCATTGATCTTCAACGCCGCAGCGATCGGCGTAGCCGCGCCTTTGCTGGTGCTCCCGCATCGGCAGGTACGGCCGATCGCAAACGGCGGCGAGCCTTTGTTCACCGCCTATCGAGTTTGCGCAGCGCAGCGCAACATGGCGCCGCCGATGCTGCAGAATGCCCACCCCGGGCAAGCGCGCCGCGCGCCGCGACGCTATGTTGTAAATCACTGTGGCGGGCCGCGGCCCGGTTCGTCACAGCAGCCCGGTTACCGCCTGGCCGCTGCAGGCGGCTCGTACGACGGATCATGGAGCGAGTTGAACGTCTACATACCCATCTTGGTGCTAGGCGCCATTGCCACTGCCTTTGCCGTGGGCTCGGTGGCGATCGCGAGCCTGGCCGGCCCGTCACGATTCAACAAATCGAAGATGTCGGCGTACGAGTGTGGGATCGAACCCACAGAGACATCGGTGAGCGGTCCGCATGCGACGGCCGGGCAGCGCTTTCCGGTGAAGTACTACCTCACCGCGATGCTGTTCATCGTCTTCGACATCGAAATCGTGTTTCTGTATCCCTGGGCCGTCAGCTATGACGCGCTGGGCACATTCGCTCTTGTCGAAATGGTGATCTTCATGCTGACGGTTTTCGTGGCCTACGCATATGTGTGGCGCCGCGGCGGCCTGACGTGGGATTGAGGTAGGACGTGGGTCTGGAGGAACAGCTGCCCGGCGGGATTCTGCTGTCTACAGTCGAGAAGGTCGCGGGCTACGTCCGCAAGAACTCACTGTGGCCGGCCACGTTCGGGTTGGCCTGCTGCGCCATCGAGATGATGGCAACGGCTGGACCAAGATTCGACATCGCCCGGTTCGGCATGGAGCGATTCTCGGCGACCCCCCGGCAGGCCGATCTGATGATCGTCGCCGGGCGGGTCAGCCAGAAGATGGCTCCGGTGTTGCGACAGATCTACGACCAGATGGCCGAGCCGAAATGGGTGCTCGCCATGGGCGTGTGCGCGTCGTCCGGCGGGATGTTCAACAACTACGCGGTCGTGCAGGGCGTCGATCACGTGGTTCCGGTGGACATTTATCTGCCCGGCTGCCCACCCCGCCCCGAGATGCTGCTGTACTCAATCCTGAAGTTGCACGAGAAGATTCAGGAGATGCCGCTGGGCGTCAACCGGGAAACCGCAATCGCCGAAGCCGAGCAGGCGGCACTGTCGGCCCGGCCCACGATCGAGATGCGCGGACTGCTGCGATGAGCTCACCGCGTCAGGATCCCAAGGAAGCGATCAGCCGCGCCGACGAAGAGGTCATCGACGTGCGCCGCGGCATGTTCGGCGTCGAGGGCTCGGGTGACACGTCCGGTTACGGGCGGCTGGTGCGCGAAGTCCTGCTGCCGGGCAGCAGTCCACGACCCTACGGCGGTTACTTCGACGAGGTGGTCGACGGACTGGCCGCGGCCTTGAACAAGGACAACATCGAATTCAATGACGCCATCGAAAAAGTCGTGGTGTACCGCGACGAACTGACCTTGCACGTGCGCCGCGACGCGCTGGAGCGGGTTGCTCACCGGTTGCGCGACGACCCGCAACTGCGCTTCGAGATGTGCCTGGGCGTCAGCGGGGTGCACTACCCGCACGAGACGGGACGCGAACTGCACGCGGTGTATCCGTTGCAGTCGATCACACACAATCGCCGTGTGCGCCTGGAAGTGTCTGTGCCCGACGGTGATCCGCACATTCCATCGCTGTTCGGGATTTATCCGACCACCGACTGGCACGAGCGGGAGACCTACGACTTCTTCGGCATCATCTTCGACGGGCACCCGTCGCTCACCCGAATCGAGATGCCCGACGACTGGCACGGGCACCCCCAGCGCAAGGACTACCCCCTCGGGGGAATTCCGGTCGAATACAAAGGCGCACAGATACCCCCGCCCGACGAGCGGAGAGCGTACAACTAATGAGCACTACCACTGAATCGACGCATGACGGCGCCGGCGAGACGTTCGTGGTCGCCGGCGGCCAGGACTGGGACAAGGTCGTCGAAGCCGCCCGCGGTGTCGATCCCGGCGAGCGCATCATCGTCAACATGGGGCCCCAGCACCCGTCGACGCACGGCGTGTTGCGGCTGATCCTCGAGATCGAGGGCGAGACGATCACCGACGCCCGGTGCGGCATCGGGTATTTGCACACCGGCATCGAAAAGAACCTCGAATACCGCTACTGGACCCAGGGTGTCACGTTCGTGACCCGAATGGATTACCTCGCGCCGTTTTTCAACGAGACGGCCTACTGCCTGGGTGTGGAAAAGCTGCTCGGCATCACCGATCAGATTCCGGAGCGGGTCAACGTCATCAGGGTGATGATGATGGAGCTCAACCGGATCTCGTCGCATCTGGTGGCATTGGCCACCGGCGGCATGGAGCTGGGCGCCATGACCCCGATGTTCGTCGGATTCCGCGGGCGCGAAATCGTGTTGACCCTGTTCGAATCGATCACCGGCCTGCGGATGAACAGCGCCTATGTCCGACCCGGCGGCGTTGCGCAGGATTTGCCGCCCAACGCGGAGACCGAGATCGTCGACGGCCTCAAGGAACTCAAGCAGGTGCTGCGCGACATGAGCGGTCTGCTCAACGAGAACGCCATCTGGAAGGCCCGCACCCAAGGCGTCGGATATCTGGATCTGACCGGTTGCATGGCGCTGGGGATCACCGGTCCCATCCTGCGTGCGACCGGGCTGCCCCACGATCTGCGCAAGAGCGAACCGTACTGCGGATACGAAAACTACGAATTCGACGTGATCACCGAAGATACGTGTGATGCTTACGGGCGCTACATGATTCGCGTCAACGAGATGTGGGAGTCGATCAAGATCGTCGAGCAGTGCCTGGACAAGCTGAAGCCCGGTCCGATCATGGTCGAGGACCGCAAGATCGCCTGGCCGGCCGACTTGAAGGTGGGCCCCGACGGCTTGGGCAATTCACCGGAACACATCGCCAAGATCATGGGCGGCTCGATGGAGGCGTTGATCCACCACTTCAAACTGGTCACCGAGGGCATCAGGGTTCCGGCGGGCCAGGTCTACACGGCCGTCGAATCGCCGCGCGGAGAGCTGGGCGTGCACATGGTCAGCGACGGCGGCACCCGGCCCTACCGGGTGCACTACCGAGACCCCTCGTTCACCAATCTGCAGTCGGTCGCCGCGATGTGCGAAGGCGGGTTGGTGGCCGACCTGATCACCGCGGTCGCCAGCATCGACCCGGTCATGGGCGGGGTGGACCGGTGACCGGGCCGCAGGGACAGCCGGTCTTCATCCGGCTCGGACCACCGCCCGACGAGCCCAACGCGTTCGTCGTCGAGGGTGCCCCCAAGATGTATCCACCCGAGGTGCGGGCCCGGCTGGAGGTCGACGCCAAGGAGATCATCGGCCGCTACCCCGACAAGCGTTCGGCGCTGTTGCCCTTGCTGCACCTGGTGCAATCCCAGGATTCCTACCTGACACCGGCGGGCCTGGAGTTCTGCGGTGAGCAGCTGGGGCTCACCGGGGCCGAGGTGTCCGCCGTGGCCAGCTTCTACACCATGTATCGGCGCGGCCCCACCGGCGATTACCTGGTGGGTGTCTGCACAAACACGTTGTGCGCCATCATGGGTGGCGATGCGATCTTCGACGCCCTGAAGGAACATCTGGGCGTCGGCAACGACGAGACCACCGCCGACGGGGCGGTCACGCTGCAGCACATCGAATGCAACGCCGCCTGCGATTACGCACCGGTGGTGATGGTGAACTGGGAGTTCTTCGACAACCAAACACCGGAATCGGCGCGCGAACTCGTCGACTCGCTGCGTTCCGGTGAGCCCTTGCCGCCGACCCGTGGTGCTCCGCTGTGCGTCTTTCGCGAGACGTCGCGCATCCTCGCCGGCCTGCCCGACGAGCGCCCCGACCAGGGCCAGGGCGGCGCCGGCGCGGCCACCCTGGCGGGCCTGAAGGTAGCCAAGGAACACGGCATGGAGGCGCCCAGCGCGCCGGAAGGTCAGTGATGACAACGACTTCCGACAATCAGGCGACGCCGCTGACCCCGGTCATCAGCCGATTCTGGGACGATCCCGAGTCCTGGACGCTCGAGACCTACCACCGCCACGGCGGCTACGAAGCGATGAAGAAGGCGCTGGCGATGGAGCCCGACGCGGTGATCGGGATGGTGAAGGATTCTGGGCTGCGAGGTCGCGGCGGCGCGGGGTTCTCGACGGGGACGAAGTGGTCGTTCATCCCGCAGGGCGACACCGGCGCGGCCGCCAAACCGCATTACCTGGTGGTCAACGCCGACGAGTCGGAACCCGGTACGTGTAAAGACATCCCGCTGATGCTGGCGACGCCGCATGTCCTCGTCGAGGGTGTCATCATCGCCGCGTACGCGATCCGGGCCAGCCATGCGTTCATCTATGTGCGCGGGGAGGTGCTGCCGGTCCTGCGCCGCGTCCAGAACGCGGTGGCCGAGGCCTACGCCGCCGGCTACCTGGGCCGCGACATCAACGGCTCGGGCTTCGACCTGGAGCTGGTGGTGCACGCGGGGGCCGGCGCCTACATATGCGGCGAGGAGACCGCGCTGCTGGACTCGCTGGAAGGCCGGCGCGGCCAGCCACGGCTGCGCCCGCCCTTCCCGGCCGTGGCCGGGCTCTACGGCTGCCCCACGGTGATCAACAATGTCGAGACCATCGCGAGCGTGCCGTCGATCATCGGCAACGGCGTGGACTGGTTCCGGTCGATGGGCAGCGAGAAATCCCCGGGCTTCACGCTGTATTCGCTGTCCGGCCACGTCGCCCGGCCCGGTCAGTACGAGGCCCCGCTGGGAATCACCCTGCGGGAGTTGCTCGCCTACGCCGGTGGCGTGCGGGCCGGGCATCGGCTCAAGTTCTGGACACCCGGCGGGTCGTCGACCCCGCTGCTGACCGATGAGCACCTCGACGTACCGCTGGACTACGAGGGTGTCAGCGGCGTCGGCTCGATGCTGGGCACCAAGGCGCTGGAGATCTTCGACGAGACCACCTGCGTGGTGCGTGCCGTGCGGCGCTGGACCTACTTCTACAAGCACGAGTCGTGCGGAAAATGCACGCCGTGCCGTGAGGGCACCTTCTGGCTGGATCAGATCTACGAGCGGCTGGAAACCGGCAAGGGCACCGACGAGGACATCCAGAAGCTGCTGGACATCTCTGACACCATCCTGGGGAAGTCGTTCTGCGCGTTGGGCGATGGTGCCGCCAGCCCGGTGATGTCGTCGATCCAGTACTTCCGCGACGAATACGTCGCGCACGTCGAGGGCGGCGGATGCCCCTTCGATCCACGCGACTCGATGCTGACGGCTGAGCGCGAAGGCGCGAAAGGTTAGGAGGAGCGGCGCCCATGACTAGCGCGGCCAAAACCGAAACCGGCGACGAGGTGCGTCCGCCGGAGATGGTGACGCTGACCATCGACGGCAACGAAATCAGCGTTCCCAAGGGAACTTTGGTGATCCGGGCCGCCGAACTGATGGGTATCCAGATCCCGCGGTTTTGCGACCACCCGCTGCTGGAGCCGGTCGGCGCGTGCCGGCAGTGCCTGGTCGAGGTCGAAGGCCAGCGCAAGCCGATGGCCTCGTGCACCACAGTCGCCACCGATGACATGGTGGTGCGTACCCAGCTCACCTCCCAGGCCGCCGACAAGGCCCAGCACGGTGTGATGGAGCTGCTGCTCATCAACCACCCGCTGGACTGCCCGATGTGCGACAAGGGCGGTGAATGCCCGCTGCAGAACCAGGCAATGTCCAACGGCCGCGCCGATTCCCGCTTCACCGACGTCAAGCGCACCTTCGCCAAGCCCATCAACATCTCGTCGCAGGTGCTGCTGGACCGGGAGCGCTGCATCCTGTGCGCGCGCTGCACCCGGTTCTCCGAGCAGATCGCCGGCGACACCTTCATCGACATGCAGGAACGAGGCGCCCTGCAGCAGGTCGGCATCTACGCCAACGAACCGTTCGACTCCTACTTCTCGGGCAACACCGTGCAGATCTGCCCGGTGGGCGCACTGACCGGATCCGCATACCGGTTCCGGGCCCGCCCGTTCGACTTGGTCTCCAGCCCCAGTGTCTGCGAGCACTGCGCTTCCGGGTGCGCGCAGCGCACCGACCACCGCCGCGGCAAGGTGCTGCGCCGGCTGGCCGGCGACGACCCTGAAGTCAACGAAGAGTGGAACTGCGACAAGGGCCGGTGGGCGTTCACCTACGCCACCCAGGCCGATGTGATCACCACTCCGCTGATCCGCGACGCCGATGGCTCGCTGCAACCGGCGGCGTGGTCGCACGCGATCGCCGTCGCGACAAAGGGCCTCGAAGCGGCGCGCGGCCGCACGGGTGTGCTGGTCGGCGGCCGGGCGGCCAGAAAGTCGGCCTCCTCCGCCGAGCTCGGGCGTGCCCGAAAGTCGATGTCGTTGCTGTCCAGGACGATTCGCGCGAACTTGGAATAGGCGTAGGCGTCCTCCAAGGTCGCCCGGCCGCCGACCAGCACACCCGTGCGGCCGCGCGCCGCTTCGAGGCCCTTTGTCGCGACGGCGATCGCGTGCG
>NZ_LZJR01000150.1 GCF_001667925.1 Mycobacterium sp. E2479 | reverse complement strand
GCCGTCGACGGGCCGGCCGGGAGGTGCGGGGGGCGGGGGGCGATTAGCGGTTTTTGAAGTTGGGCTTGCGCTTCTCGGCGAAGGCGCGGGGGCCTTCCTTGGAGTCCTCGGAGAGGAACACCGGGATGCCGTTGGCGGTGTCGGGCTTGAACGCTTCTTCCTCGTGCATCCCCTCGGTCTCGCGGATTGTCTTGAGGATCGCCTGCACGGCCAGGGGACCGTTGTTCTCGATGACCTCGGCAATCTCGAGCGCCTTGGTCAGCGCCTGTCCGTCGGGCACGACGTGGCCGATCAGGCCGATGTCCTTGGCTTCCGCGGCGGTGATGTGCCGTCCGGTCAGCAGCAGGTCGCACGCCACGGTGTAGGGAATCTGGCGGACCAGCCGGACGGCGGACCCGCCCATCGGATACAGGCTCCACTTCGCCTCGGAGATGCCGAATTTGGCGCTCTCACCGGCGACCCGGATGTCGGTGCCCTGCAGGATCTCGGTTCCTCCCGCGATGGCCGGCCCCTCGACGGCAGCGATCAGCGGCTTTTTCAGCCTGCGGCCTTTGAGTAAGGCATCGATTCGCGATGGGTCGTAGCTGCCGTCCTTGAACGACTCACCCGGTGGCTTCTGGGTCGCCGTTTTGAGGTCCATGCCCGCGCAGAAGTAGCCACCGGCGCCGGTCAGGATGCAGCAGCGGATGTCGTTGTCGTTGTCGACGCGGTCCCAGGCCTGGACCATGATTTCCATCATTTCCGTGCTTAGAGCGTTGCGGCGGTGCGGCCGATTCATGGTCACGATGAGGGTGTGACCACGCTGTTCCACCAGGGCATCGGCTTCAGAGGGCCCGGTTTCTCCGTTTTCAGTGTTTGCTGGGGTTCCGGCATTCTCCACGGACACGGCTACCGCCTTTCCCTCGACAATGGGCACGAGCTTGCCACGAAATGTAACACGTTCTAATTTGGTGGCCGTGGCCTTGAATATTGCCGATCTCGCAGAGCACGCCATCGACGCTGTGCCCGACCGTGTCGCCCTGATCTGCGGCGACGAGAAGTTGACCTATGCCCAGCTAGAGGAGAAGGCCAACCGCCTGGCCCACTACCTGATGGAGCAGGGGGTGAAAAAGGACGACAAGGTCGGGCTGTATTGCCGCAACCGCATCGAGATCGTCATCGCGATGCTCGGCATCGTCAAAGCGGGCGCCATCCTGGTGAACGTCAACTACCGCTACGTCGAGGGCGAGCTGCGCTACCTATTCGAGAATTCGGACATGGTCGCGCTGGTGCACGAGCGCCAGTACTCCGACCGGGTGGCCAACGTCTTGCCCGACACACCTGACGTCAAGACGATCCTGGTTGTCGAGGACGGCAGCGACGACGACTTCGCCCGCTACGGTGGCGTCGAATTCTATTCGGCGATCGCGCAGAGCTCGCCTGAGCGCGACTTCGGTGAGCGCAGCCCCGACGACATCTACCTGCTCTACACCGGGGGCACCACGGGCTTCCCGAAGGGCGTGATGTGGCGCCACGAGGACATCTACCGCGTGCTGTTCGGTGGAACCGACTTCGCCACAGGCGAATTCGTCAAGGACGAATACGACCTGGCCAAGGCCGCGGCGGCCAACCCGCCGATGATCCGCTACCCGATTCCGCCGATGATCCACGGCGCCACCCAATCGGCGACCTGGATGTCGATCTTCTCCGGCCAAACCACCGTGCTGGCACCGGAATTCAACTCCGACGAGGTGTGGCGCACGATCCACGACCATAAGGTGAACCTGCTGTTCTTCACCGGCGACGCGATGGCGCGACCGCTGCTCGACTCGCTGTTGGCCCACCAGGACAAGGGCGATGAGTACGACCTGTCGTCGCTGTTCCTGCTCGCCTCCACCGCGGCGCTGTTCTCGCCGAGCATCAAGGAGAAGTTCCTCGAGCTGCTGCCCAACCGGGTCATCACCGACTCCATCGGATCTTCGGAGACCGGATTCGGCGGCACCAGCATCGTCGCCAAGGACGCGCCGCACGCTGGTGGCCCGCGCGTGACGATCGACCACCGCACCGTCGTCCTGGACGAGGACGGCAACGAGGTCAAGCCGGGCTCGGGTGTGCGCGGCTTCATCGCGAAGAAGGGCAACATTCCCGTCGGTTACTACAAGGACGAGAAGAAGACCGCCGAGACGTTCAAGACCTTCAACGGCGTGCGGTACGCCATCCCCGGTGATTTCGCGACGGTCGAGGAGGACGGCACCGTCACGATGCTGGGCCGCGGCTCGGTGTCGATCAACAGCGGCGGCGAGAAGATCTACCCCGAGGAGGTCGAGGCCGCGCTCAAGGGCCACCCCGACGTCTTCGACGCCCTGGTGGTCGGCGTGCCCGACCCCCGGTATGGGCAGCACGTCGCCGCCGTCGTCCAGCCCCGGCCGGGCGCCCGGCCCGCGCTGTCGGATCTGGACAGCTTCGTGCGCTCAGAAATCGCGGGCTACAAGGTGCCCCGCAGCCTGTGGCTGGTCGACGAGGTCAAGCGGTCGCCCGCGGGCAAACCCGACTACCGGTGGGCCAAGGAGCAGACCGAGGCCCGCCCGGCTGACGACGTGCACGCAGCCCACGCCACTGCGTGATGCGCTAGGCCGCGCCGTGTGAGCGACTTCGTCAAGCACCGCGCGGGTGCGCCGGCCGGCTTCTTCGCCTGGGAAGCGGCAGGGCTGCAATGGCTTTGCGCCGTCGAAGGTGGCGTGCCGTGCGCCCAGGTCGTGTCCGTTGACGACGCGAGCCTGACCTTACGCCGCCTGGAATCCGTGAGTCCGAACCCCGAGGCCGCGCGCACGTTCGGCGGCCGGCTGGCCGTCACGCACGACGCGGGCGCCCCCGCGTTCGGTGCCGGACCGGACGGCTGGGACGGCCCGGCGTTCTTCGGGCCGCTGTCGCAACCGTTGCCGATGTCGCTGCGCCGGCATCGGAGCTGGGGCGAGTTCTACGCAGAGGAACGACTGGGTCCGATGGCAGAACTCGCGGCTCCGCGGCTCGACGCCGCCACGCGCGACGCCGTCGACTCCGTCGCGGCGCGTTGCCGTGCGGGCGATTTCGACGACGACGACCGGCCGGCCCGGCTGCACGGCGACCTATGGAGTGGGAACGTGATGTGGACGCCCGACGGTGTCGTGCTGATCGACCCGGCGGCACACGCGGGCCACCGCGAGACCGACCTGGCGATGCTCGCGCTGTTCGGCTGTCCGCACTACGACGCCGTGATCGACGGCTACCAGCGGGTGCGGCCGCTGCGGGCCGGGTGGCGCGGGCGCGCCGGCCTGCACCAACTGTTCCCACTGCTGGCGCACGTCGTCTTGTTCGGCGGCGGGTATGCGCAGCAGGCCCATGCCTGCGCGCACACGGCGCTGACCCTCTGACATCGGCGGTCCGCCGGGTCGGTCTAGAGTCCAATCGCATGACGATCGATGTCTGGATGCAGCATCCGACCGCGCGGTTTCTGCGCAGCGACATGCTCGCATCGCTGCGGCGGTGGACCGGCGGGACGATCCCCGACACCGACATCCCGATCGAGGCGACCCTGGCGTCGATGGACGCCGGGGGCGTGGAATTGGGTGTGCTCAGCGCCTGGCGCGGCCCGGCCGGAGAGGACCTGGTCTCCAACGACGAGGTGGCGCAATGGGTTGCCGCGCACCCGAACCGGCTGGCCGGCCTGGCCACCGTCGACCTGGATCGCCCGATGGAAGCCGTCCGTGAGCTCCGGCGCCGGATAGCCGACGGCTTCATCGGCCTGCGGGTGGTGCCGTGGTTGTGGAATGCCCCGCCCACCGATCGCCGCTACTATCCGCTGTTCGCCCAGTGCGTTGAATCCGGCGTGCCGTTCTGTACCCAGGTCGGTCATACCGGCCCGTTGCGACCGTCGGAAACCGGACGGCCGATCCCCTACATCGACCAGGTGGCACTCGACTTCCCGGAGCTGGTGATCGTCTGCGGCCACGTCGGCTATCCCTGGACCGAGGAGATGGTGGCGGTGGCCCGCAAGCACGAAAACGTCTACATAGATACCTCGGCGTACACGATCAAGCGGCTGCCCGACGAACTCGTGCGGTTCATGAAGACCGGTACCGGGCAACGAAAAGTATTGTTCGGCACCAATTATCCGATGATCACTCACGAGCATGCGTTGGCGGGACTGGACGCCCTCGGGCTGTCCGACGAAGCTCGCCGAGATTTCCTGCGCGGCAACGCCGAACGAATCTTCCGACTGGAGGCAATGAAGTGAACGGTGCCCAGGCCCTGATCAACACCCTCGTCGACGGCGGCGTCGACGTGTGTTTCGCCAATCCGGGCACGTCGGAGATGCACTTCGTGGCCGCGCTGGATGCCGTCCCGCGCATGCGCGGCGTGCTGGCGTTGTTCGAGGGGGTGGCCACCGGCGCGGCCGACGGCTATGCGCGCATCGCCGATCGCCCTGCCGCGGTGCTGCTGCACCTGGGCCCCGGACTGGGCAACGGCCTGGCCAACCTGCACAACGCGCGTCGCGCGCGGGTGCCGATGGTGGTGGTTGTCGGCGACCACGCCACGTATCACAAAAAGTACGATGCCCCATTGGAATCCGACATCGACGCGCTCGCCGGCAGCGTTTCGGGATGGGTGCGCCGAACCGGTGACGCCTCCCAGGTCTCCGCCGATGCGGTCGAGGGCATCGCGGCCAGCCGGTGGGGTTCGCAGATCTCGACGCTGATCCTGCCCGCCGACGTGTCGTGGTCCGATGGGGCCCAGCTGTTCTCCAACCTGGAGGCACAACCGACCGGCGCCGATCCGATGCTGGCCCCCGAGGTCCTCGAGGTCCTTCGCTCCGGTGAGCCCACAGTGATCATGGTGGGCGGCGACGCCACCCGCCGTGCGGGGCTGGCGGCGGCCACCCGCATTGCGGCGGCGACGGGTGCCCGCGTGCTGTGCGAGACCTTCCCGACGCGGCTGGAGCGCGGCGCCGGCGTCCCCGCGGTCGACCGGCTCGCGTATTTCGCCGAGGCCGCCACCGCTCAACTGAACGGCGCCAAGCATCTGGTGCTGGCCGGCGCCAAATCGCCGGTGTCGTTCTTCGCCTACCCCAACATGCCCAGCGATCTGGTACCGGCTGGCTGCGAGGTGCACGTGCTCGCCGAATACACCGGCGCCGCAAATGCTTTGATCACCCTGGCTGATGCGCTCGCCCCCGGCACCGAAGCGCCGGGGGCGAGCGCATCGCGCCCACAGCTGCCGACGGGCGCGCTGACCTCCGCGTCGGCCGCGGACGTGATCGGGGCGCTGCTGCCCGAAGACGCGATCGTGGTCGACGAGTCGAATACGTCGGGCCTGCTACTTGCGGGGGCCACCGCCGGAGCGCCGGCGCACGACTGGCTGACCCTCACCGGCGGGGCGATCGGCTACGGCATCCCGGCGGCGGTCGGCGCCGCGGTGGCCGCGCCGCATCGTCCGGTGCTGTGTCTGGAATCCGACGGTTCGGCGATGTACACGATTTCGGGATTGTGGACCCAGGCCCGCGAGAATCTCGACGTGACCACCGTGGTGTACAACAACAGCGCCTATGACATCCTCCGAATCGAGCTGCAACGCGTCGGCGCCGGGTCGACGCCCGGGCCTGAAGCGCTCGCATTGCTCGATCTGTCGGATCCCACAATGGATTTCGTGAAGATCAGCGAGGGCATGGGGGTGCAGGCCCGGCGTGTTACCACCGCCGAGGAATTGGCCGATGCGTTGCGCGCCGCCTTCGCCGAACCCGGGCCGCATCTGATCGACGCCGTGGTTCCGTCAATAACGGGCTAGGGTCGGCAGCCGGCTCAGCAGCCAATCCGTCATCGTATTGACCACCTCGACGCCCGTCTCGAAAGCGCCGTCGTCCGCGTCCGCCGCGAGTGCCACCCCCCATTGGCCGGATGGCGTGGGAACGATGCCGAACTGGCGAACCAGGTACCCGCCGTGGGCGCCTGGACCCCAACCACCTTTTGCGGCAAGGCCTTTCGCGGCCAGCCCCCATTGATCGTCGGCGACCAGCCGTTGCATCAGGTCGATCACTTCGACGGCGTCGGCGATGGTCGACAGCTCCGCGGCGAATCGCGCTTGCCGCTGCAGGCTCCACTGGGTTTGACCGAAAGCGGTGAACCCGCGGCGAAGTCGTCGTGATTCGACCACGGTCGCGGTGTCGCCCCCTTCGGCGACCACGGCCTGAACCCGCCGTGCAGCCTCCGTCGGCTCACCCAACTGCGACCACAACTGTTCGGAGGCGTGATTGTCGGATTCGGTGATGGCTTTCACGGCTAAGTCGCGGGCGCCCAGCCAATCGTCGCGCAACGCCGCTATCGCCAGGGGCACCTTGATGGTCGACCATGCCACGCCCGACCACCAGGCGCCCAGCGAGAAGGTTCTGTCCGGGCGGGCGATCGCGATGCCGACGTTGGCCGGCACTGCGGCGGAGAGCTGTTCGAAGCTCGCCTCCAGCGCGAGTTCGAGAGGCCGTGCGGTCATGCGGTGGCTTCGCTTTCGGCACGCGCGATGCTGACACCGGCGACCGGCGCATCCAGCATCGCGTCTCCCCGCTGCGTCACATTCGTTGCCGCCCCGCGCTCATACGTGTGCCGGGTAATCATCAGCCACCCAGGGCCGAACCGGCGAGCACTTCGCGGATTTTCATCAAGCGCTGAGTTTACTGCTACGACGGCGTATCCGGCCGCAACGCCGGCGCCCGGCTTTAACGGCGGATCTTCCACACCGGGTCGCCGCAGTCGACGCCCTGAGCGGCCAGCTGCCGCTTGAGCACCTTGAAGGTCACCGTCCGCGGGAGTTCGGCGCTGACCCGCACATAGGACGGCCATTGTTTGGGTCCCAGGTCGGGCTGCTCGGCCAAAAAAGCCCGGAACTTCTCGTCATCGAACTCGGCGCCGGGCGCCAGCACCAAGGCGGCCATCACCTGGTCACCGACTATCGGGTCCGGCACCGGGTAGACCGCGACCTCGGTGACGTCGGGATTGCGCAGCAACACCCGTTCGATCGGCGCCGCGCCAAGGTTTTCGCCGTCGACACGCATCCAATCACCCAGCCGCCCAGCGAAGTACGCGTAGCCGGCGTCGTCGCGGTAGGCCAGATCACCGCTGTGGTACACCCCGCCGGCCATCCGCTCTGCCTCGGCCGCCACGTCGTTGTAGTAACCCTCGAAACGTCCCGGCCCCGCGGTGTTGACCAGTTCGCCAACCACACCCGGCGGGCATGACGAGCCGGTATCGGGATCGATGATGTCAATGCCGTCGGGAAGCGGACCGAGTGAACCCGCCGGCGTATCGGGCGTGCGCGCGATGGCCACACCACCTTCGGTGGAGCCGAACCCGTCCTGCACCACACACCCGAACCTGCGGCCGAAGCGCTCGATGTCGTCGGGTACGCCCTCATTTCCGTAGACCGCCCGCAGCGGGTTATCCGCGTCATCAGGCCGCTCCGGCGTGGCGAGCACATATGAAAGTGGCTTTCCCACGTAATTCGCGTAAGTGACACCGTAGCGACGCACATCGACGATGAAGTTCGAGGCGGAGAACTTGCGCCGCAACGCCATTGAGCCCGTGCAGGCGGCCGCCACCGCCCAGCCGACCAGCACCGCATTGGAATGGAACAGCGGCATCGACACGTAGCAGACGTCGTCGCTGCCGAGACCGAAGCGCTGTGTCATCGTCACGCCGGCGATCGCGACCTTGCCGTGGCTGCACTTGACCGCCTTGGGCTCGCCGCTGGTGCCCGACGTGAAGATCAACATGAAAAGATCCGACGGCGAGGCCGGCTGAAAAGCGATCTGCGCGTCGCTATGCGCCGCCACCTCGTCGGCCCATTCGGGCGAGTCGGCGTTCAGGTGCTCGATGTCGCCCAGCGTCTCAGACGACTTCGAGTCGGCGAGCACCAATTGGCAATCGGCCCGGGCGATGTCGCGCCGCAGCGCCTCGCCGCGGCGCACCGGGTTCAGCCCCACCGGCACGATCCCCGATAGCCCCGCGGCGACCAGCATCGCCGAAAAGAACGGCGTGTTCTCCAGCAGCACGCCGACATGCGGTGGCCGGCCGGGGTCCAGCCGCGCACGCAACGTCGCGGCGATCGCGGCACCGTGCCGCAGGTGATCGCGCCAGCTGGTGAACGAGTCCTCGAAGAAGATACCCCGATCGTCGATTTCGGTCAGCGGCGCCAGCAGCCTGGTGACCGTCAGTTCATCGGTGAGCTCCATTGCGCCTAAGCGGGTGTCTCGGCCAGCTCCCGGCCGATGCGGCGCAGTTGTCCGGTGGCACCGCCCAGGGCGAACTCGATCTGCTTGGCGGCCAGGAAGTAGCGGTGCGCGGGGTGGTCGGTGTCGACGCCGACACCGCCGTGCACGTGCACGATGGTGTGCGCCACCCGGTGGCCGGCGTCCGCCGCCCAGAATGCCGCACTGGCGACGTCGATCTCGGCCGGAATGTCCTCCGAGACCCGCCAGGCCGCCTGCGTGAGGGTGAGCCGCAGTCCCTTGACGTCGATGTAGCCGTCGGCCAGTCGCTGCGACACCGCCTGGAAGCTGCCGATAGGGCGGTCGAACTGCTCGCGCTCGCGCGCGTATTCGGCCGTCATCTGCAGGCCCCGCTCGAGCACACCGAGCTGGAAAGCGCTGCGGCCCAGAGTCCCCAGCGTGCCGAGCCACGTCACGACCTCGGCGCCGCCGACCCTGCGACTCTCGTCCACCTGGGTCCCATCCAGCGTGAGATGCCCGACGCAGCCCAGGCCCGTGGTTTCCAGCGCGGTCACCGTGACGCCGGGATCGTCGGAGGCGACCAGGAAAACCGCCGTGCCGGACTCCGTTTCGGCCGGAACCAGGAACGCGTCGGCCACCGGGCCAAAGCCGACTTGGGTGCGGGTTCCGGTCAGCCGGTAGCCGGAGCCGGCGGCGGCCGCCTCTACCGGGCCCTCACCCATCTCGCCGTCGAGGGCCGGGGTGAGCGTCTTCTCGCCGCTGACCGCGGGCACGCCCCAGCTTTGTTGCAGCTCTTCGGAACCGAAGCGGGCCAGCGCTCCGGCGCCCAGCACCACCGACTCCAGGTAGGGCACCGCGGCCAGCTGGCGTCCCAGCGCGACCAGGATCGCGATCTGCTCGAGCGCCCCGAAGCCGTCTCCGCCAAGCGATGAGGCCGACGCCGATGACAGGATGCCGGCGTCGATCAGCTTGCGCCACAAGTCGCGGTCGAACCGCTGATCGAGCCCGTCGAGCTCACGCTGATGCTCGGGTGTACATACCGAGCCGACGATGGTGTCGACCAGGTTGCCGAGGTCGTTGGCCGCTTCGGTTGTGGTGAAATCCATGAACGTCCGTCCTTCTATTGCGTAGCGGCTCAGCGATTGCGGGGCAGACCGAGGGCGACCATGCCGATGATGTCGCGCTGCACTTCGTTGGTGCCGCCGCCGAAGGTCAGGATGAGGCAGGCCCGGTGCATGCGCTCGACCCGGCCGCGCAGCAGCGAGCCCGGTGAATTCTGGCGCACCGTCGCCGCGGTACCGAGCACCTCCATCAGCAGCCGGTACGCCTCGGTGGCCAGCTCGGTGCCGTACACCTTGGCCGCCGACGCGTCGGCGGGCGAGAGGGCTTCGCTTGCCGCCGAAGCCAGTTCCCAGTTGATCAGCTTGAGCACTTCGGCCTTGGCGTGCACGCGGGCCAGGTTGATCTGCACCCACTCGGAGTCGATCAGCCGGGCGCCTCCGGCGTCCTTGGTGTTCTGCGCCCATTCGCGAACCTCGCGCAGGGCCAAGAAGATCGGCTGCGGCGAGACGAGTGCGACCCGCTCATGGTTGAGCTGGTTGGTCACCAGTTTCCAGCCGCCGTTCTCCTCGCCGATCAGGTTGGTCACCGGGACACGCACGTCGGAGTAGTAGGTCGCGCTGGTGTCCACGCCGGCCATGGTGTGCACCGGCGTCCAGGAAAAGCCCTCGGCGGTCGTCGGCACGGTCAGCATCGAAATGCCGCGGTGCTTCTTGGCCTCAGGGTTGGTGCGCACCGCCAGCCAGACCCAGTCCGCGTAGGCGATCAGGCTGGTCCACATCTTCTGGCCGTTGATGACGTAGTCGTCACCGTCACGCACCGCGGTGGTGCGCAGGTTGGCTAGGTCGGTGCCGGCACCGGGCTCGGAGTAGCCGATGGAGAAGTGCAGTTCGCCGGCCGCGATCTTGGGCAGGAAGAACTTCTTCTGTTCCTCGGTGCCGAATGCCATGATGGTCGGCGCCACGCTGTTGATGGTCAGGAAAGGTACCGGCACGCCCGCAATGGCGGCCTCGTCGGTGAAGATCAGCGAGTCCATCGGAGAGCGATCCTGGCCGCCGTACTCCGCGGGCCAATTCAGGGTGAGCCACCCGTCTTTGCCCATCTGCGCGACGGTATCGCGGTACGCGGTGCCGGTCCCGACCTCGCCCTGGGTCGAGGTCAGCGCCTCGCGACGCTCAGGCGTCATGAGTTTGGTGAAGTACGACCGCAGCTCGCGACGCAGCTCCTCCTGTTCCGGGGTGTAACTGATGCGCATTTCGGCCGTCCTTCAAGTCAACGACGTTCGGAGTAACAAGCCTCGTCACAGGCTGCAGCTCGACCAACGGCTACCCGTTCGTCTTCCCGGTTGTAACACGTTCTAGTCTGGGAATCCAGCGACCGTTTCCCCAGGGGTGTCAGGGTCCTATGGTGGAGCTACATACTGATGAGGCGAGTCCTCTAGGTGAAGGCCAGGTTCAAGGAGGGTGCTGTGCGGGTGATCGTGGACCGTGACCGGTGCGAAGGTAACGCAGTGTGCTTGGGAATTGCCCCAGACATCTTCGACCTGGACGACGACGACTACGCCGTGGTCAAGCTCGACCCGATTCCCACCGATCAGGAACAACTGGCGGAGCAGGCGATCGCCGAATGCCCGCGCGCCGCGCTTCAGCGCGGCGACTAATCCGAGCCCAGAGTGCGTGAGCCGAAACTAGAGGTATTCATAAATTGACTAGCAGCACGAACGCGACCGATCTCTCCGGAAAGGTCGCGGTGGTGACCGGTGCGGCCGCGGGCCTGGGACGCGCCGAGGCGCTGGGCCTGGCCCGCCAGGGTGCCACCGTCGTCGTCAACGACATCGCCGCGGCGTTGGATGCCTCCGACGTCATCGACGAGATCAGCTCGGCCGGTTCGAAGGCCGTCGCTGTGGCAGGCGACATCAGCGAACGCGCCACCGCCGACGAACTAGTTGCTCAGGCCGACTCACTCGGTGGCCTGGACATCGTGATCAACAACGCCGGGATCACCCGCGACCGGATGCTTTTCAACATGTCCGACGAGGAGTGGGATCTTGTCATCGCCGTGCACTTGCGCGGTCACTTCCTGCTGACCCGCAACGCGGCGACCTACTGGCGTGCCAAGGCCAAGGACGCCGGCGGTCAGGTTTTCGGCCGCATCGTCAACACCGCTTCGGAGGCCGGTCTGGTCGGGCCGGTCGGGCAGGCGAACTACGGCGCCGCCAAGGCGGGCATCATTTCGCTCACCCTGACGGCCGCACGGGCATTGGGCCGCTACGGGGTACGCGCCAACGCCATCTGCCCCCGCGCGCGCACCGCGATGACGGCCGACGTATTCGGCGACGCGCCCGAGGTGGACGCGGGCAACGTGGACCCGTTGTCACCCGAACACGTGGTCAGTCTGGTGAAGTTCCTGTCGTCCCCGGCGGCCGCCGAGGTGAACGGTCAGGTGTTCATCGTCTACGGTCCGCAGGTGACGCTGGTCGCCGCCCCGACCGTGGAGCGCAAATTCAGCGCCGATGGTGCCGCTTGGGACCCCGCGCAGCTTAGTTCAACACTGCAGGAATACTTTGCTGGCCGTGATCCTGAGCACAATTTTTCCGCTGGTGCGCTGATGGAGCAATAAGCCGCTGAAACTTGGTTGCCCGGGCGGAATCGCCAGGTAGAACGTGTGTCAGTTTTACCCGGGCCAAGTGCTTCTGACCTGGCGAATTACAGTTCGGATAAAGAAGTCTTGTTCATTGACACGGTGAACTTGTTCTGGGTTAATATGATCCGGCTCACACCGAGCCAGGTGCGACCCTAGACGACGCAAAGGCCAGACATAGACTTCGCCGAGACCAAACCGAGGGGGGAACCGCGTTGAGGGAACAACTTGCGGTTCCCGCCCGCGCCGTCGGCGGATTCTTTGAAATGATGATGGACACCGGCCGGGCGGCTTTCCGCCGGCCGTTTCAATTCGGTGAGTTTCTCGAGCAGACGTGGATGATCGCGCGAGTGTCGCTGGTCCCGACGCTGCTGGTATCCATCCCGTTCACCGTCCTGGTGGCCTTTACCCTCAACATCCTGCTGCGCGAAATCGGCGCGGCCGACCTGTCCGGCGCCGGGACGGCATTCGGCACCATCACCCAGCTTGGCCCCGTGGTGACCGTGCTCGTCGTGGCCGGTGCCGGCGCCACGGCGATCTGTGCCGACCTCGGCGCCCGCACCATCCGCGAAGAGATCGACGCGATGCGGGTGCTCGGCATCGACCCGATCCAGCGGCTGGTGGTACCCCGCGTGCTGGCCTCCACGGTAGTGGCCCTGCTGCTCAATGGATTGGTATGCGCCATCGGCCTTTCCGGTGGCTACGTGTTCTCCGTGTTCCTGCAGGGCGTCAACCCCGGCGCGTTCATCAACGGACTGACCGTGCTCACCGGGCTGCGCGAGCTGGTGCTGGCCGAAGTCAAGGCGCTGCTGTTCGGCGTGATGGCCGGCATGGTGGGCTGCTACCGCGGCCTGACAGTCAAGGGCGGGCCCAAGGGAGTCGGTAACGCGGTCAACGAAACCGTGGTCTACGCCTTCATATGTCTGTTCGTGATCAATGTGGTGATGACCGCTATCGGCGTGCGAATCTCGGCGAAGTGATGGGACGGGTAAGCACGCGATGAGTTATGACTTCACGTATCGGCTGCGCAATATCGCCTCGCGGCTGCAAGAACCCGTTGACGACTTCGGCGAGCAAGCGTTGTTCTACGGCCAGACCATGCGGTATGTCCCGAATGCGCTCACCCGCTACCGCAAGGAGACCGTCCGGCTGATCGCCGAGATGACAATGGGCGCGGGAGCGCTCGTCATGATCGGCGGCACGGTCGGTGTGGCCGCGTTCTTGACCCTGGCCTCCGGCGGTGTCATTGCCGTGCAGGGGTATTCGTCGCTGGGCAACATCGGCATCGAGGCGCTGACGGGATTCCTGTCGGCATTTTTGAACGTCCGGGTAGTCGCCCCGGTGATCGCCGGTATCGCGCTGGCCGCCACCATCGGTGCCGGCGCCACCGCCCAATTGGGTGCGATGCGTGTCTCCGAGGAGATCGATGCCGTCGAATGCATGGCGGTGCACTCGGTCTCCTATCTGGTGTCGACCCGCCTGATTGCCGGCCTCATCGCGATCATCCCGCTGTACTCGCTGTCGGTGCTGGCCGCGTTCTTCGCAGCACGCTTCACCACGGTGTACATCAACGGGCAGTCAAAAGGCCTCTACGACCACTACTTCAATACGTTCCTGATCCCGTCCGACCTGTTGTGGTCGTTCCTGCAGGCGATCGTCATGTCCATCGCGGTCATGCTCGTTCATACCTTTTACGGCTACAACGCCCACGGTGGACCGGTCGGTGTCGGGATTGCGGTCGGCCAGGCCGTGCGGACTTCGCTGATCGTCGTGGTCGTCATCACTTTGTTCATCTCGCTCGCGGTGTATGGGGCGTCCGGTAACTTCAACCTCTCCGGATAAGAGGACCGCTCAAGGGACATGGCAGACACAGACGCGCGACGCGCAACCGTCCGGCTGGCAGCAGCGGTACTGGCCGGCCTGCTGGTGGCTTTCGCTGTGCTGACCTATCTTTCCTACACAGCCGCCTTCGCATCGATCGACACCGTCACGGTGTCGGCGCCCCGCGCCGGGCTGGTGATGGAGAAGGGCGCCAAGGTCAAATACCGGGGCATCCAGATCGGCAAGGTCGAAGCCATCGACTATTCCGGTGACCAGGCGCGGCTGACGCTGGGCATCAACAGCGACGACATGCATTTCATCCCGTCCAACGCGACGGTGCGCCTGGCGGGTAACACCATCTTCGGTGCCAAGGCGGTGGAATTCATTGCGCCGCAGGCTCCATCGCCGACCTCGCTCCGTCCGGATGCACACGTGGCGGCCTCTTCGGTGCAGCTGGAAGTCAACACGTTGTTCCAGTCGTTGATGGACCTCCTGCACAAGGTGGACCCCGTGGAACTCAACGGCACGCTGAGCGCGTTCGCGGAAGGCCTGCGCGGCCACGGCGACGACCTGGGCGGCATCCTGTCGGGCTTGAACACGCTCACGCGCCAGGCGAATCCGAAGCTGCCCGCGCTGCAGGAGGACTTCCGCAAGACCGCGGTGGTGGCCAACGTATACGCCGACGCCGCGCCGGACCTGACCACCGCGGTCGACAACCTGCCGACGATCGACAAGACCGTCGTCGACCAGCAAAAGAACCTCGACAGCACGCTGTTGGCCACCATCGGGCTGTCGAACAACGCCTATGACACCCTGGCGCCGGCCGAACAGGACTTCATCGACGCCATCAACCGGCTGCGGGCCCCGCTCAAAGTGGCCGCAGACTACTCGCCGGAATTCGGCTGTCTGTTCGCCGGAATCGAGCGTGGCATCAAGGAATTCGCCCCGCTGCTCGGGGTTCGCAAGGCCGGCCTGTTCACCTCGTCGAGCTTCGTGCTGGGCGCGCCGTCGTACACCTATCCGGAATCGCTGCCGATCGTGAACGCGTCCGGCGGACCGAACTGCCGCGGCTTGCCCGACATCCCGACCAAGCAGACCGGCGGATCGTTCTACCGGGCGCCATTCCTGGTGACCGACAACGCGAACATCCCTTACGAGCCGTTCACCGAGCTGCAGTTCGACGCGCCCTCCACGCTGCAGTTCTTGTTCCACGGCGCCTTCGCGGAACGGGACGACTTCTGATGGCGGCCTCGGGGATGCCGTCGCATCGCGAGATGATGACCAAGGTCAGCATCTTCGCGGTGGCCATGCTGCTGGTGTCCGCGGGGCTGGTGGTGGTATTCGGCGACTTCCGCTTCGGCCCCGAAAGCACCTACCACGCAACGTTCACCAACGTGTCACGGCTGAAGTCCGGGCAGAAGGTGCGGATCGCCGGAGTTCCGGTCGGCGCGGTGTCGGGCATCAAGCTCAACCCCGACAACACCATCGACGTGAAGTTCGGGGTCGACAAGCGCTACACCCTTTATTCATCCACGCGCGCGGTGATCCGCTACGAAAACCTGGTCGGCGATCGATTCTTAGAGATCACGTCGGGCCCCGGGGAGCTGCGAAAGTTGCCGGCCGGCGGAACCATCAACAGCCAACACACCCAGCCCGCACTCGATCTCGACGCGCTGCTGGGTGGACTGCGACCGGTGCTCAAAGGTCTCGACGCCGACAAGGTCAATACCATCAGCAGCGCGGTCATTCAGTTGCTGCAGGGCCAGGGCGGGGCGTTGTCGAACGTGCTGGCCGACACCAGCGCGTTCTCCTCGGCGCTGGGCCAGCGCGACCAGCTCATCGGTGACGTGATCAACAACCTCAACACGGTGCTGACCACCGTGGACCAACGCAGCGCACAATTCTCGGCCAGCGTCGACCAGCTGCAACAACTGATCACCGGGCTGGCCCAGCACAAGGACGACATCGCCGGTGCCATCCCACCGCTGGCGTCGACGACGACGGATCTGACGCAACTGCTGAAGAATTCGCGCCGTCCACTGCAAGGCATCCTGGAGAACACCCGCCCGCTGGCGACCGAACTGGACAACCGCAAGGCGGAGGTGAACAACGACATCGAGCAGCTGGGCGAGGACTATCTGCGGCTGGCCGCGCTGGGCGCCTACGGGTCGTTCTTCAACATCTATTTCTGCTCCGTGACGATCAAGATCAACGGCCCGGCCGGCAGCGACATCCTGCTACCGCTTGGTGGCCAGGTGGATCCCAGCAAGGGGAGGTGCTCTTTTGTCAAGTAACGCAAGGCATGAGCGCGACCCACTGCGCACCGGCATCTTCGGCGTGGTGTTGGTGGTGTGTGTAGTGCTCATTGCGTTCGGCTACGCCGGACTACCGTTCTGGCCGCAGGGCAAGATCTACGACGCCTACTTCACCGACGCCGGCGGCATCAATCCCGGCAACGCCGTTTACGTTTCGGGCTTCAAGGTCGGCAAGGTGACCTCGGTGGGTCTGGCCGGCGACAGCGCCAAAATCAGCTTCAGCGTCGACCGTCACGTCGCCGTCGGTGACCAGTCGCTGGCCTCGATCCGCACCGATACCATCCTCGGTGAGCGGTCCATCTCGGTGACCCCGGCCGGTGGCGGCAAGGCGACCTCCATCCCGCTCAGCCGCACGACGACGCCGTACACGCTCGCCGGTGCGCTCGAGGATCTGGGGCAGAACGCCAACAACCTGGACAAGCCGCAGTTCGAGAAGGCGTTGAACGTACTGACCGACACGCTGCACGACGCCACCCCGCAGCTGCGCGGTGCGCTCGACGGCGTGACCTCCCTGTCGCGCACCCTGGACCGCCGCGACGAGGCGCTGCAAAGCCTGCTGGCGCATGCGAAGTCGGTCACCGGCGTGTTGTCCCAACGCGCCGAGCAGGTCAACAAACTGGTCGATGACGGCAACGAGCTGTTCGCGGCCCTCGACGAACGACGGGCCGCCCTGGCCCAGCTGATCTCGGGGATCCAGGGCCTCTCGACACAGATCTCCGGCTTCGTCGCCGACAACCGCAAGGAATTCGGACCGGCTCTGAACAAACTCAACGACGTGCTGTCCAACCTCAACGAGCGCCGCGACTACATCGCCGAGGCCCTCAAGCGGCTGCCCACCTACGCCACCGAGCTGGGTGAGGTGGTTGGTTCGGGCCCCGGATTCAACGTCAACGTCTACGGCGTGATCCCGGCACCGCTGCTTGCCACCATGTTCGACTTCTTCTACCAGCCCGGCAAGATGCCTGCCAGCCTCGCAGATTACCTGCGCGGCCTGATTCAGGAACGCTGGATCATCAGGCCGAAGTCACCATGATGCAGCGGATCCTCGGCAGCCGGGGGCTGCGCTACGCCACCATCATCGCGCTTGTCGCGGTGCTGGTGGGTGGCGTGTATGTGCTGACGTCACAAGGGAATAACCGCAAGATCGTCGGCTACTTCGCCTCTGCAGTCGGCTTGTACCCCGGTGACCAGGTCCGCATCCTCGGTGTCCCGGTCGGCACCATCGACACGATCGATCCCCGGCCGTCCGACGTCAAGATCACCATGTCGGTGAGCAAGGACGTGAAGATCCCGAAGGACGCCAAGGCGATCATCATATCGCCAAACCTGGTGGCGGCCAGGTTCATTCAACTGACACCGGCGTACACCGGCGGCCCGGTGCTGGCCGACGGTGCGAGCATCGGCCCGGACCGCACCGCGGTCCCGGTGGAGTGGGACGAGGTCAAGGAGTCGCTGACCCAGCTGGCCGTGCAACTGGGCCCCACGGCCGGATCGATGCAGGGACCGTTGGGCGCGGCGATCAACCAGGCCGCGGACACCTTCGACGGCAAGGGCGAGTCGTTTCACAACGCCTTGCGTGAGCTCTCGCAAGCCGCTGGGCGGCTGGGGGATTCGCGCGGCGACATTTTCGGCACGGTGAAAAACCTACAGGTGGTCGTCAACGCGCTCTCGTCCAGCAACGAGCAGATCGTCCAGTTCGCCGGCAACGTCGCCTCGGTATCACAAGTGCTCGCCGACAGCTCGCGCCACCTCGACACCACGCTGGGCACCCTCAACGTAGCGCTGTCGGACATCCGGGGTTTCCTGCACGAAAACAACTCGACGATCATCGATACGGTCAACAACCTCAACGATTTGGCGAAGACGTTGAGCGACCAGAGCGACAACATCGAGCAGGTGCTGCACGTGGCGGGCCCGGGTATCGCCAACTTCTACAACATCTATGACCCCGCACAGGGCACGCTGAACGGCCTGCTGTCGATACCCGAATTCGCCAACCCCGTGCAGTTCATCTGCGGTGGATCCTTTGAGACCGCCGGCGGACCCCGGGCACCCGACTACTTCAAGCGCGCCGAACTCTGCCGTGAGCGGCTGGGACCCGTGCTGCGCCGGCTCACCGTGAACTACCCGCCGCTGATGTTCCACCCGCTGAACACGATCACGGCGTACAAGGGCCAGATCATCTACGACACTCCGGAGACACAGGCCAAGGCGGCCACCCCGGTACCGCAGCTGACCTGGATCCCGGCCAAGGGTGCTCAGACGCAGCCGGCCGCTCAGAACCCGGCGGATCTGCAAGCCCTGCTGGTCCCGACGGCCCCGCAGGCCGCTCCCGCGCCGGGCCAACCGGCCCCGGCCGGCGCCGCACCGGCGCCGGGCCCCGCTCCCGGAAGCGCGTTTGGTCCGCGGCCGGGTCCGCCTCCCAGCCAGGGGCCCGCCGGCCCGGCGGCCGACTTGGGGGGTGGCGGATGAACCGGATGTGGTTGCGCGCCAGCGCGTTGGCGACGGGCGCCGTGCTGCTGGCCGGCTGCCAATTCAACGGATTGAACTCGTTGGCGATGCCCGGTACCGCCGGCCACGGCAGCGGCGCCTACTCGATCACCGTCGAACTGCCCGACGTCGCGACGCTGCCGCAGAACTCTCCGGTCATGGTGGACGACGTCACCGTCGGCAGTGTCGCCGGCATCTCGGCCGAACAGCGGGCCGACGGATCATTCTATGCGGCAGTGAAATTGGCGCTCGACAAGAACGTCGTGTTGCCCGCGAACTCGACCGCGACTGTCGCACAGACCTCGCTGCTCGGTTCGATGCACATCGACCTGGCTCGGCCGAAGGACAAGCCGGCCGTCGGCAAGCTGAAGGACGGGTCGAAGATCGCGGAGGCCAACACCGGTCGCTATCCCACCACCGAAGAAGTGCTGTCGGCGCTCGGCGTGGTGGTGAACAAGGGCAATGTCGGTGCCCTGGAAGAGATCACCGATGAGACCTATCGTGCGGTCGCCGGGCGGCAGGATCAGTTCGTCGACCTGGTTCCGCGGCTCGCGGAACTGACCTCCGGACTGAACCGCCAGGTTAACGACATCATCGATGCGGTAGACGGATTGAACCGATTCTCCGCGGCCCTGGCGCACGACAAGGACAACCTGGGCCGGGCGCTGGACACGCTGCCCGAAGCGATTCGCGTGCTGAACAAGAATCGCGACCACATCGTCGAGGCCTTCGGTGCGCTGCACAAACTCGCGAATGTCACGTCGAACATCCTGGCAAAGACCAAAGTGGACTTCGCCGCCGATTTGAAGGACCTGTACTCGGTGGTCAAGGCGCTCAACGACAACCGGAGGAACTTCGTCACCTCGCTGCAACTGTTGCTGACGTTCCCGTTCCCCAACTTCGGCATCAAGCAGGCGGTGCGTGGCGACTACCTCAACGTCTTCAGCACCTTCGACCTCACCCTGCGCCGCCTCGGTGAAACCTTCTTCACCACGGCGTATTTCGATCCGAACATGGCCCACATGAACGAGATCCTCAATCCGCCGGACTTCTTGACCGGCGAGATGGCCAATCTGTCCGGACAGGCCGCGGACCCGTTCAAGATTCCGCCCGGCACGGCTTCAGGACAGTAGGGGGCGGGCGCAGATGCACGACAGACTGACCAGGATCCAGCTGGCGATCTTCGCGGTGATCACCGTGATCACCCTGACCGTGATGGCGATCTTCTACCTGCGGCTGCCCGCGACATTCGGCATCGGAACCTACGGCGTGAGCGCCGATTTCGTTGCCGGCGGCGGCCTGTACAAGAACGCCAACGTCACCTACCGGGGCGTCGCCGTCGGCCGCGTCGAGTCGGTGGGTTTGAGCCCCAACGGGGTCATCGCCGACATGCGGCTCAACAGCGGCACTGCCATCCCGTCGAACGTCACCGCCACGGTCAAGAGCGTGTCGGCGGTCGGCGAGCAGTACATCGACCTGGTGCCCCCGAGTTCCCCGGCGACAAGCAAGCTGCACAACGGATCTCGTATCCAGCGGCAGAACACCCGGATTGGCCGGGACGTCGCCGACCTGTTGAAGCGCGCGGAGACCTTGGTCAACAGCCTGGGCGACACCCGGTTGCGTGAGCTTTTGCACGAGACGTTCATCGCGGCCAACGGCTCGGGTCCGGAGCTGGCCCGGCTCTTCGAGTCCGCCCGGCTGTTGGTGGACGAGGCCAACGCCAACTATCCGCAGGTGTCGCAGCTGATCGACCAGGCTGGCCCGTTCCTGCAGGCTCAGATTCGCGCCGGCGGTGACATCAAGTCGCTGTCCGACGGGCTGGCGAGGTTCACCTCCGAGGTTCGGAAGGCCGACCCGCAGCTTCGCGACACCCTGGCGACCGCCCCAGGCGCCACCGACGAGGCCAGCACCGCGTTCTCCGGCATCCGCCCCTCTTTCCCTGCCCTGGCCGCCAGCCTGGCCAATCTCGGCCGGGTGGGAGTGATCTACCACAAGTCGATCGAGCAGCTGCTGGTGGTCTTGCCCGCGTTGTTCGCGGCGATCACCACCGCAGCGGGCGGCAGCCCGCAAGACGAAGGCGCCAAGCTGGACTTCAAGCTCGACCTCAACGACCCGCCGCCGTGCGCCGTCGGCTTCCTGCCGCCGCCGTTGATGCGCACCCCGGCCGACGAGACGGTCCGCGAGCTGCCGAAGGACATGTACTGCAAGACGGCGCAAAACGACCCCAGTACCGTGCGCGGCGCGCGGAACTACCCGTGTCAGGAGTTCCCCGGAAAACGCGCCCCGACGATTCAGCTGTGTCGCGACCCGAAGGGCTATGTGCCGGTCGGTCGTAACCCGTGGCGCGGTCCGCCGGTGCCGTACGACACTCCGGTCACCAACGGCTTGAACGTGTTGCCGCCGAACCACTTCCCGTATATCCCGCCGGGCGCTGAACCCGATCCGGGTACGCCCATCGTCGGGCCGCCGCCCCCGGGCGTCACGCCGGGGCCCGGGCCGTTGCCGAACAAGCAGCCGGCCTACGATCCGCCGCCACCCAACAACAACGGGCCGCCACCGCCTTTCACGTCCTGGCAGCCGCCCGGGATTCCCCCGGTGCCGCCCCAGCTTCCGTACCCGAAGTGGCTGCCCCCGCCACCGGCTCCGGAGGGCATCAGCCCGCCGCCGGCCGGTCCGGGGCCGGAAAAGCCGTGGGGGCCGCCGCCCGGTGGACAGCCGCAGGCCAGTGGTCCGGCCTATGCCACCTATGACCAGCAGACCGGCGCGTTTATCGATCCGGCCGGTGGCACTGGTATCTTCGCGGCCGGCGCAACCGGGACCTCCGGCGCCGAGAATTGGGTAGACCTCATGCTTGATCCAAGGCCTCTGTAATGGACCGTGTAATGGACCCTGCCGTGGCAGACGAACAGACAACCACGCCGCGCGTTCGTCGACGAGCCTCGCGTGCCGCGGGCCCGGCCAAGGGTGAGCCGGCCCGGGACGTCACAGTTCAAACCGCGGTGCCGGTCGCGGCGAAGCAGCCAGCGAAACCCGTCAAAACTCTCAAGTCCATCAAGCCGCCGCCGCGGCGGCGGCCGCACCGTGTCCTGGTTGGCTGGATCTCGTTCGCTGCGGCGCTGCTGGCGGTCGGGGCGCTGGCCGGGGGCGTGGCGTTCATGTGGGGCCAGCAGCGGGACGCCGACGCCAAACAGGGCCGCAATCAGCGTTTCGTCGACACCGCCACCCAGACGGTCGTCAACATGTTCAGCTACAAGCAGGACAACATCGACGAGAGCGTGAACCGGTTCGTCAACGGCACCAGCGGCCCGCTGCGCGGCATGCTCGGCGCCAACAACAATGTCGAGAACCTCAAGGGGCTGTTCCGCTCAACCAATGCGACGTCGGAGGCCGTCATCAACGGCGCGGCGTTGGAGGGCGTTGACGCCGTTACCGATAACGCGTCGGTGCTGGTTTCGGTGCGCGTCACCGTCGCCGACATCGACGGGGTCAACAAGCCGTCCATGCCCTATCGCTTGCGGGTCATCGTGCACGAAGACGAGGCCGGGAAGATGACCGGCTATGACCTGAAATACCCAGACGGGGGTAATTGATGCGATGGCGGCGTTGGCTGCTGGTCGTCGCGGGTTATCTCATGGCCGTGGCGTTCGTCGGGTTGTCCGCGGTGGGCGGCTGGATGTACTGGGACCGGGTGCAGACTCGCGGCGAGCAGGCGGCGCGCGCGGTACTGCCCGGGTTGGCGGCTAAGGAAATTCCGGAGGTCTTCGCCTACGACTACCAGACGGTCGAGCGGAGCCTCTCGGCGGCGTATCCGTTGCTGACCCCGGACTATCGCGCGGAGTTTCAGAAGAGCGCCAACAACCAGATCATCCCCGAGGCCAAGAAACGCGAAGTGGTCGTGCAGGCCAATGTCGTTGGTGTGGGGGTGATGTCGGCCAAACGCGAATCGGCATCGGTGATGGTCTTCATGAACCGGACCGTGACGGACAAGTCACGCCAGCCGCTGTACGACGGCAGCCGGCTGCGAGTGGACTTCAAGAAGATCGGCAAGCAGTGGCTGATCGCCTACATCACGCCGATCTAGCCCCACGGGCCGAAGTCAGTAGCACATCGCAATGCCGTTGCAGTACAACGGGTAACGATTAATCGGACTGGGTGGCGGGCCGGCCATCGCCAGCGAGAACGGTTCCTTCTTCATTCCCGGCTGCAACCCGCACACCGCGCCATGCAGCGTGGTGTGGGTGCCGCTCATCGTCTCGTCGCTGAACGCAAAGGTATCGGTGGAGGGGCCGGAGCCCCCGCCTGGACATGCCACACCATCGGGCTTGTCGACCTTGAAAGTCCATAGCATGCCCGACATCCGGGCCCGGCCGCTGAAGTTCTGCTGCTTGTCGGCCGCGCTGATCTGCTCAGGCGTCGAACTCACGATGTTCAGCGCACAGTTCATCGCGAACACGATCGGGTCGGAATAGTCGTTCATGTTGCGGGTGCCCGAGGGCTGATCGCAGAGCGCCGAGATGGTCCAGCTGACCCCTGACACGCCAGCCTCGTTGAAGTTGTAGGTGCCGTCCGCCGGAGGTCCGACCGCCTTGGCCGGTTCAGAAGATTGCAGTGCGATTCCGACCGCGACGGCCGTGCAGATGCCGGCCCCCGCGGCCATCCCGTGACGGAGCTTCATGTGATTCCTCTCCTTCACGCTCGACGCTGCATCTGAGTATCACAGCGTTTGGACGCCAGCACCATGGCTTGTTGCGCGTGGGCGCTAATCGGCGTCGCCGGGCCGGGATTCGGCGAGCGCATCGAGGAACGACCTCGCCCAGCGGTCGACGTCGTGAGCGAGGACCTGGCGGCGCAGTGACCGCATCCGGCGTCGTCCGTCTTCGGTGGATTGGTTGAGCGCAACCTCGATAGTGTCCTTGACGCCTTCGAGGTCGTGCGGATTGACCAGATACGCCTGCCGCAGTTCGGCGGCGGCGCCCGTGAATTCGGACAGGACGAGCGCACCGCCGAGATCGCTGCGGCAGGCGACATACTCCTTGGCCACCAGGTTCATCCCGTCGCGCAGCGGGGTGACGAGCATGACGTCGGCCGCGACGAAGAATGCGATGAGTTCGTCGCGGGGGACCGGCCGGTGTAGGTAATGCACCACCGGATGCCCGACTTCGCCATATTCGCCGTTGATGTGGCCGACCTGGCGTTCGATGTCGTTGCGCAGCTGCTGGTAGCTGTCGACCCGTTCGCGGCTGGGTGTCGCGAGCTGAATCAGCACCGTGTCGTCACGCTTGGCGCGGCCTTCGGCTAGCAGCTCCGAAAAAGCCTTCAGCCGAACGTCGATGCCCTTGGTGTAGTCGAGCCGGTCGACGCCGAGCAGTACCTTGCGGGGGTTGCCCAGCTCGGCCCGGATCTCACGGGCGCGTCGCCTGATGTCGCGGTGACGGGCCGCCTGGTCGAGCGAACTGGAGTCGATGGAGATCGGAAAGGCGCCCACCCGAACCACGCGGGACTCGAGTTCGACCTCGCCGTACCGTGACCGCACGCCCACCGCCCCGCGCGAGGTGTTGACACCGATCAGCCGCCGGGCCAGAAACAGGAAGTTCTGTGCTCCGCCGGCCAGATGAAATCCGACCAGGTCGGCGCCGAGCAGCCCCTCGACGATCTCGGTCCGCCAGGGTATCTGCATGAACAGCTCGACCGGCGGGAAGGGGATGTGCAGGAAGAAGCCGATGGTCAGGTCCGGCCGCAGGTCGCGCAACATCTTGGGGACCAGCTGCAGCTGGTAGTCCTGCACCCAGACCGTCGCGCCTTCTGCGGCGGCGCGCGAGGTGGCTTCGGCGAAGCGGCGGTTGACGGCGACGTAGCGTTCCCACCATTCGCGGTGGTAGATCGGCTTGACGATGACGTCGTGATACAGCGGCCACAGCGTGGCGTTCGAGAAACCCTCGTAGTACTGGGCGACGTCGTCGGCGCTCAGCTTGACGGGCCGAAGCTCCAGCTCATCCTGGACGATGGGCTCGCCGTCCTGATCGGTCTCCTCGTTGACGATTCCGGGCCAGCCGACCCACGCCCCACGTTGGCGACGCAGCAGCGGCTCGAGGGCGGTGACCAGTCCGCCGGGGCTGCGTTTCCATGCGGTGGTGCCGTCGGGCAGCCGCTCCTGGTCCACCGGCAGGCGGTTGGCCACCACGACGAAGTCGGAGTTCCCGAATTCCGCTGCCTTCGAGCTTCGTCCTCCCCCGGGAGACATCTACGCGTCGAGTTTCGCCGGTCCAATACCGAGCATGGACAGAAACACCCGGCACTCGTCGGCGTCGTTGGCGTACGCCGCCACTACCCGCCTGGCCTGGCTCGCAGTGTCGTCGGCCACCGGCTCGACATCGCCGATTTCGCCAGGATCAGATTTTGTAGGCATGACTTAACTGTAGGCGACGGGCGTGACCGGCCGCAGGCCGTCTCACCAGCTAACGGCCTCTAGGAGCAGTTATGGCTGGTTTGCAGGGACTCGCCGCGCCGCTCGCGAAGCCACGATGACTCCTCGCCGCGGTGATGCAGGATAAGCAGGTGGCCGATCAGGACGCCGATAACGACGTGGTGTTCGAGTTCGTTGATGTCGTCGTGGAACGCCGGGGGCTGCGTGCCCTCGACGGGTTGACCGCCGCCATTCCGGGGCACGGTGTGACGGCGGTGTTCGGACCGTCGGGCGCGGGCAAATCGACCCTGCTCCGGCTGTGCAATCGGCTGGAGCTGCCGACGAGCGGGCGGGCCTGTTTCTACGGGTCGGACATCGCCGGCCTCGACCCGCTGTGGCTGCGGCGCCGGGTGGGCATGTGCTTCCAGCGTCCGACGCCATTTCCCGGCACGGTTGCCGACAACCTGCGGGCCGCCGACCCGGATGCATCCGATACGCGGATGCGGGAAACGTTGGCGCGGGTGGCGCTGACCGGATCGTGGTTGGACCGTGACGTGGCCGAACTCTCGGGCGGCGAAGCGCAACGTGTGTGCCTGGCCCGCACCCTGATGGCCCAGCCCCGGGTGTTGCTGCTGGACGAACCCACCTCCGCCGTCGACACCGAGGCCGCCGAGGTCATTGAGCGCGCTGTCCGCGAACTGGCCGCCGACGGCACCCCGGCCCTTTGGGTCACCCACGACTGGGCGCAGGTGCAGAGGGCGGCCGACCGGGTGTTGCGCCTGGAATCCGGCCGCAGTCTAGGGCTGGGCCCGGTCGGTTCCAAGCCCGGCGGCGGTTCGGTGGCGTGGTGAACGGACAAGTCGGCTGGGTGGGCCTGGCGACGTCGCTGATCCTGGTGGCGTTCGCGGCCGGGATCTCACTGTGGCGGCGGCTGGGTTTGGAGCGCCAGCTGGTCTGGGCCGCGGCGCGCGCACTGGTGCAGCTGCTGCTCGTCGGCGGGGCGCTGACGCTGCTGTTCGAACCGGGCCGGTCGCTGTGGTGGTCGTGGGCCTGGGTCGCCGGGATGGTGGCCTACGCCGGGGATGTCGCCCGCCGCAGGGCGCCGGAGGTGCCGCGTTTCGCGCCGCTGGCCGTGGCCGCGTTCGCAGGCGCGGCGCTGGTGACGCTGGGGGTGATCTTCGGTCTGCGGGTGTTCCCGCTAGAGGGGCGCACCCTGGTGCCGATCGCCGGGATGATGATCGGCAACTCGATGACCGCAATGGTGCTGGTGGCTCGGCGGTTGGTGGACGAGCTGCGCGACAAGCGCGACGAGGTCGAAGCGCGCCTCGCGCTGGGACAGCCGTCGAGGCAGGCCGCGTCGCCGTATTTGCGAATCGCCTTGCGCTCGGGGATATCTCCGCAGATTGAAACGACCAAGGCCACCGGCCTGGTGTTCTTGCCGGGCGCCATGACCGGTCTCATCCTCGCCGGGGTGCCCCCGCTGCAGGCCGTGCTGGTGCAGGCCGTGGTGATGTTTCTGATCCTGGGTTCGGTTGCGGCGACCACCGTGGTCGTCGCGATGGGCATCGTACGGCTGGTGTTCACACGCGACCACCGCCTGCTGCCTCTGGGCCGCCGCCCCGAGAGCGCCGGGGGACCGTGACCGGTAGGCGCGTCGACCGATCACCCCAGCGCGGACCCGGTTACACACTGGCCGTAATGTGTAAACAATTCGGAGCTGGACAACGAGCGAGGTGGGCGGAATGACTCTCTCCGAGCAAGCGGGTGCGCAGGCGGCCAACGCCGGCGCCCAGGAGCTGGTGAGCTACGAAACTCTGGACGATGGCCGCATCGCCCGCATCTGGCTCAACCGGCCCGACGCTCACAACGCGCAGAGCCGCGGATTGCTGGTTCAGCTCGACGAGGCATTCCTGCGTGCCGAATCCGATGACGCCGTGCGGGTGGTGATTCTGGCCGCGCGCGGCAAGAACTTCTCCGCGGGACACGACCTCGGCTCCGAATTGGCGCTCGCCGAGCGCGCGCCCGGCGCGGGGCAGCACCCGACGTTCCGGATCAACGGGGCCACCCGGGATCCGATCGCCGAGAAGACGTACCTGCAAGAGTGGCATTACTTCTTTCAAAACACTTGCCGCTGGCGGGATTTACGCAAGATCACCATCGCGCAGGTCCAGGGCAACGCGATCTCGGCTGGCTTGATGCTGGTCTGGGCTTGCGATCTGATCGTGGCTGCCGACAATGCGAAGTTCAGCGACGTGGTCGGCGTTCGGATGGGCATGCCCGGCGTCGAATATTATGCTCACCCTTGGGAATTCGGCCCCCGCAAGGCCAAAGAGCTACTGTTGACCGGTGATGCGCTGGACGCCGATGAAGCCTACCGCCTGGGCATGGTGTCCAAGGTGTTTCCCGCGGACGAATTAGCGGACAAGACACTGGAATTCGCGCGCCGCATCGCCGAGCGGCCGACGATGGCGGCCATGCTGATCAAGGACTCGGTCAACGCCGCCTCCGATGCGATGGGCTTCACCGAGGCGCTACGGCACGCGTTTCACATTCACGAGCTCGGTCACGCGCACTGGGCGGCTCACAACGAAAACAGGTATCCGGTCGGACTGCCACCCGACGTCGAGGACTGGCGCAACGCCAAGCCGACCAAGCTGGCCCGCCGCGACACCCCGTAGCGTCGGTCCCGGTCTTCGGGGGAGGCCGCCACCATCTCAAGCGTCGCGTGGTTCGATGACTGGAACCTGTTTCAGTTGAGAGGCGGCGTGGGTGCAGCTTTCTTTCGAAGACCGGACGTATCTGATCACCGGCGGCGGCAGCGGGATCGGCAAGGGCGTGGCCGCGGGGCTGGTCGCGGGCGGCGCGTCGGTCATGATCGTCGGCCGCAACGCCGATCGCCTCGCGGCGGCCGTCCAGGAGATCGAGGCAACTCCCGGCAGCGGATCGATTCGTTACGAGCCCACGGACGTGACCAACGAGGACGAGGTGGTCCGCGCGGTCGACGCCGCGACGGCCTGGCACGGTCGGCTGCACGGCGCGGTGCATTGTGCGGGCGGCTCGCTGACCGTCGGACCCATCACCCATACCGACTCCGAGGCGTGGCGAAACACCGTCGACCTCAACGTCAACGGCACCATGTACGTGCTCAAGCATGTGGCGCGTGAGTTGGTGCGTGGCGGGGGCGGCTCGTTCATCGGGATCTCTTCGATCGCGGCCAGCAACACCCACCGCTGGTTCGGGCCGTACGGGGTCACCAAGTCGGCGATCGACCACATGATGATGCTGGCCGCCGACGAACTCGGACCGTCGTGGGTGCGGGTGAACAGCATCCGACCGGGGCTGATTCGCACCGATCTGGTCGACGCCAGCGTGATCCGGTCACCCGAGATCAGCGGGGACTACGCACTGTGCACTCCGCTGCCGCGAGTCGGCGAGGTCGAGGATGTCGCCAACTTGGCCATGTTCCTGCTCAGCGATGCGGCGACCTGGATCACCGGCCAGTGCATCAACGTCGACGGCGGACACATTCTGCGTCGCGGCCCGGACTACTCCTCGATGATGGAACAGATGTACGGCGCCGACGCGCTGCGTGGAGTGGTGACACCCTGACCCGTCGCCACGCTGAGTGAACCGGAGATGCAATGAAGCGACTCGAGGGCAAGCGGATCCTGGTGACGGGCGCCGCGTCGGGCATCGGCCAGGCCACCGCGCTGCGCTTATTGGACGAGGGTGCCGCCGTAGCGGCCGCCGACGTCGCGGCCGACGGCCTGGACAACACCCGGGCGCGGGCGACAGAGGCCGGCACCGCCGAACGGCTCACCACCATGCCGATGGATGTCGGCAGCGAGGATTCGGTGATCGACGGGGTATGCCTGGCCGTCGAGCAGTTGGGCGGGCTTGACTCGCTGGTCAACGCCGCCGGCATCCTGCGGGCCGCGCACACCCACGAGACCAGCCTCGAACTCTGGAACCAGATCGTCGGCGTCAACCTGACCGGAACCTTCCTGGTGGTCCGGGAGGCGCTACCGACCCTGCTGGCAAATCCCCGCAGCGCGATCGTGAACTTCAGCTCCACGTCGGCCTCGTTCGCTCATCCATACATGGCCGCCTACGCCGCGAGCAAGGGCGGCATCCAGGCCTTCACCCACTCGCTGGCGCTCGAATACGCGAAGGAGGGCCTGCGCGCAGCGTGCGTGGCGCCCGGCAGTATCAAGTCGGGCATCACCGATGCGACCGGCGGATATATTCCTAAAGATGCTGACTGGTCACTGTTTTCGAGGCTGATGCCGGTGCTGCCCACCACGGTCGAATCCAGCGGCGCCGGCATGGCCGAGCCTGGTGCGATCGCCGGCGTCATCGCCATGTTGGTGTCCGACGACGGCGCGTGGATCACCGGTACCGAGATCCGCATCGATGGCGGCACCCACGCCTAGCGGGCTTTAGGCGCCGACCCGCTGCGCCCGGCTTCGCCGCGCTTGCGGTCACCGCTGGTCTGATGGCGCCGACCCGCTGCGCCCGGCTTCGCCGCGCTTGCGGTCACCGTCTAGTTGACGCACGGGACGCCGCCGCCGTCGATCGGCTTTCCCTGATCGGGCGTCGGATAGGTCGTGGTCGTGCCGTTGTAGTAGTAGCTCTTGGCCTTGGTCGACGTCGTACTGGAGCTGGTACTCGTCGTGTCATCCATTTGGGTCTCGTCGGATGTGGGCATCGAGAAATTGGTGTCCACGGTGAGTTGGATGTGTCCGGCCGCGACAGCCGGGCTCGGCTGTTTGGGTGCGTCTATGCCGAGCAGGTTGGCCAGGTTGCGCGCATCGGCCTGCGCACCCGCGCCGTACTCCACTGTGGTGGTGGTCGGGTCGCCGGACTCGCGGTCGCGCACCTGACCCGGGGTGTAGCCCCTCTTTTTCAGCGCACGCGACACCTCGGTGGCCAGACCGCTCATCCCGCCGGAGTTGACCACGTCGACGACCGTGGTCGGATCGGGTTTCACGGCGGTGGTGGTCGGTGCGGGCGTTGAGGTGTCCGCGCCGATGGCCGCGGCCACCTCGGCCTTGATCGCCGCCGGGTCGACGATGTTGACGTCCTGGCCATCGATGTTGTCGTAACGCACCACCGGCAGCGTCCGGAACTCGACGTTGCCGCCGGCGAGCCCGCCGAGCCGCTGGATCATCTCGTCGTTCCAGCCCGCCGAGAGCACCACGTCCTTGCGCGCCACCGCCATCAGGTTCTTCAGCTTGTCGATGTTGGTGAAAGTGCCCGCGGCCTGCAACTCCTGCATGACCGACGAGATGAACGCCTGCTGGCGGTGGGTGCGGTCAAGATCGCCGTTCTCCAGGCCGTGCCGCTGCCTGACGAACGACAACGCCTCGGACGCGTCCAGCCGCTGTCGCCCGGCGGGGAAGTCGGCGCCGGAATATTCGTCGTAGACGGGGTGATTCAGGCAGACGTTGACGCCGCCGAGGGTCTGAGCCAGATCGTAGAAACCGGCCAGATTGACCTCGGCGAAGTAGTCGATGGGCACACCGGTCAGATTCCGCACCGCGCGCAGCGTCGCCGCCCGACCGGCCTCGCGGCCCTTGGTTTCGAGTTCCTTCTGGGTGATGTCGCCCTGGTTGGCCAGCTTTTGGGCGACGTACTGTTTGGTCAGCCCGTACGCCTCTTTGATCTTGATGTGGTTGTACCCCGGGACGCCGGAGAAAGGCACCCAGTCGTCGCGAGGGATCGAGAAGGCAACGACTCTGTTGTCGGCGCTGACGTGCACCAGGATCATCGTGTTGGTGTTGTAGCCGCCGTCATCGGAATCGCCGGCGTGCAGATGCTTCAGGATCGAGTTGGGGAGGTCGTTGCCGTCCTGGTCTTTACGCGAGTCCAGCCCGATCAGCAGGATGTTCATGTTGTCGCCGCTGGAGCGGGGATCGTCGGGCAGCAGAGCGTTCGACACGGTGATACCGCCCAGCGCACCGTGCGCCACGTAGTACCCCGCTCCGGTGAGCCCCACGGCCGCCACGGAGACGAGCGCGCCCAGGGTGCGCGTCAGCCCCTTGCGGAATCGGGAGGGTCGACGGACGGCTCGATGGCGGCGATGCGCGCCGCCCGAGCGGGCCATCACAAACCTCTGCCCACGCCCAGCACATCACCACGCACCGCAACGGTGCTGTGCGGCGATGTCGCTTCAAGCATGGTCCCAAGTATGCGTTAGCTTGCCGTGAAGCCTCCAATCGAGAGCACCCGTCACACGGCTGGCGCTGGCGCGTTTGCTGGGCCGACCAGGGGCGATTCGGGCTCGTCACACCCGCTCTACCAGCATGTTCCGCGCGAACGCGCGCGCGGCGGTCTCGTGAAGGTCTCAAGCCGGCCACGCCGCTGCCCGGATCGAGCCGAAGTTGTTACCGAGTAGATACTGCCCGACGGCCTCCGAGCGCATCACGGCCGCCAGCAAACCGCCACCGTCAGCTAGCGGGCTCTGATGAGATCCTCGCCGGAGGTGTAATAGAGCGCGATGTTGGTGCCGGTGACGATTTCTGCGAGGTAGACGCCGGCGGGCTCGACCTCGTAGTAGTAGCGAATGTTGCCGTCGTTATCCAGCGTCGACGCGCACGCAAAGCCCGGCGCACCGCATCGCTGCTTGATGGGCATCGCGAGTACGGCAAGCAGTGCCACGACAGCGACGCCGACGATCAGCGGGACCCTGTTCACTGCCGACCTCGGGGGCGCCGGATTGACCACGGTTGGAGTGTAAGCGGCCGGCACGGCGGCGTCGGCGCGGCACAGGTCGCCGTCCCGGCCCGGCCGGGTATCGCCGCGGGCGTTTGGGGTCCCCGGTACGGCGGGTACGCGGCCCTGAGCCGAGCGGAGGACTGAGCATGTTCGACACATGCCTCAGACCGCTTTCGGTGGAGCGGCCGGGAGATTCCTAGCAGCCATCGAAGCAGGGTGCGCCCGGCGAGACCCGGAGCGGGTCACGCCGACGGAAACGCCCGAACGGCTCACACCAGGAAAACCGCCCCGAGCGCTTGACGCCTTCCGAACCACCCGAGCGTCAGGCGCCGGACTAGCGAACACGATTGGAGAAGACATGCGTGCCGAGGAAGGCGACGAAACCGTCAAGGACTATGCGAACGAGGGACGAGAAACCCTGGGGCACATCAAGGCGTCACAGCATCGAGGCGGTCGGCTCGGCGACATCGCCCGGCGCTTTGCCAGCATGTGGCGGGGCCAACGCGGTACCGATGACACGGGGGCAGGCGGCGAAAGCCGTTCACCGACACGCTAATTCGCTGCCGCGGGCGCGGGATGGCGGTGGGCCCAGGGCTGCGCCTCTTCGAGTTGCGCGGCAAGCTGCAGCAGATCACCGTCTGCGCCCAGTCTCCCTACGAACTGGACACCCAGCGGCAGTCCGGCATCCGTCCAGTGCAGCGGCACACTGATTGCCGGACGACCGGTGAGGTTGGCGAGTTGCGTATACGGCACCCAACCCAAACTCTCCTGGATGAGGTCGTCGAGGATTCCGCTGAGTCCCATGAGTTTTCCGGCCCGGACCTTGCTGATCAGCCGGGCCAGCCGCTGCAGCACGGGCGACGTCGTCGTGGCACCGACCGCAATGGGCGGGGTGGCCAGGGTCGGTGTCAAAAAGAAGTCATAGCTGGCGTGAAACGCGGCCAGGGATTGGATGTAGTCATTCCGGTTTTCTAGAGCGGACATGACCGGCAGCACACCGCCGGACCGGCCGAGCTCCGCGATGGCCAACGTATCGGCCTCAAAGTCGCTGTCGCGGGCACCGGTTCGTTGTTTGATGTCGGCAACTTGCTGGTGTAGTTGGCCGAACCAGATGGTCAGAAAGTCGCGCCCCAACGCGGCGTCGTCGTAGGGCGGTGCAACCTCCTCGACCTGATGGCCCAGTTCGCGAAGGAGCTCGGCTGCCTTTTCCACCGCCGCAACGGCCTCGCGATCCGGCCGAGCGTTGATGGCCGATCGTGCCGAGTAGCCGATTTTCAGCGGCCCCGGGTGATGCCTGATCTGCTCACCAAATGGCATGTCGGGCAGCGCAACTCGGTATGCCGCGCTCGGATCGGGTCCGACGATCGCGTCGAGTAGCGCGGCACTGTCGCGCACGGTGCGTGACACGACTCCCTGCGTCGCCATGCCCAGCATCTGTTCACCCGTCTGCGGGCCGTAGGGCGCCAACCCCCGGCTGGGCTTGAGGCCGACCAGCCCGTTGCAGGCGGCGGGGATGCGGATAGACCCGCCGCCGTCGCCGCCCCCGGCGGCAGGCACGATGCCCGCCGCCACGGCCGCCCCGGATCCACCCGAGGAACCGCCGGGCGTGTGCCGGGTGTTCCACGGGTTGCGCGCCGGGCCCCAGTAGTCGGGTTCCGTCACGCCCTTGGCCCCGAACTCCGGGGTATTGGTCTTCCCGAAGACCACCAGGCCCGCGTTCAGGAAACGTTGGGTGACCAGTGCATGCCGGTCGGCCACGTCGTGGGCAAGCGAGCGGGACCCGCACGAAGTCGCAAAGCCGCGGTATTCCTGGCCCAGGTCTTTGATCAGAAACGGCACGCCGGCGAGCGGTCCGCTCAAATGCGGATCGGCGGCTTGCCGGTCGGCGACTTCGTCGAGCCGACGGACGATGGCGTTGAGCCGAGGATTAACCGCGTCCGCTCGTTCCCGTGCCAATGCGAGCAGCTCGGTCGGGGTGACCTGCTTGCGCTCGACCAGCTCGGCCAGAGCGATCGCATCCAACGACATGTACTCGTCAAGATGCATGCGTTCTCCTTGCCTGCGGTCCGAGTCCGGGTGGCGCCGGCAGCGCCCGACACCTTAAAAATTGACGCCGCGGCATGCAACTGACGTTAAGCCAACGCGAGCTCTTCGTGTGGGGCGCCTTAGTATCACCTGGTGCCCGCGGCAGCTGAACCGTTTACGATCCAGGGCCCCGGCGGGGTGCAGATCGTCGCTGACCGTTTGGGGGATGCGCAGGCGCGCGCGGTGGTCTTCTTGCACGGCGGCGGACAAACCCGCCGATCCTGGGGCAAGGCGGCCGCCGCTGTCGCCGCGCGGGGGTGGCAAGCCGTCACCGTCGACCTCCGCGGCCACGGCGAATCGGATTGGTCCGACGACGGTGATTACCGCGTCGTCAGTTTCGCCGCCGACGTCCAAGAGGTGCTGCGCACGCTGCCCCCGCAGCCGGTGTTGGTCGGTGCTTCCCTGGGTGGGTTCACGTCGATGCTGCTCGCCGGGGAGCTGTCCCCCGGCATCGCCAGTGCTGTCGTGTTGGTGGACATCGTGCCGAACATGGACCAGTCCGGGGCCAACCGGATACATGCCTTCATGGCCGACCGGGTGGAGTCGGGTTTCAGCTCACTCGACGAAGTCGCCGACGCGATCGCCGAATACAATCCGCACCGGCCGCGACCAACCGATTTGGCAGGCCTGACCACCAACCTGCGCCGCCGCGGTGATCGTTGGTACTGGCATTGGGATCCCCAATTCATTAGCGGCACTGCCGCTTTCCCTCCTTTCGAGGTAACCGACCCCGACCGGATGCACGCCGCCGTGGCGGCCATCCTGCGCGGAGGGGTGCCCATTCTGCTGGTCCGCGGTCAGATGAGCGACCTGGTCAGCCAAGAGCGCGCCGACGAATTCCTCGCGCGTTTCCCGCAAGTCGAATTCACCGATGTCCGCGGCGCGGGACACATGGTGGCCGGCGATCGCAACGACATCTTTGCCGACGCCGTGCTGGACTTCCTTACCCGCCACGTTGACGCCGGATGACCTGCGTGCGCGGAACGGATTGGTCGCCAGCTCATTTCAGGTCGGCAACACTGCTATTATCTGGCCGGCGCAAGCAGAGGAGGACGGCGTGACCATGCGGTGGTTGCGGTTGTTGAGGCTGCTGGGGGCTCTGATGGTGGCCGCAACAGCGGTGGCGAAAACCGCTCTGGCAGCGCCGCCCCCGGCTCTGCCGTCGCCGCCACCCGCGCCGGGCATCGGAGTCGATCATGAATCCGGCAGGTGCACAGCAGGATTCGCAGCGCAGGGATCCGACGGCAGCTACTATCTGATGACGAGCGGGCACTGCGACTCGCACGACGGCGCCGAATGGACGTACGGCAACGACGCTCCCCTTGGCAGGATCTCCGCCAGCGAGCACGACGGTGATAAGCGAGACGCCGCGATCATCCGTCTGGAGCCCAGTGTCGGGATGCCGGTGGGCGACGTCGGCGGCAGGTATCGAGTTCGTGATGTGTTGAGCCGTCAGCAAATTCAGCCCGGCATGCCATTCTGCAAGATCGGCGCGGTGACCGGCGAGACGTGTGGTGTCATCAAAAGCATCGATGGTGACGTCGTCGAGGCCAGCGTGTTCAGCCTCGACGGTGACAGTGGCAGCCCGGGCTTCGTGATGAACCCGGACGGCACCGTCAGCGCGGTCGGTCTGCTGATGTCATCGCCGGACGGTGACGACTACACGACCTACTTCATGCTCATCAATCCGCTGCTGGGCAGGTGGGGGCTTCGCGTGCTTCCGTGAAGAGGCGCTCACCGACGGTGGCTGAACCGGCCAGCGGCACGCGAGTTGGCGTTTGCGAGCCCGGGGTACCGGGTATCAGGTGGAACCGGCCGCGACGCGTCGTTCCGACGGCCCGGGCAGCCTAGCTGTGTTGACGCGGCCGAGGTAACGAGGCAGCAGCGGGACCAGCGACACGAAGGGAAGCAGTAGTGAAGCGTGGGATGGTGGCCGGCGTGGCCGCCGTGACCCTTATGGTCGCGGCCAGTGCCGGATGCTCGAGCAACAAGTCCAGCACCGGATCGTCGGGGTCGCCGTCGTCGTCTGCACCGGCAGCGGCGGGTCCGGTACTCACCGTCGATGGGCAGAATCAAAACATCAGCGGGCAGGTCACCTGCACCGCCGCGGGTGACAACATCAACATCGGCATAGGTGACCCGACCGCCGGCCTCGGTGCCGTGGTCAGCAATGGAAATCCGCCTTTGGTGCACTCCGTCGGGCTGGGCACCGTCAACGGCGTCGCGCTCGGCTTCTCCGACGCTGCGCCGAATCAAAGCGGTAACGCGGGGGCCGCGGTCAACGGCAAGGACTGGGCGATCAAGGGGACCGCTACCGGCACCGACATGAGCAACCCGCAACAACCGCAGCAGGTAACCAAGCCGTTCGAGTTGGACCTCACCTGCCCGTAGTGCAGGCCCACGACACCCAAGAGGGGACGCAGCTATGTCTATGAAACGTGTCGTCAGCGCTGCCGCGTTGGCTGCCGGTCTGAGCATCTCCACGCTGAATGCCGCATCGGCCTACTCCGCTCCGCTCGACCCACCACCCCCGTGCCCGAACTGCCACGGCGGCGGTGGCGGCGGGGGCAACCCCGGCGGGCCCGGCGGCCAGCCGGGTGGACCGGGCGGCCAGCCGGGTGGACCGGGCGGCCAGCCGGGTGGACCGGGCGGTCAGCCAGGCGGATCGGGCGGCGGGCCGGGCGGCCCCGGCGGTCAGGCGGGTGGCGGAAATACTCCGCCGGCACAGGGCGGTCACAACAGTCCGCCGGCGCAGGGTGGTCAGACGAACCCGCCGCAGGGTGGCCCGAACACCCCAGAGCCCAACCAGCATGGTCAGAACCCCGGCCAGACGGGGCAGAACACGCCGCCCAATGAACACGGTCAATACCCGCCGCAGGGCGGTCAGACCAACCCGCCCAACGAGCACGGCCAAAACCCTCCGGCGCAGGGCGGGCAGACGAATGCGCCGGCAAACACCCAGAACCCACCGCCGAACAACAGGCAGCGGTACGAGACGCTGAACCCGCCGGCGACGCAGCCTCCGCACCCGCCGTACATTCCGCGCCACGACTTGGTCACCGCCAGCGCACAAATCGGTGGCCCCAGCGGTCCGGATGTCCAATTCAGCCTCCCGGGCCGCGGCGCGCCCCCGCCACCGCGGCAGCACGGATACGGCTGGAACGATGGCCCCGCTCCGGGCCACCCGCCGCCTCACTGGGACGGCCCGCCGCCTCCAGGTGGCTGGAACGGTCCGCCGCCTCCGGGAGGCTGGAACCGGCCTTGGGACGGTCCACCGCGTGACATTGCTCTGGCACGGCGCGACTTCGGACCTTTCAACTACAACACCTTCACCGTCATCCCGGTCTTCAACTGGCAGTACGGGGGTTGGGGCTACTGGTTCTTCGGTGTGTGGGTGCCGCTGTACTGATCCGTACCGATCGCCCTGAAACCGTCAGCGGGCGCGACCGTAAATCGGCGCGCCCGCTGACGCGTTTACCGCGCCGTCTCGACCCCGCGCGGGCAGCGCCGCCATGGCAGGCTGCGGGCATGGACGTGAAGGAGAACGTTCGCCGAGCCATCGAGGTCATGACGGCCTGGTCATCCGAGAGCGACCCAGACTTCGCCTGGAGCCGGTTGGTCGAGAACGTGGGCGAGCCCCACGGCGAGCTCATGCTGTTGATGGGCTTCGTTAATCTCGCCGGCGAGCTGGGCATCAGACTGGAAAGGGCCACCGGTCAAGACCTGCGTTCGCATCTGCGGGACATTGCCCGCAAATACGTCTAGGTGGATTACTGCGGGTGGGCCGCCACATAATCGGCGGCCGGGATCGGCGCGGACGCGTCATACCCGATGGGAAGCAACACATCGCCCGCCGTCGTCAGGCAGTAGACGTCCCATCGGTAATACGCGGCGAACGTCGCGGGATCGTCGGCCATCAGCGCCGCGTAGTCGTCGACGGCACGAACATATTCGTGGGCGTGGTTGTAGCCGTAGATGGCGTGATCCCGGTCGTTGGCGAAGCCATTGGCGGCCAGGTAGCGTCCCGCCGCCAGGATGCTGTCGTGGGGCGAGTGGATGTCGCCACCTTGGCCGTAGCCGGCGAACGTCGAGGGCAAAAACTGCATGGGTCCCTGGGCGCCGGCGGTGCTCGCGCCGGCGATGCTGCCGAAGCGGGACTCCACGAAATTGATCGCAGCCAGGTAGTTCCAACTGACACCGGATTCAGACTCCGCCTGGTGGTAGTAGTTCATCAGCTCGTCGGCCGGTGCCGGCGCCACGATGCGCCATGCCGGAAGGGTTGCGCGCACCGGGGTCAGCGCGGTGAGTTGGCGGCGGGCTTCAACATTGCGGTTGTAGACATCGAGCAACTCCGGGGGGATCCGCGGGCGCGTGATGGCATCCCATTCGGGGTGGCGCCCAATGGCGCGGTAGGCCGCCTGCTCGCGATGTGCTGCCGCCGTCAGCGCCGGGTCCGGTGTCCCTGGATCACGCAGCGCGCGCTCGTCGGCCACCAGGTCGTCGGCCAACTGCGCGGGGTCCGGCGCCAGGCGAGGCTGTGCACCTCCAGTCGCCTGGTCGGCGGGCACCATCCGCGTCGTCGGCGCCGGAGCCTCGGCGACGCGTGCGGCTGTGGTGGGTCCGGCCGCGGCCGTCGGGTGCGCGGAACACCCAGCGAGCCCCCACACGATCGCGCCGACGACGAGTGGTGCGGTGCGCCGGTCACGAGTCACGGTGATCACGTCCGTCCAATGTCGAGTTTCATGGCTCCGGTTTTGTTGGTCACCGCGAGTCTGTCGCATCGGAGCCTGGGACATCAATGATGTGACGGTCGTTTTTTCGCAGGGAGTTGTCACAATTGCGTGGCACTCTCAAACTGATTGGTATGCGCGACCGCGAGAAGATCGACTCGGAATTGCGGCTCATCGCGCTGCGGCGCCAGGCGATCCGCGAGCAGGGCGGTCGGCCCTCGATCGTGGAGGCCGACCAATTGCTCGACGAGATCTTGGCCCACGGCGCTGGGACTTCTGAGCTCGACTTGTTCGACGCCTTGGAGACCGAGGTCGTCACCGCCGCCCGGTCGCGCGCCAGCAGACTCCGCGCCATGGTGCCTCGGCGACATAAGGTCGCTGCGCTGCGCCGCTTCGGTCTTTTCGCGGCATTACCGCTGTCTCTGGTGGCCGTGGTCTCCGCGGTGGTGGTGATGTTCGTGCTCCACCGCCAAGGTCCATCGGCGCAGTCGGAGGAGAGCCCGCCGTCGGCCGCACCCGTCACGCCGGCCGCGCCCTCCACACCGGCCGCGCCGAAGCCGTCCGCTCCAGCGATCAACGCAGTTGACGCGGCGTTCATCTCCGTGCTGAAACAGGAAGGCGTGCCAGTTCCCAGCCAGGACTACGTGATGGCCCAAGGACATGCGGTGTGCGACTTCCTGGCGCACCAACCGAACTTCGCAGACGCAGTCGGCTTCGTGCAACGAACATCTGTATGGGATGCCGATCAAAGTACCGCCGTAACCGCGGGGGCCATCGCCTCCTACTGCCCACAATCTCGGCCAACGACGCCGGACCAGATCTCGCCGGCCTATCAGAACACCCTCTCTGATCTGCAGGCCATCGAGCGTAAATTGCAAGGCATTCAAGGGAATCTGCATGACATTCAAGACGGTCTGCCCGGTGTCCCGGGCCGTCCGTAATCGCGTCGCGGAGGCAGAAGATTTCGGACGGAAATAGTGACCTGCAGTCATTGTTTTCGTGATCATGGGTGAGTAGCGTCTACAGCTGAGGAGGCCTTATGCGCTATCTCACCTCTATCGATCCTGTGGACCACCAGCGGACCAGCCGCCCGCTAGTGGGGCAGGCGCTGAAGAGTCCGGCCAAAGAGCCTGCGCTGCTTCTGATGACGGTTGGCTTGGTGGCATATGGGATCTGCCTTGCGAGCTTGGCCCACCGGCAATATCAGGCCGGGCTCATCACCGCTGTCACCGCGCTGCTGGCCATTGCGACTGCCGGGGCCTGGTTATGGAAAGAGGCAAGGCGAGTCCGGAAACTTGAAAGCGACTGGAACGCAAAGCACCGCGAACCCCGGCGGGTTGACCCAATTTCGTGACAACCAGCCTTGCATCGAATGCTGCGACGTTCACCGCCGGTGTGCCGCGCAGCAACGGCGATCTACGGTCCTAAAAGAAGTCTGAGTTGTTCGCCGTACAGGCTGAGCGATTCGATAGTCAACATATTCTCATGTGCGCAGTCGACCGGATACTCTGTAATGTCGCCGGCGACGTACGGCTGCCAAGTCTCAATAAGATATGAACCGCGATCGCTCTCCGTGCCCACCGCAGAGAATATGGTCAGATCACCGTCGAAAATGCGAGGTTCGTGAGCTCGTTGTAACTCCATGTTCTTATTAAAGTTTTGGATTATCCAATCAACAAGCCGTTTATATCTAGGGAAGTCTTTGATCCCTCGTTCGAGCATTAATTTTTCTATCTGATCGGCGTTGAGCGGCTCTTCCTGCCCGGGAACATCTATGCCATAAAACCGCAGAATTTCTTCCAGCATCTGCCTGTCCTCTAAGGGATGGGTCGGCACGCTCGCGCCGTCGAGACTCAGCTGAGCGTCGAACAGGATAAGGCGTGCGATTGCGCATCCACGTTGCTGAAGCTCAATGGCGACTTCGTGAGCGACGAGCCCTCCAAAAGACCAGCCCAGAACGTTGTAAGGCCCGTTAGGATCAACCTTTTGTATCCTGTCGGCGTAATTCTTCGCCATATCGGGAATTGTCTGGGGTTCAGCTTCGTCGTCCACTAAAAGTTGTTGAATTCCAATGATGGGGCAGTCGAGGTAATTACTAAGACGCTGATACGGCCAACTCATCCCGCCCCCGGGATGGATGCAAAACAGCGGAAGATCAGCGCCCTCTTTGAGGACCTCGACGGGGACTATGTCGAGCTGGCTGGCACCTGTACCCAACTGCCGGCTCAAGCTTCGAACCGACGGCGCGTGGAACAAGGTGCGCACCGCGAGGTCGGCATCCAGGCGCTTATTGATTTCGGCGACCACTCGCATCGCCGAAAGCGAATCCCCGCCTAGGTCGAAGAACGAGTCGTCGACCCCGACCCGCTCCAGCCCGAGCACTTCAGCGTAGATGCCGGCGAGCGTCTCCTCAGTAGGAGTGGCGGGGGCCCGATAACCATTGGTGCCGTCATATTCCGGTGCAGGCAGGGCGCGTCTGTCGAGTTTCCCGTTGACCGTCAATGGCAATGCGTCAAGCGCCACTACCGCCGCGGGGATCATGTATGCCGGTAGGCGAGTGGCCAGCGCGGCGCGGGTCTCGGCCGGGTGGGCGTTGCCCGTGATGTAGCCCACCAGACGTCTGCCGCCAGACCCGTCCTCGCGGGCGACTACCACTGCCTGATCCACCCCGTCCAGCGCTGCCAGCGCAGCCTGAACTTCACCGAGTTCGATGCGATACCCACGTATCTTGACCTGTTCGTCAGCGCGTCCCAGATAGTCCAGTTGCCCGTCGGCGCGCCACCGCACCAGATCCCCGGTCCGATACATCCGGTGCCCCTGCGCTCCGGCACCGTCCGCGCCTGCGAACGGACACGCCACGAACCGCGACGCGGTCAACCCCGACCGACGCCAATAGCCGCAACCCACCCCTCTGCCGGCCACATACAACTCGCCCACCACACCGGAGGGGACCGGCCGCAACCACGCATCCAGCACGAAGAAGGCAGCCCCCGGCACCGGCGAGCCAACCGGCGGCGACCCTGACCCCGCAGTCAACGGCGCGCTCTTAGACGCCCACATCGTCGTTTCGGTCGGCCCGTAGACGTTGATCATCACGCGGCCCGGCGCCCAGCGATCCACCAGCTCGGCCGGGCACGGCTCAGCGCCGATGACCAACGCGGCCGGCCCCAACCCCTCAGGCGAGAGCATTCCCACAGCCGATGGAGTCTGGGTCAACACGCTGACCCGTTCCGCAATCAGCAGGTCGTGGAAGTCCTCCGGTGAGCGCGTCACCTCTTCGGGCACCACAACCAGCCGACCCCCGTGCAGCAACGCGCCCCAAATTTCCCACACCGAAAAGTCGAAGGCCAAGGAGTGAAACTGTGTCCACACCTGCCCCGGCACCAACTCAATGCCCGCATTCAGCGAATCGAACAGCTGGGCCACATTGTGATGGGTCACTGCCACGCCCTTGGGCACCCCCGTGGTGCCGGAGGTGTAAATGATGTGGGCGAGGTCATCAGGGGCCGGCGTCGGTAGTGCCGTACTAGGTTGGCTCTGCACAGCGTCGTCATGGACATCGACCACCGGTATGTCATGCCCGTCCAGCCGGGACCGCAGGGCCGCGGTGGTGACCGCGGCGATGGGTGTGGCGTCGGCGAGGATGAATCCGATCCGGGCCTCCGGCAGCGCCGGATCGACCGGGACGTAGGCGGCACCGGTTTTGAGTACCGCCAAGATCGCCGCGATCGCCTCGACGGACCGGGACAACAGCAATGCCACACATTGCCCGGGGCCCGCACCATGGTCGGCCAGCAGGTGCGCCAACCGGTTAGCGGTGTCCTCCAGTTCGCGGTAGGTCCACGCACGATCGCCGCAGACCGTTGCCACCGCGTCTGGGGCTCGCTCGACCTGCGCGGCGAACAACGCCGGAATGGACACCGCCGTCCGCGGTCTGGGCTGGGCCAATACTGCCCGGTTGCCGAGTTCGTCGAGGCGAGCGTGGTCAGCCTCATCGAGCAGATCCACTGACGACAATCGCCGGCTGGGGTCGGCAGTGATCGCCACCAGTACCCGCTCCAACCGTTTGATCAGCGCTTCGATGGTTTTTACGTCGAACACATCGGTGCGGAATTCCACCGCGCCCCCGATCCCGGCGGGTTCACCGCCCTCGGTCCAGCGTTCGGCCAGCGAAAAGGTCAGGTCCATGCGCGCGCTGTGGGTGTCCACCGACAGCGGCGCGATCTGCAGGTCACCCGACGCGAATCCGGCGCCGAGGTTCGTAGTGTCCTGGCCGCCGAAGTTCTGCCAAGCCAACGCCACCTGCACCAGTGGGTGATGGGTAAGGCTGCGGGTCGGGTTAAGCCGCTCAACGAGCAGTTCAAAGGGCACGTCTTGGTGCTCGTAGGCGGCCAGGCTGCGCCCACGCACTTGGGCCAGCAATTCGGCCAGGCTGGGATCTCCGGTCAAATCGACCCGCAGCACCAAGGTGTTGACGAAGAAGCCAACCAGGTCATAAAGGGCGGGGTCCCGCCGCCCTGCGATGGGGAACCCAACCGCTACATCTGCGCTCGCGCTGAGCTTGGCCAGCAGCACCGCCAGCGCGGCCTGGATCAACATGAAACTGGTCGCGTTGTGCTCACGAGCCACCAGCGTCACTTGCTGCTGCAGCTGAGCCGGCCAGTGCACCGCCACACTGGCGCCAAGCAGATTAGCCACCGGTGGGTAGGGTCGATCGGTGGGCAGCTGCAGGCGATCGGGCATGCCGGCGAGGGCGTTCTCCCAGTACGCCAGCTGCGCGGCGATCAGGCTGTGGCCATCCTCGAGACTGCCCAGCTGCCCGCGCTGCCACAGGGCGTAGTCGACATACTGAACCGCCAATGGCGCCCATCCGGGGGCTTTCCCCGCGCACCGGCTGGCGTAAGCCACCCCCAGGTCACGCACCAGCGGGGCGATCGACCAGCCGTCGGCGGCGATGTGGTGTACAACCACTGCCAGCACGTGCTCGTCGTCGCCGACATGGAAAAGCGTTGCGTGCAGCGGGATTTCGGAGGACAGGTCAAACGTGTACCGGACCGCGGTGTCGATGGCCTCGGCCAGCCGGGCCGGCGGCCAATCGCTGGTATCAACGATCTCCCAGCCGAAGTCGGCGCGCTCGGCGGGCACCACCAGCTGGCGGGGTATCCCGTCGACGGCCGGGAACAGCGTGCGCAGGCTCTCATGGCGACCCATCACATCGGCCAGCGCCGCACCCAATGCCTCGGTGTCAAGCGGCCCTCGCAGTCGAAATGACACAGGGATGTTGTAGATCGGTGAAGGACCCTGCAACTGGTCGATGAACCACAGCCGGTTCTGGGCGAACGACAATGGCACCACTTCGGGTCGCGCTGTGGCCACCAACGGTTCAAACCGGCCTGCCTCCGCCCCGACACGGGGCGCCAACCCGGCAACCGTAGGCGTCTCGAACACCGCACGCACCGCCAGGTTTGCACCCAGGCCGGCATTGACCGCGGCGACCAGACGCATCGCCGCCAGGGAATCCCCACCCAATTCGAAGAACGAGTCATCGGCCCCGACCCGGTCCAGGCCCAGCACCTGGGCGTAGATACCGGCCAACATGTCCTCGATCGCGTTGCTCGGGGGGTGATACCGGTCGAGGTCCCGGTATTCCGGGGCGGGCAGGGCGCGGGTGTCCACTTTGCCGCTGGTGGTCACTGGCAGCGCTTCCACCACCACGATTGCCGCCGGCATCATGTACGCCGGCAACCGCTCGCCCAACTGTGCGCGGATCTCGCCGGGCTCGGCTGTCCCGGTGACATAGCTGACCAGGCGCTTATCACCGGGGCGCTCCTCGCGGGCGACCACCACCGCCTGCCCCACCCCAGGAAGGCCGGCCAGCGCCGCCTGGACTTCACTCAATTCAATGCGATACCCGCGGATCTTGACCTGGTCATCAGCTCGGCCCACATACTGCAGCTGCCCATCACCGCCCCAACGCACCAAATCCCCAGTGCGATACATCCGGGTCCCCGGACCGCCGAAGGGACACGCCACAAACCGCGACCCGGTCAACCCCGTCCGGCCCACATAGCCCACCCCCACGCGGGCACCGGCGACATACAACTCACCCACGACACCGGCGGGCACCGCCCGCAACCACCCGTCGAGCACAAACAACGCCGCCCCCAACACCGGCGACCCGATCGGCACTACCTTGGTCCCCGCTGACAACGGTGCGCTGATCGCCACATAAACCGTGGCCTCGGTCGGGCCATAGGCGTTGACCACCACCCTCCCCGGCGCCCAGCGCTGCACCACCTCCGGCGGACACGCCTCCCCGCCGAGCAGCAACGCCGTCGACCCCAACCCCTGCGGGGACAGCACCGCCACCGCCGAGGGGGTCTGGGTCAAGACGTTCACCCCTTCGGCGACCAGCAGGGCGTGGAAGTCATCGGGTGCGCCCGTTATCTCTTCCGGCACCACCACCAACCGGCCACCCCGCAGCAACGCACCCCAGATCTCCCACACCGAGAAGTCGAACGCATAGGAATGACACTGCGTCCACACTCCGGGCAACGACAGCGCAGTGGGCAACGACTCCGCCAAATAAGTCACGTTGTGGTGAGTGACCGCCACCCCCTTGGGCGCCCCCGTGGTACCGGAGGTGTAAATGAGGTAAGCGAGGTCATCAGGGGCCGGCCCCAGCCCGGGCAACGCCGTACCGGGCTGGGTGTCGACAGTGGGGTCACGAACATCCACGACCGCCACATCATGGCCGTCGAGCCGATCGGCCAACTCCGCCGTGGTGATCGCGACGATCGGTCCAGCATCGTCAACCATGAACTCGATCCGCGCTGCCGGCGCCGCCGGGTCCATCGGTAAATAAGCCGCACCCGCCTTGAGTACCGCCAACATCGCCACGACCGCCTCAAACGAACGGTTGAACAGCAACGCCACACACTCGCCCGGACCCACACCCCGGCCGGCCAACACATGCGCCAACCGATTCGACGCCTCATCCAACTCGCGGTAGGTCCATGAACTCTGCCCGCAGCGGATTGCCACCGCATGCGGTGCGCGCGCCACCTGCGCGCCGAACAGCGCTGGCACCGACACCGGCACGGGCGCGGGCCGGGTCAGCGCCGCCCGGTTGCCCCACTGCTCCAACCGGTCGCGCTCAGCCGCATCCACCACATCCATTGACGACAATCGCCGCGCGGGATCGGCGCTCATCGCCGCCAGCACCCGCTCCAACCGGGCGATCAGCAGCTCGATACTGACCGCATCGAACACGTCGGTACGAAACTCCACCGTTCCGCCGATCCCAGCAGGCTCACCGTCCTCGGTGAAGCGTTCGGCCAACGAAAACGCCAAATCCATGCGGGCGGTCTGGGTGTCCACCCGCAGCTGTGTGGCCCGCAGATCACCAAAGGTAAGTCCGGCGGCGTCGCCTTGCTGCCAGGGCAGATTCTGCCAGGTCAACGCCACCTGGATCAGGGGGGAATGGGTGAGCGATCGCGTGGGCTTGAGTCGATCTACGAGCAGCTCGAAAGGCACGTCTTGGTGTTCGTAGGCGGCCAGGCTGCGCCGCCGGACCTGTGCCAGCAACTCAGCGACAGTGGGATCACCGGCCAGATCGACACGTAGCACCAAGGTGTTGACGAAGAAACCCACCAACTCATCCAGCCCGGGGTCGCGGCGCCCGGCGACCGGGAACCCCACCGCCACATCGCTGCTGGCGCTGAGTTTGGCGAGCAGCACCGCCAAGGCGGTCTGAACCACCATGAAGCTGGTGGCGTTGTGCTCGCGAGCAATTCGGTGAACCCTTTGTTGCAGACCTGTTCCCCAGCTGACCGCCACATTGGCACCGCGCTGATCTGCCACCGGCGGATATGGCCGGTCGGTGGGAAGCTGCAGGCGCTCGGGCATCCCGGCCAGGGTGTCTTCCCAAAAGCTCAGCTGCGCAGCGATGGGGCTGTCGCTATCCGCCAGATCACCAAAGCTTTCGCGCTGCCACAGCGTGTAATCGGCGTACTGAACTGGTAACGGCGCCCAGTCGGGAGCCCGCCCAGCGCATCGGCTGGCATATGCGACACCCAAATCGCGAGCCAGCGGGGCGATAGACCAGCCGTCCGCCGCGATATGGTGCACCACGACCACCAACACGTGTTCGTCGTCGGCCACGCGGAAAAGCCAGGCGCGCAACGGGATTTCGCTAGCCAGATCAAACGTGTAGCGCACCGCCGCGCCGATTGCCTCATCCAGCCGGGTCGTCGGCCAGCCAGTGGCATCTACGACGTCCCACCCAAAGTCGGCCTGCTCACCGGGCACCACCACCTGCACGGGTGTCCCCTCGTGCACCGTGAACAGAGTCCGCAAACTCTCATGGCGATCCACCAAATCACCCACCGCCGCACCCAGTGCGTCGGCATCAAGCCGCCCGCACAACCGCAGCGCTGCGGGCATGTTGTACACCGGCGACGGGCCCTGCAACTGATCGATGAACCACAGCCGGCTCTGGGCATACGACAGTGGGATTCGTGCCGGGCGCGACATCGGTCGCACCGGTGGGCGAGCAGTGCCGCCACGATTCCGGTCCAGGTACTGCGCGAGGCCTCCGACCGTGGACGCGTCGAACAGATACCGCACCGGCACTTCCCTGCCCAACCTCAACTGCAGCCGCGCGCTCGCCCGGGTGGCTATCAAGGAATCGCCACCCATTGCGAAGAAGTCGTCGTCAAGGCCAACGCGGTTCACGCCCAACACCTCGGCGAACGCCTCGGCGACAACTTTCTCGGTCTCGGTATGTGGCGCCCTAAACGGTGCGCCGGCAAATAACGGTGCGGGCAACGCTTTGCGGTCGAGCTTGCCCGAGGCGGTCAACGGGAACTCCTCGAGCACCAAAATCTGCGTCGGCACCATGTATTCGGGCAACCGCGCGCTCAACCGTTGGCGCACCGCGCCGAGTTTGGTGTTGGTGTTGGGGTCGTTGGATTTGACCCTGCTTTGGTCTGCCCCGGCGGAGGCCAGGTAGAGATCGGTCAGCGGTGGGGCGTGCTGGGTACCGCCGTCGCTGGGGGCGATGAAGACGGCATCCAGGGTGCCCCGTTGGGCTCCCCAAGTGACGGCGACGTGGTATCCGGTGGTGTCACCGATGCGGTGCAATTCTTCGGGGACGACGTCCGCGTTCCAGCTGCCGGCTTCGACGACTGCCTCGCCCGGGGGCAGCCCGGCGGCAAGGCCTCGTTCGATGCGGACGTCGCTGATCACTCCCGCGCGGTGTATGTCGGTGACGCGGACCGTGGCCGGACGTTCGGCTAACAGCCGCGTGCGCAGGCCGTCGAGGCCAGCGCAATCGGTCCAGGACCAGGTGGGTGCGCCGGCCAGTGAGCGCACCGGGGCAGGAGCTTTGTAGAAGACGACGTCGTAGCGATACCGGTTGAGTTCGTTGTCGGCAAATCCGCGTTTGACTTCGATGTCAACTCCGGCCACCGAAGCATGAGCGGCGGCGAGGGCAGTGAAAAACTCTGGGGCAAGCAGTAATTCGGGCTCGCCGAGCATTGCGGACTGGACTCGCTGACGGATTTCGGCGGCGTCGGTGGAAGTGGTGCGGGCCAGCGCGACCCCGGTTTGGAACGCGCTCTGCAGGCTGTGGTTTCGCACATCACCGATAAACAGAGAACCGCCTGGAGCCAGCAGATCCATGGCGTTGTTGATGAGGTCACCCAGATATCCCGCGTTAGGGAAGTACTGCACGACCGAGTTGAGAATGATGGTGTCGAAGCCGCCCTCTGGCAGTGCCTCAGTGACGTGAGCCGGTCGGGTCAGCAGCTCTACCCGATCACGCCACGGGATCTGCAAGTCCTCGAGTGTGCGGGCCAGCCTGTCGATAACCACCGCGGAAATATCGGTGGCCACGTAGCGCTCACACACCGGGGCAATCTGCGACAACACCAGTCCGGAGCCCACGCCGATCTCCAACACCCGCCGCGGCCGCAGGGCCATGATCCGATCTACCGTGGCAGAGCGCCACTCCACCATCTCCTCAAGCGGAATCGCGTCATCGGTATAACTACTGTTCCAACCCCGGAAGTCCATGCCGAATCCCGGCGCCTCGACATCGGCGTCGTAGAGCTCGTCATAGAGGTGTTGCCATTCCTCAACGATTTCGGCGTCCTGGTCGGCGGTGCTGGTGTGCTCGATGGTGATGTAAGCGATCAGCTGGGAACCGGTGTCGCTCCGATGCACCGTGACGGCGGCCCGGGCGACCTGCGGGCAAGCCAATAGCGTGTTTTCGATTTCGCCCGGTTCGATGCGCTGTCCTCGCAATTTGATCTGAGTGTCCGCCCGGCCCAGATAGTCGAGGCTGCCGGCGCGGGTCCAGCGCACGAGGTCACCCGTGCGATACATACGTGACCCCGCACCAACATATGGGTCCGCGACGAATCGTTCCGCGGTCAAATCCGCGCGACCTACATAGCCCTGCGCCAGGGCCGGCCCACTTAAATACAGCTCGCCGACCACCCCGATCGGCGTCGGGTTCAGTCGGGCGTCGAGCACCAGCGCGCACATGCCCGGAATCGGGGCGCCGATGTTGACCGGCTGCCCCCCCGACAGCGGCGCACTGCACGAGGCCCAGATCGTGGCCTCAGTAGGACCGTAGGCGTTGAAAATCCGCCGACCTGGCGCCCATGCGGCCACCAGCTCCTGCGGGCAGGCCTCGCCCATGGTGACCAGCGTGTCCACCCCGTCGAGTCGGGCCCGATCCAGTGACGTCAACACCGAGGGGGTGATCACCGCTGCACTGACCCGCCGGTCCTGCAGCAACCCGGTTAGTGCGTCTCCGGCATACACCTGCGGCGGGGCCACCACCAACGCCGCGCCGGATCCCGCCGCCCACACCATTTCGAAGACCGAGGCATCGAAGGTCGGCACGGCGACCATCAATACGCGCGCATCCGTGCCTGATTCGAAGATCTTGCGTTGCGCCGCAACCAATCCCAACAGACCGGCATGGCTTACCGTCACCCCCTTGGGGACACCGGTAGACCCAGAAGTGAAGATGACGTACGCGGTGTCGTCCACCCACAGCGGGGCAATTCGGTCGGAGTCGGTGATGGGATCCGCGGAATGCCCGGACACGTCGAGAGCGTCGACGCGAATCACCGGGCGCGCGCCGGCCCCAGCCATGGTGTCCCGACCACTGGTCAACACACACACAGCCGTCACCGCGTCTAGCACCGTGGCGATCCGCTCGATCGGATAGGCGGGGTCCACGGGCACATATATGCCGCCGGCCTTGACCACGGCCCACCACGCCACCACCAACTCCGCACACCGATCCATCGCCACGCCCACCGCGCGCTCCGGACCGACCCCAATCTCGATAAGGACCCGTGCCAACCGCGTCGACCACTCATCAAGCTCTTGGTACGACAACTCTCGCGCACCGTCGATCAGCGCCGCCGCGTCCGCGTCGGCCGAAACCGCCGCAGCCAACAACTGCGGCGCCACGCCCGCCGGCGCCTCCACACCGATGCCAGACCAGGCCGACAGGACAAGATCACACTCACTGCCATCCAGCAGCGCGACATCGCCCACCACTACCGACGCGTCCGCCGCGACAGCCTCGATCACCCGCCCAAACCAGGTAACCAACCGCTCAATGGTGGTTCGGTCAAATAAGTCGGTCGCATACGTCACCACCCCGGCGGCCATCGGCGCATCCGAGTTTTCGGGCCGCACCTCGCTGAGATGGAAATCCAGGTCGAACTTGGCAGTGCGGGTCGACCCCCCCAGCGGCTCGACGCCGACGTCGTCGAACGCCAAAGGCTCGGGGCGCACGTTGTTCTGGAAGACCATGGCGACCTGGAATAGCGGATGATGCGCGGTCGAGCGGGCCGGGTTGAGCTGTTCGACGAGGCGCTCAAACGGCACATCCTGATTGGTGTAGGCATCCAGCGCCTTCTGCCGCACCTGCTGAAGCACGTCGCTGAACCGCTGCTGAGAATCCACGCCCACCCGCAGCACCCAGGTGTTGACGAAAAAACCGACGAGATCGTCGAGTGCCGCATCCTGCCGTCCGGCAATCGGTGTGCCCAGCACCACGTCCTCGCCGGCGCCGACCCGGTGCAACACCACCGCCAAGACCGCCTGCAAGACCATGGACGCCGTCGCGTTATGCGCCGTCGCCAGCGCCCTGGTACCCGCCCAGACGTGCGGGTCGATGCGGATCTCCACCGCATCACCGCGGTAACTGGGCACCGGTGGGCGGGCGTGATCGGTCGGCAACGACGCCACTTCCGGCAGATCGGCCAACTCCTGTAGCCAGTACCGCAACTGACCGGCGATCAGGCTGTCGGGATCGGACTCCGCCCCCAGACTCTCCCGTTGCCACAGCGTGTAATCGACATACTGCACCGGCAACGGCGCCCAGCCTGGGGCGTGGCCCTGCCGGCGCGCTTGATACGCCTCGCCCACATCGCGGACCATCGGAGCCAGCGACCAGCCGTCAAAAGCTATGTGGTGCACCACGATTCCCAGCACGTGCTGCTCGGGATCGATCGAATAGATCTGGGCACGAATCGGTATCTCTGTCGCCAGATCAAACCGATATCCCCCCAACGCCGCCAATTCGCCGACCACATCCTGCTCCGGCAACGACACCACCGCCGTGCCCTCGCGCCGCCACATCCCGGCCCGGGCCGGCAACACCTCCTGGAACGGCACACCGTCGATGTCGGGAAATATGGTGCGCAGCGATTCATGACGGGCGACCACATCGTCGAGTGCCGCGCTCAACGCCTCGACGTCCAACGCCCCCCTGATCCGGAAAGCGGTCGGAATGTTGTAGGTCGCAACCCCGCCCTCGAACCGATTGAGAAACCACAATCGGCTCTGGGCAAACGACAACGGAACGACGGTCGGCCGCTCCACCGGCACCAGCGGCGGTCGCCGACCCGCCCCCTCACCGATCCGGGGCGCCAATTGGGCGATCGTGGGCGCCTCGAACACGGTGCGAACCGAAAGGCCGGAGTCCAGGTTGGTGTTGATTGCGGCGATCAGGCGCATCGCCGAGATGCTGTCGCCGCCCAGCTCGAAGAAGGAGTCGTCGATCCCGACCCGCTCGATACCGAGGAC
>NZ_LZJR01000149.1 GCF_001667925.1 Mycobacterium sp. E2479 | reverse complement strand
CCACCGCCGTGACGTGGACCGGAATGGGTTCGGCGCCGCACTGCCCGCTGCCGCGGCCGGCGATCGGGCCGGGCACCTACAACCTCGTGGTGCAACTGGGCAATCTGCGGTCGATGCCGGTTCCGTTCATCATGAACCAGCCGCCACCGCCGCCGGGTCCGGTGCCCGGCCCGATCGCCGGCCGCGGCAGCGGGCAGTGCGGCGCCGAACCCATTCCGGTCCACGTCACGGCGGTGGTGACCTGCTCTCCCGGCGTAAAGGTTTTGATCAACGTCTCGTTGGACGGGGCGCAGTCCAGGTTCGACCACAGCCGCTTGTTGTCCAGCGAGTAGACGTAGGCGGCCAGCACCGCGGCGCCGACGTCGCGCTTGCAGGCCACCAACCCGATATTGGTGACGACCATGGTGAATTTCGGCTGATCACCGATGAAGTACTGCGGCGCGTTGGTCAGGCCCTTGACCGCCAGCGTTGAGTCGGGGCAGTCGTCGCCCTCTTTAAGAATCGGCGGTGGCTGCACCGCGGCGGTGGGCGTGGGGGTCTCGGGGTTCTGTCCCTGCGCCGGCGGCACCGCCGGAGCGGGGCCCTCGGGTCCCGCCGGTGGGGGCGCCTGCGGCGCAGGCGCTGCCGGCTTGTTCTGAGCGGCAGTGGCCTTATCGGCGTTGGCGGGCTTGGCTCCCGCGTTATGCCCCATGAAAGCGATGACGATGGCGGCCACCATCCCGATCACGACAACCGCGACACCAATGGCCAGGCCTCTGCGCCGCCAATAAATCTCGGTGGGTAGCGGGCCACGCGGTTCCAGATCGAGCACGTTCGCAGCGTAGGCCCAGGTAGCGCGGATTTGTCCGATCCACCCCGGCGTGTCGCCGAGTTAGCTGGTCGGACGCCGTGTAGGGGGCTCGCGGAGCCGTCGAACGGGTTTACTCGCCGATATCACCGAGGTGGTCGACCAGTACCGCCTTCCCGTCGGCCAAGTGGTAGGTGACACCCGCGATTCCCAAGGTCCCCGCCGCCACCCGTTCGGAAATGGCCGACGAACGCGCCATCAGCTGGGCGGCCGTCGCCTTCACGTGTCGCGCCTCGAATTCGTCCACGCGGCTGAGGCCCTCGCGGCGGCCCATCAGGATGGACGGCGCCACCCGCTCAACCACGTCGCGCACGAACCCGCCGGGAATGGCGCCGTCGTCGAGCGCGCTCAGGGCGGCCTGGACCGCCCCGCAGCTGTCGTGGCCGAGGATCACGACCAGCGGCACATCGAGGATGCTCACCGCGTACTCGATGGATCCCAGCACCGCCGAACCGATGGCCTGCCCGGCCGTGCGCACGACGAACGTGTCGCCCAGCCCCAGATCGAAGATGAGCTCGGCCGCCACCCGGCTGTCCGAGCAGCCGAAAATCACCGCGATCGGCTGCTGGCCGGCGGCCAGGCTGGCCCGATGCTCGACGCTCTGGCTGGGGTGGATGGGCTTGCCCGCGACGAATCGCTCGTTACCCTCTTTGAGTGTTTTCCACGCTGTTGCCGGACTGGTAGTGGGCATGGCACACATCATGCCGGAGCCGCGGGCGCCTCGCCCGGAACGCATATCGGCCACAAATCTTCTCGACTGGTACGACCGATCCCGCCGCGACCTCCCGTGGCGAGAGCCCGGCGTGAGCGCCTGGCAGATCCTGGTCAGCGAGTTCATGCTGCAGCAGACACCGGTATCCCGGGTGTTGCCGGTCTGGACGGATTGGGTGCGGCGCTGGCCGACCGCGTCGGCCACGACCGCCGCCAGCGCCGCGGACGTGCTGCGCGCCTGGGGCAAGCTGGGCTATCCGCGGCGGGCCAAGCGGCTACACGAGTGCGCCGTCGTGATCGCGCGCGATTACGGCGATACCGTGCCCGAGGACGTCGACACCCTGCTCACGTTGCCCGGTGTCGGCGGCTACACCGCCCGCGCGATCGCTTGCTTCGCCTATGGCCAGTCGGTGCCGGTGGTGGACACCAACGTGCGCCGGGTGGTGGCGCGCGCGGTGCATGGCCTGGCCGACGCGGGCGCACCATCCGCGACGCGCGACCACGCCGACGTGTCGGCGCTGCTGCCCGGGGACCGAACGGCACCCAGGTTCTCCGTCGCGCTGATGGAGCTGGGCGCGACGGTGTGTACGGCGCGCGCGCCGCGCTGTGGGCTGTGCCCGCTGGACAGCTGCGCGTGGCGGCATGCCGGCTATCCGCCCCCGCAGGGCCCGGCCCGCCGCGTTCAGACTTACGCCGGGACGGACCGTCAGGTCCGCGGACGACTGCTGGATGTGTTGCGCGCCAACGATTCTCCCGTCACCCGAGCCGAGCTGGACGTAGCGTGGCTGACCGACACCGCCCAGCGCGACCGGGCGCTGTATTCGCTGCTGGCCGACGGCCTGGTGACGCAGACGCACGACGGCCGGTTCGCCCTCGCCGGGGAGGGGTAGCCGGTATCAAAGATCGTTGCCGGCGTAGGACTGGTTGAAGCTCTTGTTGGCCAATGGGAAGTCGGGGACGATGGTATCGGCCATCGCGACGGGTAGTGCGGGCCAGTTGAACCATGACGGGTCGACGATCTTCGCGCGGGTGATCCGATTGGCGGGGTCGATTTCCACGCGGTGGACGATGGTGCCGCGCCAGCCTTCGACGATGCCGATGCCGCTGCGGGTTGCACGCGGCATCGGCACGCTCGAGGCGTGTTCGGTTGGACCGCCGTGTGATTCGATCAGATGGCAGGACAGCTCGATCGACGCGGCGAATTCGTCGCGCCGCACGGTATAGCGGGCCAGCACGTCGCCCGCGGCGGACTCGATCTCCGTGACGGGCAGTGCGGTGGTGGGGTGTTCGAGCCGGGCATCCGTGCGCACGCCGCTGGCCCGCGCGACATAGCCCAGGCACCCGAGTGCGTGAGCGTCGTCCTGCTGCAGGACGGCCGTCCCGGCGAACCGGTCGTACACCACGGTGTTCTGCAGGGTCAGTTCGGCGACCTCGGCGACGTCGGCGGCGATACGTCGCAGCGCGGTGACGTCCGGCAGCGCCTGCAGCGCGACCCCGCCCGGGCGCGTCGCGCCCCGCAGCAGGCGATGCCCGGTGACGGCGGCGTTGAGCCGGAGTAGTTGTTCGCGAATGCGTTGGGCGTGCGCGTGGGCGATCCCGAAGCCGACGTCGTTGGCCAGCGCGCCCAGATCGGCGGCGTGGTTGTAGAGCCGTTCGAGTTCGACCAGCAGCGCCCGCAACCGGTGCACCTCGTCGGGGAGTTCCATCCCGAGCGCGTCTTCGATGGCGAGGCAGTGGGCGAGCGCGTGGGCAACGGATGTGTCACCGCTGACGCGTTCGGCCAAATCGACTGCGCCGCCGGGATTCCGGCCCTCGAACAGCTTCTCCAGCCCTCGGTGAACGAACCACAGTCTGGCCTTGAGTCGCAGCACGGTTTCGCCGGCGACGGAGAAGCGGAAATGTCCGGGTTCGATCAACCCCGCGTGCACCGGGCCCACCGGGATTTCGTATACCCCTGGCCCCTCGACGGTGACGAACGGGAAATGACCGTCACCATCGAATCGGGGTATAGGTGGCGCGTCGCCGCGCATGGGGTACCAGTCCTCGGGCCAGTGGGCATGGCGCACCAGTCGGCGCGCTTTGGGATGCCCGGCGCACCGGATCCCGTACAGGTCGGCCATTTCTCGCTCGAACCGGCTGGCCGCGAACGACACATACGACAGCGACCGAATTATCGGATCGCCCTTCGGCACAATGCATTCGAGCTCGACACGCCGATCTGGCCGGCCGGCAAGAAACAGGTAAACGACGCGCAAGGCGTCACCGTCGTCGTGCCCGGCCACCAAACCCAGACGAAAACCGTTGTCCAGCAGGTCCTCCGCCATCTCGGCCAGCCTCTCCTGAGAAAGCCGGTGGCACTGCCATTGCGGCCTCACCGCGGTCCCCGGACTTCGCCGGCCGCGGCGGTGAACAAGTCGGTGAGGGGGCCGGCGGTGACACCGAGGGCGATCGATGCGGCAATGCCGACGAGCAGCGCGGCCGCGACCGTTCGCGGGACGGGGATTTCGGGCGCGGCGGCCGCGCCGCCCAACAGGATGTGGCCCGAGTTGCGGGCCAGCGCCGCGAAGGCGACCGCGACCAACAGCATGCCCGCGCCGAGCGCCCAGGTGAGCCGGGCGTCGGCCAGCGACCGGACCATGGCCAGCTCGCTGGCGAACATCGCGAACGGCGGCAGGCCGAGTAGCACGATCACGCCCACGGCCAGCGACACCCCGATCAGGCGTGAGCGCCGCAGCACCGCGCTGATGTCAGCGAAAGCGGTGGAGTTGTGGGCGGCCTGCAGTTGGCCGCTCGCCAGAAAGAGGATCGTCTTGCCGATGCCGTGGGCGAGGACGTGCAGCAGCAGCGCGGCGATGGCGAGCGTGGTTCCGGCCGCCGCGGCGATCGCGATCAGAGCCATGTTCTCCATCGAGGAATAGGCGAGCATGCGTTTGAGGTCCGGTGTCACCGTCAGCATCAGGGCCGAGACCACCAGCGTCGCAAGCCCGATCACAAGCAGGCCCGATCGCATGAACCTAGGCCCGGCGGCCGCGTCGACGATCGGCTTGAGGCGAATCAGTACCGAGAAGGCCACCGACAGCAGCACGCCGCTCATCAACGCCGAAACCGGTGCGGGAGCCTGGCTGTGGGCGTCGGCCAGCCAGGTGTGGAACGGAAACAACCCGACCTTCGCGCCGTAGCCGATCAGCAACAGCCCGCCCGCCAGCCGGGCGATATCGGGGTTCAGCACGCGGGCATGTGCCGTCAGCACGTCGAGGTTCAGGGCCGCGGCGGCCGGCGCGCCGGCATGCTGGGCGGCGTAGTAGAGCAGCACGGTGCCGAGGAAGGCGATCGCGATGCCGACCGAGCAGATCACGACGTACTTCCAGGTCGCTTCGAGCGCGGTGCGGGTTCTGCGGTGGCCGACCAAGAAGGCGGTGATCACGGTGGTCGCTTCGATCGCGATCCAGGTCACGCCGATGTTGTTGGCGCACACTGCGACAACCATCGCCGCCAGGAAGGCCGCAGTCAGCGCGCCGTATACCCGGGCACCGCGCTGGTCGGTGTGACCGTGCGCGAGTTCGGCGTCCAGATAGCCGATGCTGGCCCAGGTGGCCAGTGTGGCAACTGTTCCGATGACGATCAGTATGGTCACGGTGAGCGCGTCGACTCGCAGCAGCCCGCCGAATGCGAACCGGGTACCCGATCCGACCCGGAATGCGAGTCCCGCGGCGCATGCGAGGACCGTCACCGCCGAGAGCACGATCAACGTCGCGGTCGTCCGGCGCCAGCCGGCAATGAGGACGGCCATCGAGGCGCCAACCGGGATGAGGATCACGGCGAGCAATAAACCGGTCATCAGTCGTGCAGCTCCTGTAGCACGTCCAGGTCGGCGCCGCCGAAGGCACGAGAGAGCCGGCCCGTCAGGACGCCGATCACGATGATCGCGAACAACACGTCCAGCGAGGCGCCGAGTTCGACGATCAGCGGCACTCCTGCGGTGAGCAAAAATGCGGTGGCGCTGATTCCGTTGTCCAGCATGAGAAATCCCGCCGCCTGCGACACCGCATGCCGTCGCGTGACCATCACGAGCAGCGCGATGAGCACCACGGCGGTGGCGGCCGGCACCGCGGTGGTGGTCGCGGCGGGCTGCAGATTCACCAGGGGCCCGGTCGCGGCAAACGCGGCCAGCGTCAACGCCGCGGTGATGAGTAGCGACGTGGCGGTGTTCACCAGTGGGGTGGCTTCCCGGCGCGATTGCGCCTCGGCACCGACCGCGCGCGCCAGTAGCCGCGGCAGCACCGCGACCCGCAAGGCCAGCACGGCCACGCCGACACCGATCAGCGCACCGTCACCGTCGTACACCCCGCGCAGGATGGGGATGGCCGCCAGAGCGACGCCCTGCCATGCCAGCAGGCGGATGATGGCGACCAGGTCGCGGCGCCACACGATCAGCACCGCGGCCAAGAGCAGCCCGCCGGCGGCGAGGTCGACGAGGACCGAAAACGTGCTGTACGTCATGCCGGCACCACGAAGAAGTTGGCGGCGACCACCGCGAGCAACGCCAACAGGAACGATCCGGCCAGCAACTCGGGTACCCGGAATAGCCGCAGCTTGGCTACGAACACCTCGACGGTGGCCAGCAGTCCCGCCAACAACGCGACCTTGGCCACCACCGCCACAACGCCGATGACGATGTCGAGGACGCCGGGCCGGGCCCCCGCAATACCCCAGGGCGCGAACAGATTTGCCAGTAGCGCCAACAGCACGGTCAGTCGCATACCGGCCGCCCACTCCACCAGGGCCAGCCGAGGGCCGGCGTATTCGAGGATCATCGCCTCGTGAACCATCGTCAGTTCGAGATGGGTGGCCGGGTTGTCCACCGGCAGTCGTCCGGTCTCGGCGACGATCACTATCACCAACGCGGCGAACGCCAGCACTGCGGCCAGCGACACCACCTGCCCGGGATGGGCGATCGTATGGGCCACCAGGGCACCGAGATTGGCCGAGCCCGCCGGCATGGACAGGGCGAAGACCGCGAGCAAGATGGTCGGTTCGACCAGTGCGGCAATAGTGATCTCGCGGCTGGCGCCCATGCCCCCGAACGAGGTGCCGGTATCGATGCCGGCCAGGGTCAACGCGACGGTGCCCACGAACAGCAGGCCGACCACGGCGAACAGGTCGGCGCTGGCATCGAGGGGCGATCCGGTGGCGACCAGTGGTGCGATCGCGGCGATCAGCAGCGTGGTTCCGGCGACGATCGCGGGTGCAACCGCGAACACCACCGTCGTCCCATGTGGGGTGATCTGTTGTTTGCCAAGCTGTTTGACGATGTCGCGCCACGGCTGCAAGATGCCGCCGCCGGCCCGGCCTTCCCAACGAGCGCGCACCTGCCGCGTCAGGCCGACCACCAGCGGTGCTCCGACCATCGCGCCGCCGATCTGGACGGCGCCCGCGACGTGGGACAAAACGTTCATCGGGCGACCACCAACACGATCAGCACGCCTAGCGCACCGTAGGCCAGGTACAGGTGCACGCTGCCGCTGTGGGCGCGCCGCATCAAACCCGCAGCGGCGGCGACCGCCCGGATCACCGGCGCGTAGCAGCGTTCCTCGATCGCATCGGCGATTCTGGCGTGATAGGTGATTTTGTCGGCCAGGTAACGCGACTCGGCGGTGTGGGTGACTTCGATGTCGGTGTCGGGACGCAGGACATCGTCGAAGACCCGTTGCAACGGCTCGGCGAAGGACGTGGCGGTGTACTGCATCCGCGCGGTGAGATCGTCTGCGCCACAGGCCCACAGGGGCAACGTTGCGGGTGCCGGACGTCGGCTCCGGCGCCAGCGCGCCAGCGTCGCAGCGGCCAGCGTGGCCACGACAATGCCAGCGGCGATCGAGCCGGGGGCAATCGATCCCCGTAGCCCCGGCAGGCCCACCACGGCCCCGAAATCGGTGAATTGCACTGCCCGGGCGGCCGGAAGCGCGGAGATTGCCGAGCGAAGCACGGGTGCGAGAAACGCGGGTGTCACGGCCAGCATCAGGCAGGCCGCCGCGGCGATCGCCATCGCGGCCAGCATCGTACCGGGCGCCTCTCGAGCAAGGGCGGCCCGCTCGGAACGCGGCCGCGCCAAAAAGCCGATCCCGAACGCCTTGACCATAGCCGCCACACCCAGACCGGTGGTGAGCGCGACTGCGCCCACCGCCAGCGGCGTGGTCAATGCCAACACGACGGAATGCTCTCGCGCCGTGTGGATCAGCGACTGCACGAGCAGCCACTCGCTGACGAACCCGGCGCCCAGCGGCAGCCCGGACGCCCCGAGGGCGGCCACCCCGAACAGGGTTGTCGTCGCCGGCATGCGGCGGGCCAGACCGCCCAGCCGGTCGAGGTCACGCAGCCCGGTCGCGGCGAGGACCGATCCCGCCCCGAGGAATCCGAGGCTCTTGAATGCGGCGTGCGCGACGAGGTGCAGCATAGCTGCGGCGGCCGCGATCGTCGCCGGGCCGTGCGCGCCGGCCGCCGCGAACAGCGTGGTGGCCCCCAATGCCAAGGTGATCAGCCCGAGGTTCTCGGTCGACGAATAGGCAAGTAGCCGTTTGAGATCCGTGGCCACCGAGGCCTGCACCACGCCGTAGAGCGCCGACACCGCGCCGACGGCCATCAGGGCGAGTCCCCACCAACGCGGCCCCGGCCCGAGCACCTGCAGATCGACGCGGCAAATGCCATACACCCCAAGGTTGATCATCGCCGCGCTCATCAGCGCCGATACGGGGCTCGGTGCCTCCGGGTGGGCGCGCGGCAACCACGCGTGCAGCGGTACCAGTCCGGCCTTGGAACCGAATCCCACCAGCGTCGACAAGAACACGACGGTGCGCGCACCTTGCGATATCCGCTGCAGGTCGGCGAACCGATCCGCGCCGCCGGCCGCAGACAACACCATCAGGCCGACCAATATCGCCACGAACCCCAACTGGGTCATGACGGCATACACCAACGCGGCCGAGCGAACCTGCGGTTCGGTGTGGTGGGTCAGCACCAACACCAACGACGCGACCGCCATCAATTCCCACGCCAGCAGGAAGGTGGTGACCGACCCCGCGGCCGGCACCAGCAGCATCGCAGCGACAAACGCCGGCAAGACGGCGAGGGTGAGGGGTCCCAGTTGCTCGCGCCTGGCGTACCCGATCGTGTACAGCCCCACCACCACCGCGACCGCGCCCGTGAGGGTCATGAAGAATCCGCCCAGCGGATCGAGACGCAACTGGACACCCGCCAGCGGAAGCAACCATCCGATGCGGACGGCGCGCACCGAACCGAACATTCCGAGCGCGCCCGCCCACACCCCACCGGCACCCAGCAGCGAGGTCAGCACACCCGCGCAGATAGCCAAGGAGTCATTGCGGGACAACAGGTTTGGTTCAGAGACGACCTTGGTCGCCAGATCCGCGGTCACTTGCCGGTCACCGACCGCAGAGCCGCGACGATCTGGCTCGGAGTCGGCGGGCAGCCCGGGATTTCCACATCCACGGGCACCACTTCGCCGACCGCGCCCACCACACCGTAGGCGTCGGTGAAGACGCCTCGATTGATGGCGCAGTCCCCACAGGCGATCACCCGCCGTGGCCGCGGCGTGGCCTCGATCGTGGTGCGCAACGGGCCGATCATATTGTGTGTCACGACGCCGGTCACCAGCAGCGCGTCCGCGTGCCGCGGCGAGGCCACCAGGCGGGCACCGAACCGCTCGGCGTCATAGACCGGCCCGAACGCGCCCGCGATCTCCACCTCGCAGCCATTGCACGAGCCCGCGTCGACGTGGCGGATCTGGAGCGAGCCACGCACTCCGGCGGGCGGCTTGGCCGTCTGCCCCGGTTCGGGCGGTGCCGGTTCGGCGATCCGACCGACGCGCAAGGCCTTGCTGATCCAACCCACGGGCGCTACTCCGCACCGCCGGCGCGCAGGTCTTCCAGCATCGCCACGCGGTCGCTGAGCACCCGGCTGAGAACCTTGCGTGCCACCATCAGCAGTTCGGCGATGTCCGGGGAGGCGACCGAGTAGATCATCGTGTTGCCGTCCCGCAGCGCGTCAACGACACCGGCTCGGCGCAGGACGCCGAGCTGCTGCGACAGATTCGATGCCTCGAGCCCCACCTCTGGCAACAGTTCGGCGACCGACTTGTCGCCGGCCACGAGCAGCTCCAGGATCCTGATCCGCGCCGGATGGCCCAACGTCTTGAAGAACTCCGCTTTGAGCTTGTACAGCGGTTCCGTCAACACAAATCTCCTGAAGATTACAAGCTTTCTATGTTCTAACAATTGAAGAATTTATCATAAGTTGCTGCAGTGCGGCGCATCGGCGGGGGGGTCCTCAAAGGCTCAGTCGCCTGCAGGCGGCGTCGCCAGAAACGACTCGACGGCCGTGCGGTACAGCTGGGGCGCCTCGTCGTGAATCAGGTGACCGGCTTGCGGGGCCTTCAAATACGTTGCCGCGAACCCGGTTTCGGCCATCGCTCGCATCTGCCCCGGCGGGGTCACCGAATTGCCGGCCTCGATCAGCAGCGCGGGGGAACGCACCGCCCGCCACTGCGCCCAGTAGTCCCGAGTGCCCCATTCGGCGGCGATCTCGATCCACCGCGCGGTGTGACCGTGCAGCCGCCAACCGGTTTCGGTGCGGTCGAAGGCCTCCAGAAAATACCGGCCGGCGACAGGCCCGAATTCGGCGAAAACTTGCTCGGCGGAGTCGAATTCGACCGGCAGGGCGTGCAGCCACGGTTCCCAGGGTCCGGTGGTGCGGCCACGGAAGTCCGGTGCCATGTCCTCGAGCACCAGGGCGGAAACCAGTTCGGGGCGCTCGGCGGCCAAGCACCAGGAGTGCAGGGCGCCCATCGAATGCCCGACCATCCGGACCGGCACGTCCAGCGTGCTCACCACGTCGGCCAGGTCGGCCACGAACCGTTCGGTGCTGATCGGGTACGGATCTTCGACGTCGCGACCCCGATGCCACGGCGCGTCATAGGTGTAGACGGTACCCAGCCGGGTCAGCCAGGGCAGTTGTCGCGGCCAGGTGGTCCCGCGTCCCATCAGGCCATGCACCAGCACCAGCGGCTCGCCGTCGCCTCCGTGGCACGTCAACAGTTGGCTGGGCATAGCACCTATCTTGCGAGCACCGCCCTGGACCCCGGCATCGGGATAGGCGAGGTAGCCTAGCGGCATGTCGCCAGTGGTGAAGATCAACGCAATCGAAGTACCCGCCGACGCCGGCCCGGAGCTGGAGAAGCGGTTCGCGCACCGGGCGCACGCCGTCGACAACCAGCCCGGCTTCCTCGGCTTTCAGCTGCTCCGCCCGATCAAGGGCGAGAACCGCTACTTCGTGGTGACCCAGTGGGAGTCCGAAGAGGCTTTCCAGGCGTGGGCGCAGGGGCCCGCCATCGAAGCGCACTCCGGTGAACGTGCGAAGCCGGTGGCGACCGGGGCCTCGCTGCTGGAATTCGAGGTTGTGATGGACGTTGCCGGCAACAAGCAGGCTGGCTAGCAGGCTATCGGCCAGGCGCCGCGCGTGGGTCCTGAGCGCGGCCGCCGCACTGGTAGTGACATTGGCGCCCGGTTGTGCCCCCAACCCCTCCCCGCAGGCGAACGCGGCGAATCCGGGACGGCAGATCGACACCCGGACCCCGCCCGGGATCCGGGCCCAGCAGACGCTGGACATGCTCAACTCGGACTGGCCCATCGGTCCCGTGGGGGTGCGGACGCTCGCCGCGCCCGACAAGGTCGAGTCGGTGGAAACCACCATGGAGGCGCTGTGGTGGGACCGTCCCTTCACGCTCGACGGCGTCGACCTCGGCGCGAGCGTGGCGACCCTGCACCTGACCTCGTCCTACGGTGCCGGTCAGGACATCCGGATTCACACCGACGACGCCGGTTCGGTGGATCACTTCGATCTCGAGACCCGGGCGCCCACCATCAACTCGTGGCACGACATCGACGCGGTGCTGGGCAAGACGGGTGCGCGCTACTCCTATCAGGTCGCCAAGGTCAGCGACGGGCGTTGCGAGGCCGTGGCGGGCACCAATACACACGAATCTTTGCCGCTGGCATCCATTTTCAAGCTTTACGTTCTGCACGCTTTGGCGGGTGCGATCAAGAACGGAACGGTGTCCTGGGATGACCAGCTGACGGTCACCGACAAGAGCCGGGCGGTCGGCTCGTCGGGGTTGGCTTTGCCTGCCGGAGCGCAGGTTTCGGTTCGCACCGCCGCCGAGAAGATGATCGCGACCAGTGACAACATGGCGACGGACCTGCTCATCGAGAGGATGGGCACGCACGCCGTCGAGGACGCGCTGGCCACGGCCGGCCATCACGACCCGGCCAGCATGACCCCGTTCCCCACCATGTACGAGTTGTTCTCCGTCGGCTGGGGCAGGCCCGACCTGCGCACCCAATGGGAGCACGGGTCACCGCAGGTTCGGGCACAGCTGCTGGAGCAGGCGAATTCCACGCCGTATGACCCGGATCCGATGCGGGCCCACTCGCCGGCGTCCTCTTACGGCGCGGAGTGGTACGGCAACGCCGAGGACATCTGCCGGGTCCATGCCGCGCTGCAGGCCGACGCGGTCGGCAAGGCCGCGCCAGTGCGCGAAATCCTTTCCGCGGTTGCGGGAATCCAGCTGGACCACAACGTCTGGCCGTATATCGGCGCGAAAGCCGGTGGCCTGCCGGGTGATCTGACGTTCAGCTGGTATGCCGTCGACAAGACACAGCAACCGTGGGTGGTCAGCTATCAGCTGCACTGGCCGCGCGATCACGGGCCGACGGTGACCGGCTGGATGCTGAAGATCGCCAAGCAGACCTTCGCGCTGATCGCCCCGCGCTGAAGCTTACAAGCGCAGCGTCCAACGGCCACCCCGGAAGTGCATGACGACGCGGCCGACCGGCCCGACATCGATCCGCCAAAATGATTCCGGCGTGATGTCGAGCCCCGCCACGATCGCCGCCCGGATCACCGCCGGGTGCGTCACCGCCACCGTGCGTAGTGGGCTGGCCGTCAACGACGCCAGCCACTGCGCAACCCGGAAAATCAGGTCGACGATCGACTCGCCGCCGTGCGGCGCCACGCCCGGTCGCTTCAGCCACGCCTCGACTTCATCGGGCGGCAGCGCCGCAAGCGTCTCGCCGCGCCACCGTCCACAGTCCAGGTCGGCCAAAACTGGCTCGGTTTCGGCCTGCAGGCCAAGCAGTCTCGCGGTTTGCCGGGTGCGCTGCTCGGGTCCGGACAGCTGGCGCTGCCCGTCGCGGGCGACACCGTCCGTCGCCGCAACCTGACGTCGGCCGATCGCGTTCAGCGGTTCGTCGGCCGGAAAGCGTCCCTCCGCCATGGCCTCCGTCATGCCATGCGAGATCAGGGTCAGCCGGACCACACTGGTCACGCCGCGATGTTCGCCGCCTGCCGCGTCCGCACCGAAAGCAGGCGTCCACTGATCGTCGCGAACACCAGACCGATGCCCGCCCACAGCACCAGTTGTGTGGCCAGCGACAGCAACCTGAACTCGTAGAGGACGTCGGCCGGAAAACCCGGATAGATGATCGTCCCCGCGGCGTCGCGCAGCGGTCCGGGTGTCTCGTCCACACTTGGCAGCACCACCGCCACCACCGCGACCGCCACCAGATACGCCCCGGCCGCCAGCAGTCCGGCGTTCCACGCTCCGAACCGGGCGGCGAGGTGCCGCGCCAGCCATACCGCCCCGATCGCCAGCACCACCGACACCAGCACCATCATCAGGTACCAGCCGGTGCGCGCTGCGATCGTGTCGGCCTGTCCGACCGCCGGTGGGTTCGGCGGATATTTCACGAACGGCACCACGTAGACCGCCCCGAATGCGCCGGCCGCCAAGAGCACCGAAAGTCTATGCGGCTCGGCTACTTCCGCCCGCGCATAGATGACGCTGAACAGCACTGCGAACAGTGCGCCCATAGCCAACCCGAAGATCAGCACACCGAATCCCAGTCCGGGCCCCGATTGCACGCTGCGGGTGAACAACTCCGCGCCATGCTCGTGCACGCCGTGCGCATTCTCGGTGTCGGTGCGGCCGTCTTCAAAAGCGATCGCGCGACCAATCACGGGCTCGGCGCACAGGCGGGCGAAAACGAACGCCAGCACCGCTCCGATCGCACCCGCCAGAAGACCGCCGCCGATCAGGCGTTTCTCCACGAGACGCGGTCAGTGGCAGGGGAAGCCGAGCAGGTGCCGTGCGTCGTGCACGAATTCGTGCACGTGCGAATCGCTACCGAACAGCGAAACCGCCCCCTGGTCGACGCCGACGAAGTACAGCGCCAGCAACGCGAGGAAGACGGTCGCCGCCAACCAAAGCGCGGTTCGCGCCGCGGACAGATCAACCGATCGGGTGCGGCTGCCAGTTAGCTGCGGGTGGGACACAATCGACTCCTTCTGGGGATAACGCGTCCCCGCTGGGTATGACGAGCCTCGGGTCTGACTATAAACAGTGGCGCGACCGTTCTGGACTTTCACCAGATTCCGTTACACGTCGATGACAACGGTCAGTGTAAACCCCGCGGTTAGCCGGACAAACGGCGATCAGACCAGGGCCGCTAACGTGCGGCGCAGCGAAAATCGGGCGGTAGCTCCGGAGAACTACCGCCCGATTTCCTTGGCTCGCTACTGCGCCTCGGGCCCCGGGTCCGCGGCGCTGTGTGCCCCGGCCTTCGCCAGGTCGGGCTCGGCCGGCGGCTTGCGGGTACCGGTGAAGGTGAATGTCGCGTCCTCGCCGGCACTTTCGCCGTCCCAGTTGTCCACGTCGACCGTGACGACCTGGCCCGGACCGACCTCTTCGAAGAGGATCTTCTCGGAGAGCTGGTCCTCGATCTCGCGCTGGATCGTCCGGCGCAGCGGGCGGGCACCCAGCACCGGGTCGAAACCACGCTTTGCCAACAACGCCTTGGCCTTGTCGGTCAGCTCCATCGACATGTCCTTGGTCTTGAGCTGCTTGCCGACGCGCTCGATCATCAGGTCGACCATCCGGATGATCTCGTCGCGGGTCAGCTGGTGGAAGACGATGATGTCGTCGATGCGGTTGAGGAACTCCGGGCGGAAGTGCTTCTTCAGCTCGTCGTTGACCTTCTGCTTCATCCGCTCGTAGTTGTTGTCACCGCCGCCCTGGGTGAAGCCCAGCCCGACCGGCTTCGAGATGTCGGAGGTGCCGAGGTTCGAGGTGAAAATCAGCACGGTGTTCTTGAAGTCCACCGTGCGGCCCTGACCGTCAGTGAGCCGGCCGTCCTCGAGGACCTGCAACAGGCTGTTGTAGATCTCCTGGTGGGCCTTCTCGATCTCGTCGAACAGCACCACCGAGAACGGCTTGCGCCGCACCTTCTCGGTGAGCTGGCCGCCCTCCTCGTACCCGACGTATCCCGGGGGCGCTCCGAACAGCCGCGACGCGGTGAACCGGTCGTGGAACTCGCCCATGTCGATCTGAATGAGCGCGTCGTCGTCGCCGAACAGGAAGTTGGCCAGCGCCTTGGACAGCTCGGTCTTACCCACGCCGGACGGGCCGGCGAAGATGAACGAACCCGACGGGCGCTTGGGGTCTTTCAGCCCGGCCCGGGTGCGGCGGATCGCCTTGGAGACGGCCTTGACGGCGTCCTCCTGACCGATGATCCGCTTGTGCAGCTCGTCCTCCATGCGCAGCAGCCGGGTCGTCTCGGCCTCGGTGAGCTTGAACACCGGGATGCCGGTCCAGTTACCCAGCACCTCGGCGATCTCGTTGTCATCCACCTCGGCGACCACGTCGAGATCACCTGAGCGCCATTGCTTTTCACGCTCGGCGCGCTGAGCGACCAGTTGCTTCTCCCGATCCCGGAGGCTGGCTGCCTTCTCGAAGTCCTGGGCGTCGATGGCCGATTCCTTCTCCCGGCGCGCCTCGGCGATCTTCTCGTCGAACTCGCGCAGGTCTGGCGGAGCGGTCATCCGGCGGATTCGCATCCGCGCGCCGGCCTCGTCGATCAGGTCGATCGCCTTGTCGGGCAGGAATCGGTCGTTGATGTAGCGGTCGGCCAGCGTGGCGGCGGCCACCATCGCTCCGTCGGTGATCGACACCCGGTGGTGCGCCTCGTAGCGGTCGCGCAGACCCTTGAGGATCTCGATGGTGTGCTCCACGGTCGGCTCGCCCACCTGTACCGGCTGGAAGCGGCGCTCCAGCGCGGCGTCCTTCTCGATGTACTTGCGGTACTCGTCGAGCGTCGTGGCACCGATGGTCTGCAGCTCGCCGCGGGCCAGCTTGGGCTTGAGGATGCTCGCGGCATCGATCGCGCCCTCGGCGGCGCCGGCACCGACCAGGGTGTGCAGCTCGTCGATGAACAGGATGATGTCGCCGCGGGTGTTGATCTCCTTGAGCACCTTCTTCAGGCGCTCCTCGAAGTCACCGCGGTACCGGCTGCCCGCCACCAGCGAACCCAGGTCCAACGTGTAGAGCTGCTTATCCTTCAGCGTCTCGGGAACCTGGCCGTGCACGATAGCCTGCGCCAGGCCCTCGACGACTGCGGTCTTACCGACACCGGGCTCGCCGATCAGCACCGGGTTGTTCTTGGTGCGCCGGCTCAACACCTGCATCACCCGCTCGATTTCTTTCTCGCGGCCGATGACCGGGTCCAGCTTGCCTTCCATCGCGGCGGCCGTCAGGTTGCGGCCGAACTGGTCGAGCACCAGCGACGTGGACGGGCTGCCGGATTCGCCACCACGGCCACCGGTACCGGCCTCGGCGGCTTCCTTGCCCTGGTAGCCACTCAGCAACTGGATCACCTGCTGGCGCACCCGGGTCAGTTCGGCGCCCAGCTTGACCAGCACCTGCGCGGCAACGCCCTCACCCTCGCGGATCAGTCCCAGCAGAATGTGCTCGGTGCCGATGTAGTTGTGGCCGAGTTGCAGCGCCTCACGCAGGCTCAGCTCGAGGACCTTCTTGGCGCGGGGCGTGAACGGGATGTGCCCCGACGGGGCCTGCTGGCCCTGGCCGATGATTTCCTCGACCTGGCTGCGGACGCCCTCGAGCGAGATGCCCAGCGACTCCAGCGACTTCGCCGCGACGCCTTCACCTTCGTGAATCAAACCCAACAGGATGTGCTCGGTGCCGATGTAGTTGTGGTTGAGCATCCGGGCCTCTTCTTGCGCCAGGACGACGACCCGCCGTGCTCGGTCGGTAAATCTTTCAAACATCGGGTTACCTGCTCTCCCTCACATCGGTACAAACCTGTTGGCGGCCCCACTAACCAAGCCGGTCCCTGTGGCCGGAATCGCGTACCTGTCTCCACTCTAGTGGTCGGCTTGCCAGCGGACCTAACCTTGCCGCGCGTTCTTCGGCTGCGCAGCCGCTCGGCTTTCGGGGCCACTCTCACCCATAGCTGCCTGCGTGTTGCACGCCATAACCCAAGAAACGTTGCGACGCGCTGATTCGTTTCCCCGAGCCGTCCGACGATTGTTTCGCGTCCAGCGAAATGACAAAACCGGCGCCCGGCATCGAGCCCGGGCGCCGGTTTGAGAACTGCTAGGTCGCTGCGTGGAATGCGTCGATCACGTCGGCGGGGATGCGGCCCCGCGTTGACACGTTGTGCCCGTTTCGACGGGCCCATTCCCGGATGGCCGCGCTCTGCTCGCGGTCGATCGCGCCACGGCCGCGTCCCGAGCCGGAGCGCCCGCGCCGACGGCCCCCGACACGGCGACCGGCTTCCACCCACTGCTTCAGATCGCTGCGCAGTTTCGCGGCATTCTTGGACGAAAGATCAATCTCGTAGGTCACTCCGTCAAGCCCGAATTCCACCGTTTCATCGGCTGCGCCGGCACCGTCGAAATCATCGACCAAGGTGACGGTCACTTTTTTTGCCATTGACTTATCCTCGCATTTCGTCCTGAACAGTTACTGAGCAGATCGGATCAAACTTCCCTGGCTCACCAATGTGCCATAGGACTGAAGCATACTCAATCTGTACGGAAGCCGCACATTGCAACTAACAACTACGAGTGGGGCCGAACAATCGGGAACAAAACTGTCTCTCGAATTGACAGGCCGGTCAAAGTCATCAACAACCGGTCGATGCCCATTCCCGTTCCGGTGCATGGGGGCATCGCATACTCGAGCGCGGCGAGAAAATCTTCGTCGAGCACCATGGCCTCGTCGTCGCCCGCGGCCGCCGCCCGCGCCTGCGCGGCGAACCTCTCACGCTGCACGACAGGATCGTTCAATTCGGAATACCCGGTGGCCAGTTCTACTCCGCGCACGTAGAGGTCCCACTTCTCGGTGACGCCCGCGATGCTTCGGTGCTGGCGCGTCAAAGGCGTTGTCTCGACCGGGAAATCCTTCACGAACGTCGGAGCGGTGAGCGCGTTGCCCACGGTGTGCTCCCACAGTTCCTCGACGATTTTTCCGTGTCCGTAGCCCCGGCCGGCGGGGATCTCGACGCCGAGCCGATCGGCGATGGACAGCAACTGTTCGACCGACGTCGCGGGCGTGATCTCGTCACCGAGTGCCTCAGACAATGACGGGTACATTTGGATGGAAGCCCATTCTCCGTCTATGTCGTAGACACTGCCGTCGGGAAGCGGGAGTTGTCGGGTTCCGATCGCCTCATCGGCCACCTCTTGAATAAGCTCACGTGTCACTACTGCCGAATCGTCATAGGTTCCGTACGCCTGGTAGGTCTCCAGCATGGAGAATTCCGGAGAATGAGTGGAATCCGCACCTTCGTTTCGGAACACTCGATTTAGTTCGAAAACCCGGTCGAAACCACCGACGACGCAGCGCTTCAGGAACAGTTCCGGCGCGATCCTCAAGTAGAGATCGATGTCTAGTGCATTCGAATGCGTGATGAACGGCCGCGCGGCCGCGCCACCGGCCAGCGTCTGCAACATTGGAGTTTCGACTTCGAGAAACCCACGGCGTTCCAAAGAGTTGCGTATCGCGCGGACGACCGCGATCCGCTGCCGTGCGACCGTGCGCGCCTGGGGGCGCACGATCAGGTCGACGTAGCGCTGCCGTACCCGCGCCTCTTCGCTCATGTCCTTGTGCGCGACGGGCAGCGGACGCAGCGCCTTGGACGCCATCTGCCACTCGTCGGCCAGCACGGATAGTTCGCCGCGCCGTGAGCTGATCACGTTGCCGCGCACGTAGACGATGTCACCGAGGTCGACGTCCGTCTTCCAGGCGTCCAGGGACTGCTGGCCGACCCTGTCGAAGCTGATCATCACCTGCAGGCTGGTGCCGTCGCCCTCTTGTAGCGTGGCGAAGCAGAGTTTGCCGGAGTTGCGGGCGAAGATCACCCGCCCGGCGACGCCGACGACGTCATCGGTCGCCGTGTCGACCGGCAGGTCGGGGTATGCGGCACGGACCTGAGCCAACGTGCGGGTGCGTTCGACGGCGACCGGGTAGGGGTCGTGCCCCTCGGCGAGCAACCGAGCGCGCTTGTCGCGCCGAATTCGGTATTGCTCGGGAATGTCTAGGTCGTCGGCACTCACGACGTGCCAGCTTAAAGGACTGCGCTTTGAGCTTGTGCCGACGGCTTTGCGTATGCGCTGCGGTGCGGAGCCGGTGGGTCAGCGTGCCGTCTTCAGCCGGCCGCGCTGGGCGTCGCGGTTGCGCTCGAATATCAGCCGCAGGCCGTGCAGAGTCAGGTGCTGGTCGTATTGGCTGACGGTCTGCAACTCGGGCAGCAGCAGCGGCGCGGTGTGGCCGGTGGCGATGATCGCGACGTCGTCGCCGGCAAATCCGTCCACGTCCTCGCGGATGCGGCCGACCAGGCCGTCGACCAGCCCGGCGAAACCGAATACGGCCCCCGCCTGCATGCACTCGACGGTGTTCTTGCCGACCACCGAACGGGGACGGGTCAATTCCACCCGGCGCAGGGCGGCCGAGCGGGCCGCGGCGGCGTCGGAGGACACCTGCAGTCCGGGCGCGATGGCGCCACCGAGGAATTCACCTTTTGCCGACACGACGTCCACACAGATCGAAGAACCGAAGTCGATGACGATGCCGGGCCCGTTGAACCGGTGGAAAGCGGCCAGGCAGTTGACGATTCGGTCGGCGCCGACTTCCTTGGGGTTGTCGACGAGCAGCGGGATGCCGGTGCGCACCCCGGGTTCGATGAGAACGTGCGGCACCGATGGCCAGTACTGGTCGAGCATGAGCCGCACCTCGTGCAGCACCGAGGGGACGGTCGACAGCGCCGCCGCGCCGGTGAGCCGATCTGAATCGTCGCCGATGAGCCCGTCGATGGTCAGCGCGAGTTCATCGGCAGTGATTTCCGCCTCGGTGCGAATCCGCCATTGCTGCACGACGTTTGCGTGCTCTTTGGAGCCCGATATCAGCCCGACGACGGTGTGGGTGTTACGGACGTCGATCGCCAGCAGCACGGCTACCGCGCAACGATCCGGGGATTGAGCAGTTCGGCAGCATCGTCGGGCACGAACGCCGGATCGCTGCCCAGGTCGATCTGCTTGTTGTCGGCGTCGACGAAGACGATCCGCGGCTGATACGTCCGCGCCTCCGCATCTTCCATGGTCCCGTAGGCGATCAGGATCACCAGGTCGCCCGGGTGGACGAGATGAGCCGCCGCACCGTTGATTCCGATCACGCCGCTGCCGCGTTCGCCGGTGATCGCGTAGGTGACCAGCCGGGCGCCGTTGTCGATGTCGACGATCGTGACCTGTTCGCCCTCGAGCAGGTCGGCCGCCTCCATCAGGTCCGCGTCGATGGTCACCGAGCCGACGTAGTGCAGGTCGGCCTGCGTGACGGTGGCCCGATGGATCTTCGACTTGAGCATCGTTCTGTGCATCAATTCCTCCAAGGTGATTGGGCGTATTCGGGGTGTCCGTCCGGCCCAGCGGTGCCGGCGGGTGTTTCGATCTGCATCTCGATGTTGTCCAGCAGCCTGGTGGTGCCCAGCCGGGCCGCAACCAGCAGCCGGGCCGAACCGTGGGCGGGAGCCGGGCCCAGCACGGCGTCGCGCAGCTCGAGGTAGTCGACGGTGAGGTCGGGCACGGCGTCGAGCACCGCGCGCGCCGCGGTCAGCGCGGCCGCACCGCCCTGGTGCCCGGCGTGCGCACCCGCCGTCAAGGCGGCCGAGAGCGTCACGGCCAGTTCGCGTTGCGCGGGGTTCAGGTAGCGGTTGCGCGACGACATCGCCAGGCCGTCGGATTCCCGGACGGTCGGCACGCCGACGACCTGAACGTCGATGTTGAGGTCGACGACCATCTGACGGACCATCACCAGCTGCTGGTAGTCCTTCTCCCCGAAGAAGATCCGGTCCGGACGCACGATCTGCAGCAGCTTGCACACGACGGTGAGCATGCCGGCGAAATGGGTCGGCCGGACGGCACCCTCGAGCTCGGCGGCCAGGGCACCCGGCTGAACGATGGTGCGCAGACCCTCCGGGTACATCGCGGTGACCGTTGGGGTGAAAACAATTTCGACGCCCTCGGCGCGCAGGAGTGCGACGTCGTCGTCCAGGGTTCGCGGATAGGCGTCGAGGTCCTCGCCGGCGCCGAATTGCAGGGGGTTGACGAAGATCGACACCACCACCACCGCGCCGGGCACCCGCCTGGCGGCGCGCACCAACGCCAGGTGCCCGTCGTGCAGTGCACCCATGGTGGGCACCAACATCACTCGGCGCCCGGTGTGGCGCAACGCGCGGCTGACATCGGCAACGTCGCGCGGGGCGGCGTAGACGTTGAGTTCGCCCGCCGTGAAGGCAGGGGGTTTGCCGGGTCTCATGGGGCCAGCACCTCCACGACGTCTTCGGGGGCATGCGCGCGCTGTGCGGTCCGTAGGGCATTCACCCGGTACGCCTGCGCCAACTCCGGCGTGACCTCACGCAGCGCGGCCAGATGCCCGGCGACCGCGGCAGCATCACCACGCGCGACCGGACCGGTGAGCGCTGCCTGCCCGCGCTGCAAGGTGTTCTCCAGCGCCGCCCTGGCCAGCGGTCCGATGATGCGCTCGGCGATGCCGCCCGGCTGGTCGTCGACGGTCTGTTGGCCGAGCAGTTCGCTGCCGCGCAGTGCGGCGCGCAGCGCGTCGAGCGCGTCGGCGAGCACGGTCACGATGTGGTTGCCGGCGTGGGCCAGGGCGGCGTGGTACAGGACGCGGGCGTCCTCGGCCACGCAGAATGGTTCGCCGCCCATCTCCAGGACCAGCGATTGTCCGATCGCGTATCCGATTTCGTCGGCCGCGGTGACGCCGAAGCAGGAATCCGCCAGCCGGCTGATGTCTTCGTCGGAGCCGGTGAACGTCATGGCCGGGTGAACTGCCAGCGGGATGCAGCCGTCCTGGGCCAGCGGCTCGAGAATGGCGATCCCGTTGGCGCCGGACGTGTGGACCACGATGGTTCCGGGCCGCACCGCCGACGTCACGGCCAATCCGGATACCAGGCCGGCGAGTTCGCTGTCCGGGACCGCAAGCAGCAACAGCTCGGCGCCGGCGGCCACGTCCGGCGGCGTTGCCACCGGCGTGTCGGGCAACCGGCGTTGTGCGCGCTGCCGCGACGCACGGGAGATGGCGCTGCACGCCACCACGACATGGTCCGCGCGCTCCAGCGCGACCCCGAGAGCGGTGCCGACGCGGCCGGCCGAGATGATTCCCACCTTCAGCCGAGCCGGGCGCAAACCGTCGAACTGCACCATCGCAGACGACCTCACAGATATCTTGTTCGTTCCGGTCCCACCTGGTGGGTACCGTTCGGTCACTACGACTGTAGTCGATTACCAGGCGTTACCCAATGTGAGGAAGCTCCCAGCTCAGCCTTCGCGGCGACGTCGACGGCCGCCTTGGGAGGGCTGCACCTGCAGGCGGGCCAGCAGATCGGCCACCGACTGGCCGCCCGTGGAGGTGCCTTCTCCCGCGCGGGAGGGGTCCTCTTGCTGCGGGTCACCACCGTGCCGCGGCGCTTGCTCCGCTGGCGGCGGCGGCGCCAGGCGAGGTGGTGGGGGCGCGGATGGGTCCTGGTGTATCGGGGGAGCCGGGGGGGGGGGGCGCCAAGCTAGTTCGGCGCCGGGATTGCCGGGAACAGGCTGGCGGTTGACCGGCGCGCGGCCGACGACAACC
>NZ_LZJR01000148.1 GCF_001667925.1 Mycobacterium sp. E2479 | reverse complement strand
CGGCGCGCCATCGGCGATCCGCAATATCGGGATCCGCGACGGCCGTGTCGCCGCGATCAGCCCGCGGGCGCTCGACGGGACGGGCTGCCCGCCCCTGACGCGCACGCTCGGCATTCGCGACGGCGTCGTGGCCACCGTGTCCACCCAGTCGCTGGATGAGACCGGGTGCCCCGAGGTGATCGACGCGGCCGGCAAGTGGGTGGTGCCCGGCTTCCTCGACGTACACACCCACTACGACGCCGAGGTGCTGCTGGATCCCGGGCTACGCGAGTCGGTGCGCCACGGCGTCACCACGGTGCTGCTGGGCAACTGCTCGTTGTCGACGGTCTACGCTGATTCCCAAGACGCCGCCGACCTGTTCAGCCGCGTGGAGGCGGTGCCGCACGAATACGTCTTCGGCGCACTGGATTCCAACCGAACGTGGTCGACGGCCGCGGAGTACATCAAGGCGATCGACGCCCTGCCGCTGGGTCCCAATATCGGTTCACTGCTTGGTCATTCGGACCTGCGGACCGCGGTGCTGGGACTTGATCGGGCCACCGACGCCGCGGTGCGGCCCACCGAGGCCGAGCTGGAGAAGATGGCCGAACTGCTGGACGAGGCCCTGGACGCCGGTGTCCTCGGCATGTCCGGAATGGACGCCCCCATAGACAAACTAGACGGCGAACGGTTCCGCTCCCGCGCCCTGCCGTCCACGTATGCAAAGCCGCGAGAGCTGCGCAGGCTGAAATCCCTGCTGCGGCGCAGCGGGCGAGTCTTG
>NZ_LZJR01000147.1 GCF_001667925.1 Mycobacterium sp. E2479 | reverse complement strand
GACCATCCTGCTGGCCGTGTCGCTGGTATTGCTGACCACCGCGATGGCCGGGCCGACCTCGGACGTCCGGATTCCGCTCAACCGCGCGGTCGTGATGCTGGTGATCGATGTCTCGGAGTCGATGGCTTCGACCGATGTGCCGCCCAACCGCCTCGACGCGGCCAAGGAGGCCGGCAAGCAGTTCGCCGACCAGCTGACCCCGGCGATCAACCTGGGGCTGGTGGAGTTCGCGGCCAACGCGACGCTGCTGGTGCCCCCGACGACCAACCGCGGCGCGGTGAAGGCGGGCATCGACAGCCTCAAGCCGATGCCCAAAACCGCAACGGGAGAAGGCATTTTCACCGCTCTGCAGGCGATCGCGACGGTCGGTTCGGTGATGGGCGGCGGCGACGGCCCACCGCCGGCCCGGATCGTGCTGGAGTCCGACGGCGCCGAGAACGTGCCGCTGGACCCCAATGCCCCGCAGGGGGCGTTCACCGCGGCCCGGGCCGCCAAGGACGAGGGTGTTCCCATCTCGACGATCTCGTTCGGGACCAAGGGCGGCGAGATCGAGATGGACGGGCAGCGCGTCGCGGTCCCGGTCTCGGCAGACCA
>NZ_LZJR01000146.1 GCF_001667925.1 Mycobacterium sp. E2479 | reverse complement strand
GAATTCGAAGCAATCATGACCACACCGGCCAGTCAGGCCGCATGACCGAAACTGTCACCTATCCGTGCAGCAGACCCAGTCGGCGTGGGCTGCGGGAACGGGTGCTGTGATCGCGATAGCCGATGCTGCCACTGCGAGTGCCGTCAGAGTCTTGATCATGGGAATCTTCGCTGCCTTGCTTCACCTTGTTTGCCGGTACTTTCTTGATTCATTTCCGCCTACCAGACCACAACTTCCGCTTGGTCTCCGCCGTAGCAGTTGACCGATTTCAGCACCTCGCCGTCGGGGAAGTCTGCGGGGCGCATTTGCCCACACACCATGGGATAGACGGTGCCGGTTTCCGGTGAGTACGCGTCGAATTGGCGGCACATTCCGCAGGCGTAGAACGCATGCGCCACGGCGTCGGCGAAGGCACACGATGTGCGGTCACCGACTACGCCTGAGTGACCGCCAGGGCACATGACAAAATTGTCGGCGTGCGCAGGTGCCGGGGGCGCGGCAAATCCCAGAACCGTTATTCCGGCGAATAGTCCGGCGGTGATCGTGCGTGGGATTGCGTGGTTGGCATTCATCTCGTTTCTCTTCTCGGGTGTTCAACATGGGACAAATACGGCCCGGTCATCGGGCGGCCCGACGCCCTACGGACATCATGGTCCGCGTCGGGGTTTTATACGCTCGGAATTGGAAATATTTGCACAGCGGCGTTCTTTTCGACCGGTGTGAGCGCACTACCGCCCGTGATGCTCGACCATTCCGGCCTGGGCGTCCGTCAGGCCACCGCATTCGTTGCTCGGCCTCCCAATATTCGACGGTGTAATCGCCGGTGCGGATTGCGACGAGCGGATTGCCGCTGTCGCGGATGAACTGCTCCGCGTCGACCCACGTCAGCAACTGCGCCAGGCTTTCGGCGACACGGGCCTCCGCCTGGCGTCACGGGCGAGGCCTTTTATGAATTGACAAGTCTCCCAGAGCTTTTCTGTGGCCACTCCGCCAGCGGCGGGAGGGTCAAGATGTAGTCGAGCAGCCTGTCGCGTCTCATCGTCTCGATGTTCTCGGCGGTGAGGGCCAGGAGGGATTGGATCGCAGCGTCACCAGGGTCAACGACATCATCGGATACCACGTTCGGCGCCGTAGGCGTGGTACCGACTCCCGAACTGGATATTTAGCCCTGCATAGCTAAGCCAAAACGACCCCAGTGGGCCATGCGGCGGAGCAGAATCTGAGTGCATACGGCCCCAATACGGCCGCGTGGCAGCGGCTTGGAGGAATGGCCTCCGGACCCGCGCCGAACTATGGAGGAACATGAAACGTCCCGTATTCAGCGCCATGCGCGTGGCCGCTTTCACAATTGCGGTTGCGGCGATGATCTCGGCCGCACCTCTTGCCCAGGCGCAAACGGATATCGAGACTAACTGTAAGAACTCCGGCGGCCAATATTCGTCGGAGGAGGTACAGCCTCACTTTGGTGCCAACCCCACTCTTATCGAGACATGTTGCACCGGCACCGGGGCATCGGCTAAATGCATTACCTACCGCGACGGTGTGCAGGGGCCCACATACGGAGGGGGATGACCGCAAGGCGTCCACTTGGCTCAGGTAATCCGGGCCCCGACAGGACGGCGCCGAGATCAACAACATCGTGTCGGGACGGCGTTAAGCTCACCAGTGACGGGAGGATTTGTACTGATTAGGAATCTTACAGTTGGCGGTCTGACCGTACACAAGCAATTTCAGCGGGTCACCTTCGTGGTCATCGCAGCAATGATCTGCGTGGCATCGACAATCCCCTTCCAGGCTCATGCCGAGACGCCCTTGGCAGCCTTCTGCGCTGATAACGCGGCACAACTTCAAAGAACTATGCATGAGTCGGGGCTTGATCCAGCCCAATGGGCCAGTGACCCGAAAAACCTTGCGAAGTTTGGTTTTCAAGGTCCTGGCGACATCGACACCCTGTACCACATGGTCATCGACAAGGGTGCACCATATATCACTTCCCATTGGTCAAACGAGAACGGCGCAATCGAATGGCGGTGCTCGGGCCAATGACGGCAACCGAAGTTTGGGGGTCCGAAGGCTACGCCTTCTCTTACACGCCGCACGCGCCCGAGATGGTGCGGGCGCCGGAATCCAGTAGGAGGAAGCAAAGCACTGATGCCTTGGGTTGAGTGCTTCAACCGCTGCGGACGGTACTACCCACATTTGTCAGGAAGTGGGTACGCGGCCCCGGGAGCCAACCTCCGCCCGGCCATTCTGGACTGAAGACAACGGCCACGATCCCAACCGGACGAAACCACAACGCGAGGGGCAGTCCGACGTTACTGTCGTGCACGGTTGGAGGTGCGGTTGCTGGGGGATTTATGGGGACGGTCGTCTATGAATGAGGTGATGTTCGGGCGCTACCGGCTGATCGAGGTGATCGGTCAGGGTGGCATGGGCAAGGTGTATCGAGCCCACGACACCGTCATTGACCGCTATGTCGCCGTGAAGGTGTTGTCCCCGGAGTTGGCCGCTGAACCTGGGTTTCGAGAGCGCTTCCGCCGCGAAGCCCACACAGCCGCTCAGCTGACCGAGCCACACATCGTGCCCATCTACGACACCGGTGAAGTCGAGGGCAAGTTGTATCTGGTCATGCCGATCATCAACGGCACCGATGTGGGAACCTTGCTCAAACGCGAGGGTCCGATGAACCCACAGCGGGCTGTTGTCGTCATCGAGCAGGTCGCAGCCGCACTAGACGCTGCACATGCCGCCGGGCTGGTTCACCGAGATGTCAAACCTTCCAACGCATTGATGACCAGCCGCGACTTCACCTACCTGATCGATTTTGGTATTGCCCACAACCTCGCGGCGACACGAGTGACCAAAACCGGTGCCATCATTGGAACTTTGGCCTACATGGCCCCCGAGCGTTTCACCGATGGTATCGCTGATGCGCGAGCCGATATCTACTCTTTGGCATGCATGCTGCACGAATGTCTCACCGGCGCCCAGCCCTATCCCGGTGATAGCGCCGAACAGCAGATCACCGCACATCTCACCCTGAGCCCGCCGAAACCCTCGAACCTCAACCCGAATGTCCCGGCCGCCTTTGACGACGTCATTGCTCGCGGTATGGCAAAGCGGCCAGCGGATCGTTTTGCCTCAGCAGGCCAACTCGCCAGGGCGGCAGGCGATGCGGCAGCGTGTTACCAAGCACCAACCGCCTACGCTTCTGTCCCTCGACGTCCGGTGGGCACCCGTGAGTTCTCGGCCCAATGGCCCAACCCAGAGGGGTCGGGATACACCCCATATGCCGACCACCTCCACGCCCCTCCGCCACTAGAACGCAAGCTCGGGCGTGCGCGAGTGGTACTGCTCGTCGGAGCGGTGGCCGCGTTCGTGGCTGCCGCACTGATAGCGGCATTATTGATCGTGCGAAACAACCAAGGGTCGCCGCCGAGCGCTTCGGAGGCAACGTCGTTGACGGCACCGAGTACTAGCGAAACAACGGAGTCTTCGACCATCCGACCGTCCTTCACGACGACGTCGAAGCCTCCAATCACCTTGCCAGACACCGATGCCCAGGGGTTTGTGGGTTATCCAGCCGCTCGATGTGACCCCGGGAACACACTTACTTTGATGGCGCGCACTACCCAATCTTTGGTGGTGATCTGTCAAATCGGGCCCGCGAATTATTACTACCGCGCTCTTAGGCTGAGCGACGGCGCCAGCATCGAACTCACTAATGCGGTGCGTTCATCAGACGGATTCGATGTGTCGAACCCCGCCGACGGCAGTCTCCGCCAAGTCCGCCCCACCTACGTGAGGATCTCGTTCCCAGGTGGTCCGGTCCAATCGGAGCCAATGGTCGAGTACGCGGCACGGTGATCCCGAGGTTGCATCCATGCCGTTAACAGCCGGTCAAATATTTGCCGGGTACACCATCATTCATCTACTGGGGTCTGGGGGCATGGGCGAGGTGTACCTTGTTGAGCACCCTCGGCTACCGCGACGTGACGCCCTAAAGGTGCTTCCGACCGACGTATCAGCCGATCCCGACTACCGTGCCCGTTTCAACCGTGAAGCAGAGCTGGCGTCGACGCTCTATCACGCCCATATCGTCGGCGTGCATGATCGGGGGGAAGAAGCTGGACAGCTCTGGATCTCAATGGATTACGTCGACGGTGTCGATGCGAGCCATTTCCTTTCCAGCCGGTATCCGGCTGGAATGCCTTTTGAGCAAGTCAATCGAATCGTGACCGCTGTTGCCAACGCCCTGGATTACGCGCACAAGCGAAATTTGCTCCACCGAGATGTCAAGCCAGCCAACATCATGATGACCCACCTCGAAGACGATGGCGAGCAGCGAATCCTCCTGACAGACTTCGGGATTGCCCGTAGCCGTGATGATATCAGCGGGCTGACCGCAACTAACTTCACGGTCGGAACAGTCGCTTACGCTGCCCCCGAACAATTGATGGGCCAGGACCTTGATGGCCACGCCGACCAGTACGCCTTGGCTGCCACGACCTACCATCTGCTCACTGGTGCCCAGCTATTCCCTCATTCAAATCCCGCAGTAGTCATCAGCCACCACCTGAAAGCGACACCGCCATCGATTGCTGATAAACGGCCCGAACTGGCCGCCCTCGAACCCGTGTTGGCAATCGCATTAGCCAAAAACCCCGACGACCGTTTTCAGCACTGTAGAGACTTCGCGCACGCCCTCACCTTGGCAAGGATCCGAGCCCGCAGCGGCGACACCAGCCATCATCAGGCTGCAACACAGACGGCGGTTGGCACTGAAAAGCCGCTCACCTCTGCGGCGCCGGTGGCCGGGCCGAAGAACCCAGTCAGTTCTCCAAACCGAAATACCGGGACAAAGGATCCACCGGCGTCCACCCCGCCCCTGGTTGGCGCGAATAATCGAAGCTCGGTTGCGGCGAAGGCGATCTCAGGCGACACGAAGGAGGAACAGCATGTACATGGCGTGTTCCGGCGGAAACGGGGCGGCTGGCTAACCGTCGTACTGGTTTCGGGGGTCGTCGTCGTGCTCCTGGTCCTTGCTGGGGTCGTGTATTCCTCGATGTCGACATCGGGTCGCGGCGGCTCCTCCTCCGGAACCACGACTTTCGCGCCCCAACCGCCGACCCCGTCGCCCACAGCTGCGCCGCCGCCACCGGCGCCGACGAGACCCGCCGAGACCGATGTTCGAACGACGATCGCAGTCGTCAACGGTCGACCCGCCAACGGGTTCCACGAAGTGTCCAACTCGAACGCCGACACACCCTTGGGTTGCGAGAAGGCCGCGCAGGCTGCGGTTACCGCCAACGTCTACTACTGCTACCCCAACTCCGCCAGCGCGGATCTTTGTTGGTCTGCGCCCCCGACATCGATGCTCTGCCTTAACAATCCGTGGGATAAAGAGCTGCGCCGATTCCCACTCAGCACACTTCCCTTGCCTCCGGTGCAGCATGGTGTCGATCCTTGGCCCTATGCCCTTGAGCTGGACGACGGTGCTAGGTGCCGCCTGCTGGTCGGCATGCGTGATGTACGACCCGATGGCGATATTCCTGAATACGATTGCGGTTCGGGCCAAAGCGGTTTCGTGGTGCTCATGGGGCGAGACTCGACCAACCCCATCAACCGGTCTTCAGCGATATGGACAGTCGAAGCCGGACCGCTCTTCTCCGTGGCGAAGATCTACAAAGTAAGTACGGCGTGGTTCGCGGGAGCTGAATAATTTCGGCGCTGCCGAGGCGCTCCCAGTAACTGGGTCGGCATCACGCCGACCCCTGCGTAGGTCGATTCATTCAGGCGGCAGTCCCGGTCAACTCGGCAGGGGTTCAACTCGGCAAGGGTTCCGCTTACGCAGCGCCCGTCGGCGATGCAATGCTCGACAAGGTAAAGTCTGGCGGCGCTATTCATCACCGCCATCATTGATCTTGCCCTTTAGCCTCAGATCTTCGGCAAGGTTGATTATGAACCGGCAAGCATCCATAAGAATTTCCCGCCAGTCCGGGGGCCACTCCACTAGCGGCGGGGCAGTCAGAATGAAATCCATTAGCATGTCCCGCTTCTCTTCGTCACATGTGCGCTCCGCAGTAAGCGCCGCCAAGGCTTGGATTGCCGCATCGCCAGGATCTACAACGTCATCGGATTCCACGTTGGGCACGGTAGACGTTGGTACCGACAGTGCGGCCGACGCGGCGGGCCCGGGCACGTAAGCACCATTCTCTAGGAAACGCAGAAGACCTTTGCGGGCAAAGCGCAACAGCTTGTCGGTCGGCCCCGTTACTGTCGCTGGGTGACCAACAAACGGGGCATTACGATCGCTGGGCGAGTGCTATCCATTGATGAGTGCATCGACAAGCTGCGCCGCTACCCGTCGCGGACCCTTCTTCGTTACGACCTGCCTGGTCGTGGAGATCCCAACACCCTCAACCGTGACGACGTCACCCGCACACGGGCCGTCTCGTCGCGAATCTCCGAGGCCGAGACAAATTGGTTTCTAGACCGCGCCAAAGATGCGCCGTGGCCCTCGACAGAGGCCGACGATCTGCGACAGGCCGACCCCTCCGTAATAGATGGGCCCTATGACCAGCTGGTTACCTTTTACAACCATTTCAGCGACGGGGCTCCGCGTGGGATCGGAATAGCGAAGATCAGCAAGGTACTTCACGTTAAGCGGCCTGCCGCATACCCCATCCTCGACAAGCGAATCACTTCCATCTACCGCGACGCCGCCGCCCAAGCTGCACGCCGGTATCCGCAGCGGGGGTATCGGCGGGCGAACTGGGCGGCGATCCGTGACGATCTGATCGCCAACACAGAATCTGGTGCGTTGGAAGTGCTCCGGGTCGCACTAGACGATGCTGTCGAATCCGGCGCCAGACTCACCTCGCTAACGGACCTTCGACTTCTGGATATTCTCACCTGGCGCTAGAAAGCCCGCCCAGGCCGATGGTCCACGGCGGCTCACGTGCTTCGACGCGACGACCGATATGTCTCGGAAGGACGAATTGTCAGACGGTCCTGCCAGACTCACGCTATGGCAACCCACTCGCTGCTGGAACTCACCCTCTATGTAGCCGATGTCGACGAATCCGCAGCTTTCTATCGCGCCATAGGCATCACCCTGTTCAACGACGACCAACCGGGTCGACCACACACAGTCGACGGTCATGTCGGCGAGACCGGTACCGTCCTTCAACTCTTTCCTGCGGGGGACAAACCAATCGCGAAGGTGCAGCTCGGATTCCACGTAACCGATGTCGCCTCAGTCGCAGCGGAACTCACCCGCCTCGGCGTTCCATACGAAATCCCCGGTGTGAGGCGGGTCCGGACTGCGGACCCGAACGGTAATCGGGTGCACCTGACCGACGTGATCAGTTGATTCGTGGGTCACAGCTTCGTGCCGACAGCTCATAGTCGAACGAGCAGCCCCGTGGCTGGTAGCTCTCGACAGTCGCTGTGAATGCATCCACTTCCTGCCCCTGGGCTGTCGCAAGGTCCTATTGTGTCGCTGACTGATATGCCATGGAGGAGCACAGTGGAGGGCACGCCGTTCGGGCGTTACCGCCTGATCGAGATGCTGGGTCGCGGGGGCATGGGTGAGGTGTGGCGTGCATATGACACGGAGACCAAGCGCACCGTGGCCATCAAGGTGTTGCCACCGTATCTGGCTGACGACAATGAGTTCGTGCATCGCTTCCGACGCGAAGCCGAAGCCGCCGCCCAGCTCAACAGCCCACATGTCATTCCCATCCACCACTACGGCGAAATCGGTGGCCGCCTCTACGTGGATATGCGGTTGATCGACGGCCGCGACCTGGGCGCCCTTCTGACCGAGGGGCCGCTAGAACCGGCACGTGCCGTGCGCATCATCGACCAGGTCGCCAAAGCCTTGCATGCCGCCCACAAGGTGGGTCTGATCCATCGCGATATAAAACCATCCAACATCCTGCTCGACGATGATGACTTCGCCTACCTGATTGATTTCGGGATCGCCCGCGCCGCTGACGAAACACGAATGACCAAATCAGGACACATGATCGGGACCCTTCAGTACATCGCGCCCGAGCGGCTCGACAGCCAAATCGAAGAGGATGCCCGGGCTGATATTTACTCATTGGCCTGTGTGCTTTATGAAGCTCTGACCGGAGAGCCACCCTTTGCCGGTAGTACCGCTCAGCTCATGTTTGCGCACCTCAACACCCCGCCGCCTCGACCTTCGGTCACCCGACCGGATGTGTCTCCACTGGTCGATGAGGTCATTGCGACCGGCATGGCCAAAGAACCAAACCAGCGCTATGCCACCACCATCGAGCTAGCCAACGCCGCCAGTGACGCGATGACCGAGCCCGTCCGCCGACCGACACCGAGCCCCCCGACTTTTCCGGCGACGGAACGGGCATGCTTGCCGCCGACGGAGCCGGTAGGCACTCGTGTCACCGCGCAACCGACAACCGCCGAGGCCCGGTCTGTGACCTTCGAAGAGCGAGCTACGCCACCCAATCCACCCATACCGACACGGGGCAACGCGATCAGTCGACGCACCACAATCGCACTCGTCGTTGGCGCCGTCGCACTGGTCGCCGTGATCGCGTTGGCCATCGGCATTCCCGGCCTCGTCAAACAACGACCCTCTGAATCATCCTCGATATCGTCGTCACCCTCGATACCATCGACCCCCACACTGTCGACGGCCACCGCGACTACTTCCGAGAGCGCAAGACCATCGGGTGCAACTGACTTCACGTCACTATTGATCCAACCTAGTGATGTCGGTCCCGACGCTGTTGTTGATGGGCCGCCGAGTCAGAACCCCAGCGGCATCACGGGCGTGGGACAGGTCTTCAAGAACCCCGACGGCAAGCGCACCATTATCGACACGATCGCGGTGTTTGCCGACACGGCCACGGCTACCCAGACTGCGACGAACATGAAGGATGTCGTCGGTAAGAAGGTCACCGGCCAGCAGCGGCCGATCGACATCGGCGCCGACGGGTTCATCGCGATCGGCCAGGGAATCGAACCCGGGAGCTGATCCCGTCAAGGGAAACGACGCGACCATATCCGGGCCTACCCGCCCGGGCGGCATAAACTCTGTGATCCATGAGCGCCGAGGAACCCGAGACTGCGGCCCACGACGCCACTGAAGCTAGCGCGTCCAACGACGCGACCGGGGTCATAGGTGACGATTTCTCTACCCGCTCGCGGAATGTGGCCGGTCGGGCCGAACCACTAGGCAAGGCGTGGTCTGACGAAGACGACACCGATGATCATGAGAATGATGATGCCCAGCCCGAGCGTCACTCTTGGAGCGTTGTCACCGGGCACGCTGCGGCGCTTATTTCGGTAGGTGCTGCCGTGGCGGCGATTACGGTCGTGGTGGGAGTGGTGATGTTCAAAAAGGATCACGCAACGCCACCCCCCGCTGACAACAGAACCGCACCACCAGGAATCGCGACAACTCAGCTGTCTCCCACAACCTCGATTGCGGCACCGCCTTCGGCTCGCACGGCAACAACTCCGCCAGAGTCAGCTCCCGTGTCCCACACTGCGCTTCCCGCCTGCTACGACAGTGCGTCGGTTGCTGAGAAACCCTCCACAGCAGGGCTTCTCTGCAAAGGTCACTGGTTCGAGAATTTGACCTGGAGTTCGTGGGGTCCCGACGCGGCAGACGGAGCGGGCTTCGAAGCTGTCAAGGGCTGCACACCGAGCTGCGCCGAGGGCGAGTTAACCAGAAACCGCGTCGAAGTCCATTTCTCAGGGCCTGCATCCCCGCCCGCCGACTCTGGATGCCCAGCCGATATTGGCTACTACACGCAACTCATCGTCGCTTACCCGACATCCACGCCGCCCCAGTTCGCGACGGGCTACGAAGGCGCACCCATCTCAGAAAAATACAACGGCATACCTTCCTACCGATGGAACGGACTCATTCCGCACTGCTACTGAGCCAGTCCAGCCAGCTAATATGGCCGGGCGCTTACCGACTCGGAGTTGATGAGTCAAGTACATACCAGCTGCGGGGCAGAAAGGTCGCACCACCCTGAACGTTCGGGCTGAACCAGGCTTCAGGCCGTGGCTAAGGCAACTAGCCTTGGTGGCTCTTGTCGCGTCGCCCTCGCACCGGCCTAGCGGAACCAAGCCGGGTGCGGGGCATCATTTTCTCGCACATCCATAGCAAGCCCGTGTCATCGACCTTCGCGGCGATCCCACGAACGCAGTCTTCAAACGGCGCATCGCCTACTAGGTCTCCGAGAGGGTCTTGTTCAAACTGCGTTGATCGCTTGGCGACAACAGCTGTCAACTTCATGCCAGCGCTGTTGACAATCGGCCCGAAACCAGCGTTGCGCGCTCGCGCCAGTTGCTCGTCGGGCCAGTACGGTTCACCGGTGCTGAGGTACAGGTCGACATGGGTTACTTGCCCTGGTGGTGGCGCAGGCCCTACCGCGTGCAAAGTAACTCCTGGCTGCAGCTGCGGGATTGGAGCCGATGGAACGCCCTTGACGAACATTGTCCAATCTGCGGAGAACCGAACTATATGGAGGGTGTGCTCGTCGATCTCTCTGCCGACGAAGTCGAGGGGCAGATACTGCCCTGGGTCCGCGCCCCAACCGCCGCCTGCATCTAAGGCCGCTTGAACAAGATGATCGCGTTCAACGTCGAGCCGAAAGTGCTGCTTTCCGAGATGCTGCGGTCTGGGATCAGTTCCGTGGATGCTGACCTTCATCGTCTGCAGGGGAAGGTATTGCGACTTAATGTAGAAGGAGGTGCGGTGCCATTCGATGAATGACGCATACCCGAACATCTTTTTGGAGCGTTTGCCGATGCATACGATGATCGACTCTTGCCCATCCATGTTTCCCACGCAGTCCAAGGTACGGCGGGAGCATTGGCGGTGAAGACCCTCCGGTCGTGACCGTCGCTTTTCTGCCGGCCAACTTTCTCATGGCCATGGAGACGTACGCTGTTCCTCTCAGACCTCGCTTAGCCGATTGAAGATCGTCACCGCATGGAGGGCAGCGCAGCCACGAGGCGGGGCGCTCAGTTGACGTGACAATTGCGAGCGCAACAAGCCAGTGCACGCCCCCACGGCAGCTGGGTGGACTTTTGCATAGTCGACATGGGCACAGACTTCGACGACTTCTCGACTCGCGCCAATGCATTCGCAACTGAAGGCGTCAGCGCGACCGAGCAGGCCAACCGGGCCCATCTGCGGCAGGTTATTAGTACCAGCGGGTTGACACCGTACTCAGGCGAGTGGTGGCATTTCGACGGCCCGGCCGCCCGTGTTGAACGCCCGATCAACAATGTCCCCGTCCACTGAGCCGGACATCCGCGCGTCTACCGGTGCAGGGTCGCGTATACGGTGATGTGCCGTTGTTTGGACGCTGCGTAGTAGGTGGACGTGAAGTAGAGCGTGCCATCGTTCTGCGGGGCGAGAGTGATTTCCGAGGTCACGCAGTTGCCCTGCGTGATCGTCTCGGTAAGTAACCGTATTCCGTTCGCTGTGGAGCCATGCCCTTTCCAGGTGCCGGCGCAGTTGAGCCCCGGGTAGCTCACCGTGCCGGTGAGCTGTGCGCCGTCGACGATGTCGGCGACCACATCGAAACCCGTTTGGTCGCCGGAGACGGGTCCAGACCAATTGCCGGTCAACGACATCGGCGCCACGGTCGGGTTGGTCGATGATGGCGTCGACGAAATAGGCGGAGCAGAATTGCTCCAGACCGACACCGTGGGACCCGGTGTTGAGACCTCCGCGCCGGAGTTCTTGTCGGCGCTGTTGCTGCGCACGATGCCTGGCGTTGGCGAGGTGACATGGTTCTGCTGAACCAGCAACCCGATGATGACACCCACACCAGCCAACAACACCGCACCCATGACGATCGCCGCCGGCGCCAACCACGGCCGGGGTCGACTCAATCCCTGCGGTCCGGGTTGCCCTTCCGGACGGAACGGGGCCGCGTCACCGGCACTAGGCCCGCGGTAACGGGGGGGTGCCTGCCGGGTCGTCGCAAACGGTCCACTGTCGGACCCAGGTGAGGACGTTCCATCCAGAGCGCGTTGGGCCGCACGGCCCAGCCCCCCGGGGGTGCCAAATCGGTCGTCGGGGTCTTTGGCCATCCCGCGGGCAATGACGTCGTCGAAGGCAGCCGGCAGCCGAGGGTTGACCATGCTGGGGCGCGGCGGCGGCAAGGAAGTGTGGGCGGCGATCACCTGTTCAAGCCCATTGGCCCTATAAGGAACCTCACCGGTGAGCATTTCATACAGCACAGCGGCCAGCGAGTAGACGTCCACCGCCGCGGTGGTCGGCCGGTCCTCGAACCGCTCCGGAGCCATATACGCCACCGAACCGACCGCCGAACCCTCGATGGTCAAACGGGTATCGGCGAGATTTTGCGCGATGCCGAAGTCGATCAAGTAGGCGAAATCGTCTGCCGACGTGAGCAGGATGTTCTGCGGCTTGATGTCGCGATGGATCAACCCCCGCGCGTGAGCGGCATCCAGCGCTGAGGCGACCTGGCGGATGATCCCAACGGCACGCGCCGGGTCTAGCGGGCCGCGCCTAAGCAGCTCGTGGAGGTCTCGGCCGCGGACCAGCCGCATATCGATGTACAGACTGCCGCCGATCTCACCCCAGTCGTAGATGGGGATGACATGGGGATCCTCCAGCATCGCCGCGGCGTGGGACTCCCGCTGGAATCTGGTCCGAAAACGCTCGTCGCAGGACAGTTCTGGGCGCAGGATCTTCAACGCGACAGTTCGATCCTTGGTGGTGTCGTAAGCCTCATACACCTCCCCCATGCCGCCTCGTCCGAGCAGTCGTCTGAGTTGATACTTGCCGAACGTCGATCCAATGCGGTCGTCTGCTGTGACCACGCCACCCCCTTAAGGTGCCGCCAAGAATTATCGGTCGGTCACCGACGTCGCGGGTCCGATAAGCCGAAACCGGAGTCACCGAAGCAAGCACAGAAGCCAATTAGTACGCGAAACCGTGTGCGCATCGGGGTACTAAGGCTGGCCAGGTCGTCGACGCAAACCCGGGTCGAGTTCGGCGCGTTGACTAGTTGCAGATTGCGACTTGCGGCCGAGTCCAGTCCACCTCCCCTCGCCCGCAGCTCTGGCGGCTCATGGAGGCAGTGCTCGGCTACCTCGAACCTATAGCCGGCCTATCGCGAAACGTCATCTGCAACAACCGGACCGCATACTTAACACCAGCTGCCTATAGCTAGGCAATAGGTTTTGGACCTCGGAATCCGTCCAGGGCGCTCCGCAGCTTCTTGTCTATCTGAGCTGCCCAGTAAGCCGCCACCGCCTCGAAGTGGTAGTGACGCTTGGCGTGGACTCGCAGGCTGGCGTGAGTGATCCGGTCTGCCTTCTCACGACCTTCGTTCACCTCACGCAGAATGTCTGCGTAACTGGCAGTCATTACTGTGCCGCCGGGACGCCACGCAATCGGGACACGACACCAATCCAGCAGCTCGTTGACCCGTAGGCGAACTTCCTCATCACGGCAAATGTGGCAACGCGGCTCAATGCGTTCGAACCGGCCGTCGCATACACGCCCACCCGAGATCCTCATTCACCCATCTCCGCTGCTGAGCGGCATGAAGTTCATGCTGACACGTTCTGATTGCAGCTTTCTACAGGCGTTCACCGCTCGCGGTGTCCCCGTCTTCGTCGAAATCGGCGTTGTCTCCTGGATACTGTTGGCAGCAGGGAGAGAGTTCGGGCTCTAGTTCGCCATCTTCCATATCGTCCACGGACGCATCGGGGCGGTGCACCAGGCTGGTGTATCTCCCGTACCACTCAATCTGGTTGGAAACTGGTCGACCGTCAGAGTAGACGTCCCAGTCAGTAATATCTCCCTCGCTATTCTCGCCTCCCCCAGCACCTCTCGGCAGCCGATCAAGAAAGGCAGCGGCCTTCAGCCATAACGTCGCCATGTCGAGGTCCCTCAGGAGTGCCGCGCGTAGTTCGTGATCCAGTTCGGCTTCATCGACTCTAAAGGCCGCTCGCCGGATGGTCCGAGACCCCAGAGCGTAGATGTACTTTTTATGGTCCTCAGCAGTAGCCATTACGAAGTCCTTTTCTTTTGCGTGGGTTGAAGCCGCATAACGGTCCAGTGCGGCATTGCTTTGAGGACGGCCTTAGCTCACGCCTGCCACACCGCGTTATGCGTGTCCGCCGGGCTCACTTCGCGATGATCAGCGCTGCTCTTGTCGTACAGCACGTACACCCGAATGACCGTTTTCAGGTCTACTTCGCACGACGGTGGGACTAAAGCCAGAAGGGGATCGGTTCTTCTTCTCCGACATGTGATTAGTTGCCGATAAAGCCACACCCTCATGAAACTCATTCGCCCGTCTGAGCAGTATTTCCTGTAACGAGGCGAACGACGTTGGAGTTTCAGTTCTCTGGCGACGGTGAGGCGGGTCTGCCACACTTACTTCGCAGCCTGGCGGCAAGGGTCCTCTGAGCCCGCCGGCGCGCCGTTGAATGCTTCGGCTGTAGAAATCGGCAGGCCCGGGATCGCCCGCTGCACCAGTGCCTTCTGCGCGCGTCCAGACAGGCGTTCCATCACTGTAAGTTTCGTAGAATGCCTTCAGGAGAGCGGCCTGCAGAGGATCCACATCAATGTTTGCGACCGTCATCTGAGCCAACGTCTCGTCGTAGACGCCGTCAGCGAGTTCTTGAAGCTGAGATTGGAGCCACGACAGGGTCTTTCTGTCGATCCGCCGTCGTCGACAGGTGATGTCAGCCAATCTGTCCGAGATGTTTCTGATGCGGATGATTTTGTCGGCGTAGGAATGTTTTGCCTCGTCGTCGTCGACGTCGTGTCTCCGTTGCCAGGGAGTGTTAGTCACGATGGTGATCTCCTTTTTTGTATCCGTGCAGTCCGTAATTTGTTTCTGAACCGAGCGCCCCCTCGAAGCCCTCATCGCCTGTGGCTCCGTCTGTCGCGCTTGCGGGAGGCCTTATAGTGGGCGCTCCGGTCGATGGGTCGACCGTTGATACGGACGGGTGCAGCTGGCTTGCCGCTGTCCGCCGTGGCGGTCGCAGTGTCCCGCCTCCTCAATGCGGCGAAGTCAACCGACCTTGCTCTCCCCGCGTAGTCCTGCCCCTCCTGCCCTTGTGTTGGAGGGACTTTCGTCAACGGCCCTTGGTGCCCGTTGTAGGACCTACATTGGGTTTCATCCCGCGCAGCTTGCGCAGTAGCCCCTGACCTGCGGTTTTGTCCGAACTTATCCGGCGCAGCCGCTTGCGCCTCATTGCCCCCAAAGGAAGCCGTCGCCGCTCGCGCAGAATGATTTTCGTCGTTGAAACCATTGTGAGCTGCGGATTCAGCCCCATGCGCAGGCTGCGCAGTTTGATTCGAATTGTTTTCGCGGTAGTCGCTTCCGGCGAGCAGACCGATGCCCCGGTAACCGTGCACCCGCTTGCCGTCGATGGGGATGTCGGCCCTGCCCAACCCCGGCACCGCGGCATGCAGAGACCGGCCGAACGTGACCTTTGCTCCGGCGTGGTGCCCGTTCGAATCGGCCCACAGCTTCCAGGCGACATAAAGAAGGTCCTTCTCGACGACCTTGTCCCGCCCCAATTCGCACCGCTCCCGCACAAACGCCGACACCGGCGAAGCGAGGTCCATCATCATGGTGGTGGCGTCCTCGGAGGATCCAGGAACGGTGAACCTACCGTTGGCGACGAGCCTGTCCAAGCCTTCAAGTGCCCAATTCAAGATCCCCGGCATCTCGGGTAGTAGGCGACTCTCTATCGTGCGATCCTCGCGGTTGAGGAAGCTCTTCGTCAGTTGCAAAATGAGCATCCTGGTAGCGATCGCACCTGATGAATCGGTGAATCTTGGCAGTTCGTTGGACAGCATGACGAACCGAGTCGGCAGCCGGCCCGTCCATGGCTCTCGGTACTTACGGTCGACGGTCAGCATGTCCTCGCCGGTGATCGACAACAGACGCTCAACGACAGCGTGCGATGGCCCAGATCCAAGGCGGGCGTCTGAGATGATGGCTACCGGCTTGCCCAATAGGGGCGACAGGCCGAAGTTAGTCCCCAGGCTGCTCAGCGTAGGACCCGCCACGTTGCCTTTGCCGATCAGCGTGGTGAGCGTCCGCGCGATAGTGCCCTTTCCCGCACGCATCGGGCCAATTAACGCCAGCAACTTGTGCATGTCGGTCCGCCCCGAGAGCAGGTAGCCAAAAGACTCCTGGAGCAACATGATCGACTCAGGATCGCCGGACCACAGCGAGTCCAAGAACTCAAGCCAGACGGTGGGCTCAGGGGCCTCCGGGTCGTAGCACAATGGGACCGAGACGAGGTTGAATAGCGACGGCGTGTGGCCAATCAGCGTTCTCCGGGGTAAATCGAGCAGCCCGTTGGCACACGAAATCATCTGGGCAGCGTCAGTTTTCACCTCGCTTTCCGAGATCCACGACGGAGGATCGATGTCGAAGGGAAAGTGCGCCAGTGCGCCCATCGCCTCCATCACGTTCGCGACCTTGCGCCGGTCGGGGTTCCAGCTCCTCGTCTCTACCCCGTTGGCCATCGCGTGCTCGTAGGTGGCGCCGCTCAGACTGCGGTAGATGTGGCTGCGCAATTGCGCCACGTCCAACTCACTCCAATGTGTGGCGTGCCAACGCTTCCAACCGCCACGCCAAGATAGAAGGGTGCGACCGCTGTCCGTACGGAACAGTCGATCGATCCTGCGCGCCACTTCCATCGGCGCAGATGGCGGCGGAGCATCGAACTCCCGCCCGTAGTCGTCATGAGGAAGACCGGGCAATGGCTCGATGACGTAGCAATTCTCGTCTTGGGTCGCTTCCTCGCGGTCACTCTGCGTGTTCTCGGCATCTCCATCGAGATGGGTGTCGCCATCGTTGCTTTCGTCTTCCGGCGGCCGACCGTCGTTCTCGGGCATCGGATCAACGGATCCTGCATCAATCACAGTCCGGCCCCCTGTCTAAGAGCGCGGGCCGCGGCTCGAAGGTTACCTTTATGGTTCAGCACCGCGTAAGCTCGAAATTTCGTGTAGCCCTTGGGCGATCCCGCCTCGGTCACTTCGAATGGCGTGTTAGTGGAGTACACGAACAAGCACCCATGACGGATCGTTGCCGAGCACGACGACGTCGCAGCCGGGTGAAGCCAGCGGCTACCGTCCTCCTCCGAGTCGAAATCTAAGCACTCCCAGCCATGTGGGCCCAGGACCTCCACCCAGCTCGTCGCTGCGCAGAAATCGTCTGCGACTGAGCCGGCCGGAAAGTTGTGTTCGCGCAACGTTGATCTGGACCGACCGCGGCGGCCATCAACGACCAGCTCGATGAACCACTCCGGTGGGATTGGAACCGGCCCGTCGATCCGCACGTAGCTTTTGCCGGTAACCGGGTGGATCGAGGGAGCTTGCACGCCAAGGCTCGTCGACGTCTTCAGCTCGATACCGGAACCCAAGTTCTCGGAGATCAGCCTGCCGGGAGGACGGCGCACGTATAGATGAACACCGCCGTCCCCCGCGCCCCGAGACGGTCGTAAGGCACTCGGGGAACTTTCCGTAGTGCCTCTGCATTCTGGCCCAACTAATGTTCCCCCCGTGACGCGGATCGATGTCTATCAGCAGCATCGACTTCGGAACCCGGGCACCAATATTGCAACCTCGATACGGACCGGACCATAAGGTCCGCACCGTGACCACGTCGTCGGTGGCGTCGTAGACGCCGTGGCCGAGCTTCCCGCATCCACCCTTGCACTTGCCGCGCATAGGATCCGGGGGCGGCAGTGGTGTACAGCAGCCAATGTTCTTAAACGCAGGATGGGCGCTGGGGATAGCCGGAACCTTGCCACGCAGTGGGATGATCGGCCAGTGATGCTCAGCGTATTCGACAGCCTCGTGCAGCAGAATCTCCGCTAGCTCACGACCTTGCCGGTCCTCTGTACTGAGCAATTGTGCTGCTACCATTGATTTCATTCCTTTCTAACTTGCCAAAGTGGGGTATATGTCCGAGGCCTCCGTTGACGCGGGGGCCTCGGCTTGTCTGCGCAAGTCGAGTACGAGGCATCCGTGGAACCGCCGTCAAGGCAACGACATTGCACGGATCGCGGTCTCGAACCGAGGGCCTTGAGGACATCAGGATGCCGCTGTCTCAGTCAGGCGGGCGATGTAGGAGTCCACAGATGATTCCGTGATGAAGGCCCGTGAACCGACCTTCACCCGTTTGATTTGCCCCTGCTCGATCAGTGTGTAGACCATCCGGCGGCAGACCCCGCCGAGCCTCGTTTGGGTGGTCGGTATCGAAAGAAGTTGATCGTGCACAAGTAGCCCCTCACGTGCGTACATGAGATCGGAAGCTACCGCGGGCCCCCCCCAATAAGGGAACTAATTAAATGCGTTGTCTTAGAAAGAATTTAGTTTGATAAGCGGATTTATCCCGGTCAGCGGCTCAGAGACTTAATTGAACACCCAGAGCCACCACGGCAGCCCTGGCCCCATCCTGAGAGCCATGCCCATACACATCACCTGTGATGCTGATCGAGCTGTGGCCCAGCAGGTCGGCCACCTGCCGAATGTGGGTACCGCCTTCCAACCAGGCGACGGCTGTACTGTGCCGCAGCGTATGCACGCCAACACCTTCCAGGCCTGCCTCGGCCGAGGCCAGCTTGATGTCGCGCAGCACAGAGCTGGGCTCAACGGGGGTGCCCAACTCCGACGTGAACACCAGGCCGGTGTCCTGCCATACATTGGCAGCGCGCAGCCGCTCTTCCAGCTGGGTTTTGCGGTGTGCCTTGAGCATGGCGACCACAGGAGGTGCCAACGGGATCTCTCGACGTGACCGCTCGGTCTTGGGCACGGTGATGGCGAGCTTGCCATTGACTCGACTTAGCGTGCCGCGCACCAGCAGTACGCCGTTGTCGAGATCCACATCAGCCCAGCGGAGCGCCAGTGCTTCGCCACGCCGCAGTCCGGTAGAGGCGATGAGCTTGAGCACCGGCGCGTAGCGCAGACCGCCAGCAGCCACCAGGAGGGCCGAGACCGTGCTGGTGTCCAAGTACTTGGCCTCGATTCGCCGAACTCCGGGACGCTTCACCAGATGGCAGGGATTGCGCGCCAGCAGGCCGTCGCGCACAGCTCCGTCGAGAGCCTGGCGCAGAATCGTGAACGTCTGCCGGATGGTCGAGTCGGACAGTGCTCGCACCGGCTCAGGGTTGGGGTGTTCCTGGGTCGGTTTGCCCGGCTTAGTCGCTGCTCGCATCGAGAGCACCAGGCCTTCGATGTCGGAGGGCTTGAGCCGATCCAGCCGCACTGCACCGAGGGGGCCGGACTCAAGGTGCTTACGGCTGAGGTTGGCGTACAACTCTTTGGTCGCCGCCTTGCGGTCACTGGCAGCCAAGGTGGTCGCTCGCCAGTGCACGAGCCATGCGCTCACAGTCGAGGTGGCGTCCCTCGGAGGCTTCCCCGCCTCCAACCGATCCTGCACCTTGTCCAGTTCGGCCAGCGCGAGCTTCTGCGTGGCCCCGTAGACGGAGACTCTTTTGCGTTCTCCCGTAGCGGAGTCCCGATACGACAACCGGGCTTCCCAGCGTCCATCGGTACGTTGCCGGACTGCTCCCCGCCCGTTTGCTGCGCGCTTTGCCACGGCGCCATTTTACCGGCCAATTGGGGTATGAATTGGGGTCCCAGCCCTTCGGCTGGATTCCTATGAGAGGTGAAAACACCTTCTGAACTGTGTCGGGCTGACAGGATTTGAACCTGCGACCACTTGACCCCCAGTCAAGTGCGCTACCAAACTGCGCCACAGCCCGCGCGCCGATGCATGCAACCGGCGGCAGGTCGAAAGCCTACCGTAGATGGTCGGCCAGGCCGCCCAGTGACCTCCGCTATAGCGTGGCCCGCATGTCACGTCCGGCGTTGCCGCTCCGGGCCAGGCGAGGCCATGCAGTAAATCCCAAACGCGCCAGCGCGGGTGCTACCGCATTTGGGAATCGCCAGATGGGTCCAAGCGCCGACTGGCTCCGCGCCACAGGCGCTCAGCGCCGCCTGGCTCCCCGCTTTTCGCGCACCCGCACATTGATCCGGATCGGTGATCCCTCGAACCCGAAGGTCTCACGCAGCCGGCGCTCCAGGAACCGCCGATACCCGGCCTCCAGAAAACCCGTGGTGAACAGAACGAACGTCGGGGGCCGAGCGGTCGCCTGGGTGGCGAACAGGATGCGAGGCTGCTTGCCCCCACGCACCGGGGGCGGCGTGGCCGCCACCACCTCTTTGAGCCAGGAATTCAGCGCGCCGGTCGAAATCCGCGTATCCCATGAGGCCAGTGCGGTCTCCATCGCGGGCACCAGCTTCTGCAACGCCCGCCCCGTCTTGGCGGAGATGTTGACCCTCGGTGCCCACCGCAGCTGCACTAGTTCGCGGTCGATCTCGCGCTCCAACAGCTCACGGCGGTCCTCGTCCACCAGATCCCACTTGTTGAAAGCCAGCACCAGGGCCCGGCCGGCCTCGATGACCATCGACAAAACCCGCTGATCCTGTTCGGTGAGCGGGTCAGATCCATCGATCAGCACGATGACCACCTCGGCCGCATCGATGGCCGAGTGCGTACGCACGGAGGCGTAGAACTCGTGCCCGCTGGCTTGGCGCACCTTGCGTCGCAAGCCCGCGGTGTCGACGAACCGCCACACCTTGTCGCCGAGCTCGATCAGCGAGTCCACCGGGTCAACCGTCGTTCCAGCGACGTCGTGCACCACGGAGCGCTGATCGCCGGCCAGCTTGTTCAGCAGCGAGCTCTTGCCCACGTTGGGTTTGCCGACCAGCGCGACGCGGCGTGGTCCGCCGGACGTGGGCGCCACCTCGGACACCTCGGGCAGCGCGGCAAGCACCTCATCGAGCAGATCCGCCACCCCGCGGCCGTGGATGGCACTGATGGCGTGCGGCTCGCCGAGCCCCAGTGACCACAGCAGCGCTGCGTCCGCCTCGGCCTTGTCGCTGTCAACCTTGTTGGCCGCCAGGAAAACCGGCTTGCCCGACCGCAGCAGGATCCGTGCGGCGGCCTCGTCGGCCGCGGTGGCGCCGACCAACGCGTCGACCACCAGGATCACTGCATCGGCGGTGCGCATGGCCACCGATGCCTGTTCGGCCACCAGTTGTTGGAGTCCCTTGGCGTCCGGCTCCCATCCGCCGGTGTCCTGCACGACGAACCGGCGACCCGTCCACAGCGCGTCGTAGGACACGCGGTCGCGGGTGACACCCGGGATGTCCTGCACCACCGCCTCTCTCCGCCCGAGAATCCGATTGACCAGCGTCGACTTGCCGACATTGGGCCGGCCGACAACCGCCACTACGGGCGCCGGACCTACCTCCTCCTGTTCGTCGAGTCCGAATCCAACTGACTCCCAGTCGCTTTCGTCGCTCCACGTGCCGTCTTGACTCACCGCACCGCTCCGGTCCGCTGCCTGACCAGATCGTGCAGGTGTGAAATAACTTGGGGCTCGGTCATTTCGCTGGTATCGACGATCACCGCGTCCGGGGCCGCCCGCAGCGGTGACACAGCCCGGGTGGAATCCAGATGGTCGCGCCGGCGGACGTCGGCCAGCACCGCCTCGTAGTCGTCGGCCAAGCCCGCCGCCACGTTCTGATCGTTGCGCCGCCGCGCCCGGGTTTCGGCCGATGCGGTCAGGAAGATCTTCACGGGCGCATCCGGCAGGACGACGGTGCCGATGTCCCGGCCCTCGACGACCACACTGCGCGGGCCCTGGGCCATTTCGCGCTGCATGGCGACCAGCCGGGTGCGGACGGCGGGCACCGCGGACACCGCCGACACCGAGGCGGTGACCCGGTCACCGCGGATTTCCGTCGAGACATCTTCTCCGCACAGGAAATAACGGTCGCCATCGGGCTGATAGTCCACAGACATCTCTACCGTCTGCGCGGCGCGGGCGACGGCGTCGGCGTCGGCGGGATCGATGCCGGCGCGCAGCACGGCCAGGGTCACCGTCCGGTACATACCGCCGGTATCCAGATAGCGCGCACCGAGCGCTTGCGCCAATCCCCTTGATACCGAAGACTTTCCGGTGCCCGCCGGGCCGTCGATGGCAATGATCGTTCCATTCACAGGCCCACCGCTTTGTAGAGCTGGCCGACCTCGTGATGAGCCAACGCCCGAATTGTGCCCGGTCGCTGTTTTCCCAGCGCCACGGGCCCGATGTCGGTGCGTACCAACGACTCCACCGGGAATCCGGCGGCCGCCAGCAGCCGGCGCACGATGCGATTGCGGCCCTCGTGCAGCGTCACCCGCACCAGCGTCTTGCCGGGGATGGCGTCTACCACCGCGAACTCGTCGAGTTTGGCCACGCCGTCGTCCAATTCGATCCCAGCACGCAGCTTCTTCCCGAGCCCTCGCGGCACCGATCCGGTCACCGTCGCCAGGTACGTCTTGGCGACCTCGTGGGAAGGATGCATCAGCCGGTGCGCCAGCTCGCCATCGTTGGTGAGCAGGATCAGCCCTTCGGTATCGGCGTCCAGGCGCCCGACATGAAACAGGTTCTTGTTGCCGCGGACCTTGCGCTCCACCAGATCGCCGATGCACGGTCGGCCGCGGTCGTCGGACATGGTCGAGTGCACACCGCGCGGCTTGTTCAGGGCGAGGTAGACCTGGGAATCGTCCAGCACCACCCGGGCGCCGTCCACGCGGATCACCGACGAGTCCGGGTCGACGCGAGTGCCCAATTCGGTCACCACGTGGCCGTCCACCTCGACGCGGCCGTCGATGATCAACTTCTCGGCGGCCCGCCGCGACGCAATTCCGGCTTGGGACAACACTTTTTGCAGCCGGATCCCCTGTACTTCCTCCATCAATCCTGGTCCACGTCGAACGTCATCGCCGGGTCTGACGGCTGACCGCCGGAAAGTTTGATGAAACGTGGCTCGCTGTCCAGGGATTCGCTGAGGTCCTCGATCGTGTCGACGTCGGGAAGCAGCGGCGCGATATCCGGAAGGTCGGCCAGCGAGGTCAGCCCCAGCCGCTCTAAGAACAGGTCGGTGGTGGCGAACGTCGTCGCGCCGGTGTCCTCGTCGACTCCCGCTTCGGTGATCAAGCCGCGCGCCAGCAGCGTGCGCATCACGGCGTCGACGTTGACGCCGCGCACCGCGCTCACCCGCGCACGCGTCACGGGCTGGCGGTAGGCGACCACGGCCAGAGTCTCCAGCGCGGCCCGCGTGAGCTTGGACCGCGCTCCGTCGAGCAGCAGCTTCTCCACATAGGGCGCGAACCGGGCACGGGTGTACATCCGCCAGCCCTCGCTGTTTTTCCGCAGGTCGATGCCGCTGTCGCGTTCCGTGAACTGCTCGGCCATCTCCTGCAACTTGGCGGCGATCCGGTATACCGGTTGCTGCGTGGCCGACGCGAGCGCCTCCGCGGTGACCGGCGTGTCCACCACCAGCAGCAGCGCCTCGAGCACCGCGCCGAGTTCTTCGGACTCCATGGGCACGACTTCGGCGATGTCCGGGATGCCCACGTCGAGAGCTGCGTCGAGATCGACGTCCGGCATATCTTCAGTCACTTATTCGTCCCGCACTTCTACCAAGGCTTCACTGGCCGGACGCTCCCCGGTCCACGAGATTTGGAGCACGCCAAGCGGCTCTGACTGGTCGAATGCTACCGCCCGGGACCGATACAGTTCGAGCAGCGCCAAAAAGCGCCCGACCACCTCCATCGACGCCTCGCAATCGGCGACCAGCTCGGAGAACGTGGCCCACGCCCCGCTGCCCCGTGCCTCCAGGATGGCCAGCAACTTCTTGGCCTGCTCGGGAACCGAGACCTGCACCTGGTGCAGGTGCTCGACCGACACCGTCGGTGTGGGTCGCGGGGTGAACGCGATCGCGGCGATCTGAGCGAAGCGTTCGGCGTCCACGCCGATCATCACCTCGGGCAACAGTTCGGTGAACCGGTCTTCCAGCGACACCGACCGCGGATAACTGCGCAACGCCGTGGCCTCGAGTTCGGCGAACATCTCCGCGACGTGCTTGAACGCGCGATACTGCAGCAACCGGGCGAACAGCAGATCGCGCACCTCCAGCAGCGCGAGATCTTCGTCGTCGTCGACCCGTCCGGCCGGCAGCAGTCGGGCGGCCTTCAAATCCAGCAGCGTGGCGGCGACCACGAGGAATGCCGTGGTCTCCTCGAGCTCCAGCTGCGGACCGATTTCCCGGGTGTAGGCGATGAAGTCGTCGGTGACCTGGTGCAGCGCCACCTCGGTCACGTCGAGGCGATGGGCGAAGATCAGCTGCAGCAGGAGGTCGAACGGGCCCTCGAAATTGGTCAGGCGGACTTGGAAGCCAGCTCCGTAGCCGTTCTGCTGTGGCGCCTCACCGGTTTCGGTCGCGTTCACGCGCCGAATCGGTCGATGAACTCGCGGGCCAGCGCGCGATAGGCGATTGCCCCGGTGGACCGCGGGGCCCACGTGGTGATGGGTTCGCCGGCGACGCTGGTCTCCGGGAATCGGACGGTCCGGGTGATGACGGTGTCGAACACCAGGTCACCGAACCGCTCCACGACCCGGGCCATCACCTCGCGGGAGTTGACCGTGCGGGGGTCGTACCGGGTGAGCAAGATCCCGCTGATCTCGAGCTTCGGATTGAGCCGGTCGCGCACCTTGTCGACGGTGTCGGTCAGCAGCGCCAGCCCGCGCAGCGAGAAGTACTCGCATTCGGTCGGGATCACCACGCCGTCGGCGCAGGCCAGGCCGTTGACGGTGAGCAGCCCCAGTGACGGCTGGCAGTCGATCAGCACATAGTCGTAGCGGTCCAGCACCGGATGCAGCGCGCGGCCCAGCGTCTGCTCGCGTCCCACCTCGTTGACCAGCTGGATCTCGGCGGCCGACAGGTCGATGTTGCTGGGCACCAGATCCATGTGCCTGACCCGGGTTTGCAGCAACACGTCGTCGATCGACACCCGCGGCTCGACCAGGACGTTGTGAATGGTCTTGTCCAGCTCATAATGCGGGACGCCCAGGCCGGCGGACAGCGCGCCCTGCGGGTCCATGTCCACCAGCAGCACCCGCCTGCCGTACTCGGCGAGCGCGGCACCCAAATTGATGGTGGACGTGGTCTTCCCGACGCCGCCTTTTTGATTGCACATGGCGACGACTTTGGCCGGGCCGTGCGAAGTGCGCGGCTGTGGCTCCGGGATCGCCCGCGGCGGCCGCCCGGTCAGACCGAGCTCGACGCCGTTGTCCGGCTGCTCGGTCATGGCGGGGGTGTTCGGGAGATGAACATCGTCGGAAAGTCTAACGGGTTCCTCGCGCGAAACCGGGCGACCCGCAGGCAATTAACCAGCCAATATGACCAAAAATCGGTGGCGGAACGCACATCCCGGCAGCCTATTAACTTCAGTCACAGCAGCACCATTTCCGAGGGGTGTGCGGCTTCGAACCGCGCTAGCACCGGCGCTATCGCTTCTGCGAATCACCAATCAGCACCACCACGGCCTCAAACCGGCCACCGGCCTATCGTGACGTCTATGAATCTCAAGCGACGGATTCCTCTCCTGCGGTGGTCGTTCTGGCGCGTAGCCGCCGGTGCCCGAAACATCACCACCACCGGCCAGATCGGTGACGGGCGCGAGGCGGCCGCCGTCGAGTACGTCCTGCAGAACGCGCGGGCCGGCGACATCGACGACGTGCTGGCCACCATCGACAAGTTCGCCTACGAAAAATCGTTGCTGATCAACGTCGGTGACGAGAAAGGGCTGCTGCTCGACGCCGCAGTGCGGCGCGCCGGTCCGTCGCTCGCGCTCGAGCTGGGCACGTACTGCGGGTACGGCGCATTGCGCATCGCCCGTGCCGCCCCGAACGCCAAGGTGTTCTCGGTCGAACTCGCCGAGGCCAACGCCGCCAACGCCCGCCAGATCTGGGCGCACGCCGGCGTCGCCGATCGGGTCACGTGTGTGGTCGGCACCATCGGCGACGGCGGGCGCACCCTTGATGCGCTGGCCAACGAGCATGGGTTTGCCGCCCGCACCCTCGATTTCGTGTTCCTCGATCACGACAAGGACGCCTACCTGGACGACCTGACCAGCATCCTGGATCGGGAGTGGTTGCATCCTGGCTCGATCGTGGTCGCCGACAACGTCCGGGTGCCGGGGGCGCCGAAGTACCGCGAGTACATGCGGCTGCAGCAGGGCAAGCGGTTCAACACCGTCGAGCATAAGACCCACGTCGAGTACCAGACACTGCTGTCCGACCTGGTGCTGGAGTCTGACTACCTAGGCGGATGAGCGGGCCGAGCAGCCCGGGTGCACAAACTACTGGGCCCGGGGGTGGGCCTCGGCCCACACTTCGCGCAGCGCGTGCACGGTGACCATGGTGTAGATCTGCGTCGTCGTCACCGAGGCGTGCCCGAGCAGCTCCTGCACGACGCGCACATCGGCGCCACCCTCCAGCAGGTGCGTGGCGAAGGAATGCCGCAGCATGTGCGGCGACACCCCCGAGGTGATGCCGGCACGCGCTGCCGCGTCCTGCAAAACCTGCCACGCGCTCTGCCGTGACAACCGTCCGCCGCGCACGTTGAGGAAGATGCCCGGCGTGCCGCGCCCGCGACGTGCCAGCTCCGGACGACCCCGTACCAGGTACGCGTCCAGTGCGGCCACGGCCGGACGTCCGATCGGCACCAGCCGCTGCTTACCGCCCTTGCCGCGCAACAACACCGACCGCGAGTGCGTGTCGACGTCGTCGACGTCGAGGCCGACGGCCTCGGAAATCCGTGCGCCGGTGGAATATAGGAGTTCCAGCAGCGCCCGGTTGCGCAGGGTCAGCGGTCCGTCGGCCGGGCTGTCGCCACCCGCACCCTCCAGTAGCGCCAGCACCTGGTCGATGGTCAGGCTTTTGGGCAGCCGGCGGCCCGGCGTCGGTGGCCGGACCGCACGCGCCACGTCGAGTTCGGCCAGCCCTTCGGCGGCGGCGAACCGATGCAGACCGCGCACCGCGATCAGCGCCCGCGCCGCCGACACCGCCGACAGCGCGGCGGCTCCGGTGTCGGGATCGCCGCGGCGCAGCGCCACCAGGAATTCGCTCACGTCGTTCTCGCCCACCTTGGCCAGGTCGTGAATTCCCCGGTCCGACAGATGTTTTGTGTAGCGACGCAAGTCGCGGGTGTACGAACTCAGGGTGTTCGCGGCGACGCCGCGCTCGATCGTGAGATGGTCAAGGTAGCCCTGCAACTGCGTGTCCAGCGCCACCGTCGTCATTGCGCGGCCTTGCGCGCTGCGAACGCCGTCGGCTTGTCCTGCCACGGGCTGTCCACTGGACGCGGCTGAGCGAACCCTGTCGTCACGGCGTGGGCGGCCAAAATTCCTGCCACGGCAATGGCATTGACGATTTCACCGCTGAGCACCTTACGGGCGGCGTCGGCCAGCGGATACCACTCCAATGTCATGTCGGCTTCTTCGTCGTGCGCGTCGGGCCGCTCGACCTGAGTCAGACCGGTGGCCAGATAGACGCGCACCGACTCGTCGCTGAAGCCCGGTGTGGAATTGAGGTCTACGAGCACCGTCCAGTCTGCCGCCTTCAGCCCCGCCTCCTCCATGAGTTCGCGAGCCGCGGTGAGATGAGCCGCCTCGCCGGCGACATCGAGCAGTCCCGCGGGCAGCTCCCACAGCCGCCGACCGAAGGCGTGCCGGTACTGGTAAATCATCGGGAGGTTGCCGCGGTCGTCCATCGCGACCACGGCGACCGCGCCGAAATGTTCGACGATCTCGCGGGTTACCACCTTGCCGGCGGGCATCCGCACGCGGTCGCTGCGCAGCGCGAAAATCTTTCCGGTGTACAGCGTTTCGGACGACTCCGTCTCGAAGACGTGGTCAGCCACGGGTCGCGGGCTCAGGTATCGGCCGCGCAGCGCTGTCCCGATGCTGGATGCCGTTCGACGACTGTTCCGGGATCTCCACGGGCAGCAGCTCGCCCGCCTTGTAGTCGATCGCCGCGCCGACGAAGGCGACGAACAGCGGGTGCGGCCGCGTGGGCCGGCTCTTCAGCTCCGGGTGAGCCTGGGTGCCGACGATGAACGGGTGCACGTCCGGCGGATACTCAACGAACTCCACCAGGTGGCCGTCGGGAGACGTTCCGGAGAACTTCAGGCCGCTTTCCGCGATCTTGTCGCGGTAGGCGTTGTTGACCTCATAGCGGTGGCGGTGGCGCTCCGATACGTCCGTGGCGCCATATGCCTGGGCCACAATCGATTCCGGTTCGAGCACCGCGCGGTAGGCGCCCAGCCGCATGGTGCCGCCAAGGTCGGCTTCGCCGGCGACGATATCGACCTGATCGGCCATCGTAGAGATGACGGGGTCGGGCGTCTCGGGGTCGAATTCCGCCGAGTTGGCCTGGGTCAGACCGGCTGAGCGGGCGGCCTCGATCACGATGCATTGCAGGCCGAGGCACAGGCCGAGTACCGGCAGTCCGCGCGTGCGTGCGTGGTGGATGGCGCCGATCTTGCCCTCGATGCCGCGGATGCCGAACCCGCCCGGGATCAGCACGCCGTGCACGTCGCCCAGGGCCGACGCGGCACCGGCCGCGCTCTCGCAGTCGTCGGAAGCAACCCAGACCAACTCCACCTTGGCGTGGTGCTTGAACCCGCCGGCGCGCAGTGCCTCGGTGACCGACAGATACGCATCGGAGAGCTCAACGTACTTGCCCACCAAGGCGATCCGCACAATCTCGTGCGGCTCGTGCACCCTGCGCAGCAGGTCGTCCCATTCGGTCCAGTCGACATCGCGGAACGGCAGGTTGAGCCGGCGCACCACATAGGCGTCGAGTTCCTCGCGGTGCAGCACCTTGGGAATGTCGTAGATCGACGGCGCATCCGGGGTGGAGATAACGCCATCGATGTCGACGTCACACATCAACGCAATCTTGTTTTTCAGGGCTTCGGGTACGTCGCGGTCGCAACGCAGAATCAGCGCATCGGGGCTGATACCGATGCTGCGCAGCGCGGCCACCGAGTGCTGGGTGGGTTTGGTTTTGAGTTCACCCGATGGTGCCAGGTAGGGCACCAGCGAGACGTGCAGGAAGAAGACGTTCTCCCGGCCGAGGTCGTGGCGCACCTGGCGAGCGGCCTCCAAGAAGGGTTGCGACTCGATGTCGCCGACCGTGCCGCCGATCTCGGTGATGACCACATCGGGACGGTTACCCTGGGCGTCCGGTTGGGCCATCGACATGATGCGCGCTTTGATCTCGTCGGTGATGTGCGGGATCACTTGGACGGTGTCGCCCAGATACTCGCCGCGCCGCTCCTTTGCTATGACCGTCGAATACACTTGTCCCGTAGTGACATTCGCCGAACCGGACAGATCACGGTCCAGGAACCGTTCGTAATGGCCGACGTCCAGGTCGGTTTCGGCGCCGTCCTCGGTGACGAAGACCTCGCCGTGCTGGAACGGATTCATGGTGCCCGGATCGACGTTGAGGTACGGATCGAGCTTCTGCATCGTCACGTACAACCCGCGGGCCGTCAGTAGTTGACCAAGGCTGCTGGCGGTCAAACCCTTGCCCAACGAGGAAGCGACTCCCCCGCTGACGAAGAGGTGCTTGGTGGCGGATTGCGGGTGCTTTCGCACAGGCGACCTCCGTGAAGACGGGCAGGGCGTCAAAATTGTTCTAGCGAATAACTAGATGGGCCTGCCGACCCACGGAAACCCACCCTAACATCCGCCGCGCCGTGCCGCGGCTAACACGCCCGCTACTGCGGCACCGTGATCGACGTCGCCCCGTGTCCGGTGCCGTACTGTCCGGCGTGGCCGCCGCCCAGCAGGTCGTGCAAGCCCAGAATGGCGGTGATCCGGCCCGGCGCGGAGTCGACGTCGTCCACTGTGGTGATCGCCGAGTTCATCCCGGCGTCGGCGCGGGTCACGGCCACGGCGGCGCCCCCGGTCGCCGAACCGTCGCGCCCGGCGAGCAGGGTGCCCGAGCCGTGCGGGGCCAACGCGGCCGAGAACCGGGCAACGCTGACGCCCTTGTTGCCGGCGTCTTGGGGCAGCGAGCCGCCCGTGACTACCAGCGCAGCGTTGGCCGCGCCCATGTGATCGGTGGCCTGATAGGTGATGAAGCCCGTGTCACGCAACGCCGCCAGCACGGTGTTGCGCTGGATATCGTCCACCGCGGGCACCGCCGTGTTCGCGTTGGCCAGCAGGGCGATGCCCAGTAAGTCGCCCGCCTGCGAACCTTGGTCGACGAGCTTGGTGCTCAGCTGCTGGCCCGCGGGCAGTACCGAGGAGTTCACCACCGTCTGCAGCTTCTCCGCCGAGTTGGCCTCGACGAACTCCTGCGTCAGCGACACCGTTCCGGTCACCGCCCCGCCGGCCTGACCGATGAATTTCGACACCGCGGCCACGTCGTCGTCCTGGGCATCCGGGGTGCGGAACACCACAACCGACTTGCCGCCGAGCGCGTCATGCACCATCCGACCGGCGAGTTGGGTGTCGAAATTGTTTGCCGCGCTGAGCTTTTCGTTCAGCACATTCTTCTGGTCGTTGAGCCCGCTGATCTGCGTGTGCAAGTCGCGCTTCTCGTCGCGGAGGCTGGACAACAGGGTGTCCGACAAGAAGCCGGAGCCCAGCACGACTCCCACGGCCAGCGCCAAAAAGACTGCGGCCAGCGATAAGGCATGTTGACGCAACGAGATCATTAAACGCACCAGTCCCAACTGAGAATTGTGAAACTCAGGTGACCCACTTCTGCACCATCAGGCAGAAGTGATTCCAGTAGTCGGTTACCCAATGCAGCACCGCACCGTCGGTGCGCGAGACCCACAGCGCGACGATGACGGCGATCAGCATGGTCAACGCGAGCAGCGCGATGGCGCCCGCCGAGATGTGGTTGCGGTACAGGGTGGCTACTGCCTTGGCGTCGACCACCTTCTCGCCCACCCGCAGCCGGGTCAGGAACGTGGAGGGGTTGCTGTGCGCGCGAGTGCGGTCGAAGAACGTCTCGATGTTGGCGGTGTGCCCGGCCGTCACGAGCAGCGCGGCGCCGTGGTGGTCCGCCAGCAGGAGGGCCAGGTCGATCGCCGAGCCGGCGGCCGGAAACGTCATCGCCCCGACGCCGAGATCCTGGATCCGTTCCAGCCCGGGCGCGTGACCGTCGGCGTCGGCGGGCAACACCACCTGGGCACCGCACTTGAGCGCGTCCGTGCTGATCTGGTCGGGGTCACCGACGATGATCTGGGGCCGATAGCCCGCCTTGCGCAAGACGTCCGCTCCGCTGCCGACACCGATCAGCGCCGGCTGATACTCCTTGATGAACGGCTTGAGCGAGCGCAGATCCTCGGCGGCGCTGGGCTCGTCGGCGACGATCACCACATGCCTGCGGCGCAGGTCCACGTCGACGTCGGGGATGCCGATGCCGTCGATCAGCAGCGGGCTCTCGCTCTTGATGAACTCGATTGTGTTGCCGGCGAACGCCTCCAGGTGTGCCGACAGCCCGCTCTTGGCCTCGCGCATCAGGTCGGCGATGTCGTGGTCGGTGCGCTCGGTCCCCCGGACCAGCCTGCGATCACCGACGTAAACCCCGCCCTCGTACAGCCGGATCTTGGAGCCGTCCTTGACCTTCCTGAAGACGTCGGGTCCGGCCTCGTCGATCAGCGTCACCCCATTGTTGACCAGCACCTCGGGCCCCATGTTCGGGTAGCGGCCCGACACCGACGGAGACGCGTTGACGACCGCGGCGATGTCCGCCTCCACCAGCGCGTCCGCCGTGATGCGGTCCAGATCCAGGACGTCGAGCACCACGATGTCGCCGGGGCAGACCCTGCGCAGCAGTCGGTCGATGTTCCGGTCAACCCGGGCGGTGCCGACGAGGCCCGGCCGGGCGGGGTTACGGGAAAGCAGGCCTGACATCTTCATGGGGGCGATTCTGTCCGCGAAGCCACGGCGGGGATGGGAGGCGCGCCGTAACATCAGCCTCAGAAGTTATCTAGAGTCCCATTAGTCACATCTATATTAAGTGTTTCCGACGGTTAGATCTCATCCTTCTGTGCCGCATCGAGCAGTTCACGGGCGTGCGCACGGCCGCTGTCGGATTCACCCAACCCGGCCAGCATCCGCGCCAGCTCGGCCACCCGCTCGTCGTCGGCGACCCGCCGCACCACGCTGGTCCCCTTGGGCCCGGCTCCATGCACCACCAAGTGCATGTCGGCGTAGGCCGCGACCTGCGGCAGGTGGGTGACGACGATGACCTGGTGGGTGCGGGCCAACCGCGCCAGCCGCCGCCCGATCTGCACCGCCGCCCGGCCCCCCACGCCGGCGTCGACCTCGTCGAACACCATGGTCGTGCCCACTGTCTCCTTGCGCGAGGCGGCCAGCACCACTTCGAGGGCCAGCATCACCCGGGACAACTCGCCCCCGGAGGCGCTCTTGGCCAACGGCAGCTGATCCATCCCGCGGTGCGCGGCGAAGCCGAACTCCACCTGGTCGACGCCGTCGGCTCCGGCGCGGGCCAGTTCGCCCGACGGCAGCCTGAGCATGGCGGCGTCGTCGGCAGCCGACGCGACGTCGACGGTGACGTCGATGCTGAACTGGGCGTCGGCCATCGCCAGTCCGGACAGCTCGGCGGTGACCTCCTTGGCGAGCCGCTTGGCGGCCTTGCGCCGGAGATTGCTCAGATCGACCGCGGCCCGGGCCAATTCACTTCCGAGCTCGTCGACCCGCGCCGCCAGGGCGGCCAGTCCTTCCTCGGAGACGTCGAGTTGGGCCAGTCGTTCGCGCGATTCCCGGGCCCAGGTGAGCACGCCGTCGATGTCGGCGGCGTACTTGCGTGTCAGCGTGCGCAGTTCGGCCTGCCGGGCCAGTTTGGATTCCAGGGCGCTGGCATCGACCGGCAGCTCCTCGAGGAAGCCGCCCAGCTCAGCGGCCGCGTCGACGACCACCGTCAGCACCTCGCCGAGCTGGCCGGCCAACGAGACCAGCTTTGCGTCGTCCGTCGATTCCAGTGCGGCCCTTGCCTTTCCCAGGCTGTCGGTCGCGCTGACTCCGGTTCCGTCCGCCTCATCCGAGGACAGGGCCGCGCGGGCCAAGGCCGCGGCCTCGCGGAGGGTGTCCAATTCGGAGAGCCGCAGGATCTCTGCGACCAGGGCATCGTCCTCGCCGGGTTGTGGGTCCACGGCATCGATCTCGTTGAGCGCGAAGTTCAGCCGGTCGGCTTCCAGCGCGAGCTCGCGCATCCGGTTGCGGCGGTCGAGCAGGTCGCGCCGCGCCGAGAGCCAAGCGTCCCGAAGCTTGCAGTAGCGCTCGAGCGCGGGGCGGGCCTTCGCGAACCGGTCCAGCGCGCCGCACTGCTCCTCGGGCCGCATCAGCCGCAGCTGGTCGTTCTGCCCGTGCAGGGTCAACAGCCCGGCGGTGAAGTCGCCGAGCGACTTGGCCGGCACGCTGCGGCCGCCCAGATATGCCCGCGACGGTCCGTCACGGCTGACCGAGCGCAGCGCGATCACGCTGCCGTCCTCGTCGCGTTCGGCGCCCGAGGCGTCCAGCATGTCATCCAGCTGCGCGACCACAGCGTCGTCGAGATCCGTTGTGGTGAAGCGGCCTTCGACGATCGCCCGATCGGCACCAGAGCGCACTCGGGTCGCGTCCGCGCGGGCACCGCCGAGCAGGTGCAGCCCGGTCACCACCATGGTCTTGCCGGTTCCGGTCTCGCCGGTTAATACCGTCAGGCCGCGGCCGAACTCCCCGACCGCGGCGCTGATGGCACCGAGGGACTCGATGCGGATTTCGGTCAGCATTCAGTCAGCACCAGTGCTAACGCCCTCAGTTCCCGCGCCACCCGGTCACCGGCAACCGGAATTTGCGCACCAGCCGGTCGGTGAACGGGGCGCTGTCCAGGCGGGCCCATTTCACCGGTGTATCGCAACGTTTTACCTCCAGCCGGCTACCCGCCGGGATCAACATCTCCCGGCGCCCGTCGCAGAACACCAGGGCGTCATGACCGTCGGCCTCGATCTCGATCGCGATGGTGGCGTCCGGGCTGGTGACCATGGGGCGGCCGAACAGCGCGTGAGCGTTGTTGGGTACCACCAGAATTGCCTCGAGGTCCGGCCACAACACCGGTCCGCCGGCGGAGAACGCGTAGGCGGTGGATCCGGTGGGCGTCGAGACCAGCACCCCGTCGCAGCCGAAGGCCGACACCGGGCGCCCGTCGATTTCGAGGACCACCCCGAGCACCCCCAGCCGGGGACCCTTTTCCAGGCTGACTTCGTTCAGCGCCCAACCATGCACGGAGTGGTCGGCGCCGTGGCGCACCACCACGTCGAGGGTCAAGCGGTCTTCCACCCGATAGTCCTGTGCGACAACATGATCCAACACCCGGTCGATAGCCTCGGCCTCGGCCTCGGCCAGGAAACCGATGCGGCCCAGGTTGACGCCCAGCACCGGGATGCCCGCGTTGCGGGCCAGTTCGGCGGCCCGCAGGAAGGTGCCGTCACCGCCCAGTGCCAGCACCAGTTCGCAGCCCTCCGCCGCCTGCGGGTCGGCGTTGACCACCTCGATCTCGATACCCAGGGCGCGCATGTCGTCGGGAGCCAGGCGCAGCGGACCCTTGTCGACCGCCTCGGCGGACAGCACGCGAAGTGCGATTCCGTTGTCGCCCAGTACTTTCTGCACGCGCCGCGCGGTCTCGGTGGCCTCGTCTCGGCCGGTGTGGACCACCATCAACACGGTGCGTAGCGTGTTTTCGTTCACTGTGGCCCGCTTTCCACCGCGCGCCGCACCGCCGTCGCCAGCTCGTCGCCGGCCAGCGGCCGATCGGTCTGCGCGCGCAGCCGCAGAAAGTATTCGACATTGCCCGACGGCCCCGGCAGCGGGCTGGCGATGACGCCGACGGTGTGCCAGCCGAGCTCGCCCGCGCGACCGGCGACGGCCAGCACCGCCTCGGCGCGCAGGCCCGGGTCGCGCACCACACCTCCGGCGCCGACCAACTCCCTGCCCACCTCAAACTGCGGCTTCACCATGGGAACGATATCCGCGTTCGGCGCGGCGCAGCCAGCCAGCGCCGGCATAACCGTAGATAGCGAAATGAATGACAGGTCAGCCACCACAAGGTCGGCTCGCCCGCCGATCGCCTCCGGCGTGATCTCGCGAACGTTCGTTCGCTCGACGACGACCACCCGCGCGTCGGTGCGCAGCGACCACGCCAGCTGGCCGTAACCCACGTCGACGGCAACCACCTCCGTGGCCCCGCGATCCAGCAGAACCTCGGTAAAGCCACCCGTCGACGCGCCGGCATCCAGGCAGCGGCGCCCCACGACCGAAACTTCGAACGCGTCCAGCGCCCCGATGAGTTTGTGCGCTCCGCGCGACACCCAGCCGCGCTCACCGTCCTCGGCGACCGTCAGGGCGGCGGTGACGGCGACGGCGGTGCCCGGCTTGCGCGCCGGAATCCCGTCGATGCAGACCTTCCCGGCGCCAATCAGCTCCGCGGCCTGCTGGCGGGACCGGGCCAGGCCGCGCCGAACCAGCTCGGCGTCAACGCGGGCGCGTCGAGACATCCGCGCGTTCAGCCCTTCTCCGCCGACTCCAGCGCGGCCAGCAGCACGTCGTGCGCTTCGGACAGGCGACGTGCTATGTCTTCGAGCTCGTCCAGCGACGGCACCTGCCCGGGGTCTTCGCCGCTTCCGGGCTGGGGTAGGCGCGCGAGCAGGGCGTCGATTTCAGCGCGAATCTCATCGGGATCGATAGTCATCGCGTTCCTACGCTAGTCACCCGCCGTGGCCTGGTCCATCGGTGTACCAAGTCGGGAAAGGCCGGGGATTCGCGTGTCGCGCACCCGCGCGGCGTGACCATCGCCGCCCACCGATGGGAAAGGTCTTCGATCCGGAGCATCCGTACGAAGAGCCGCCTCGCCGTTGCGACGCCCATCCGGACCGCACCGACGCGCCGTGTGCAGACTGCACGCGACAGCCGAGGCGCGGTCTGTTCTGGCACGAAAAGGCAGCCGAAACGTTCGACAGCCTGGAGGATGATCCGGTGCGATTGGGGGCTTGGCGATCCGCCACGCGCGACGGCACGTCATGAGTAGTATTCGGTGCTTCGCCCCTACGACGAGGAGACTGCACCATGGATGAGGTAGGCGAGGACGACGTTCACGGCCAGCGCTTGGCGGCACCAGCCTCCGTCGCGTCAAAGCCCGGTAATGGGCTGTTGCCACGCCTATATCGTCGCCTGTTCTTGCCGGACCCGTCGGTCTATTGGGTGCGCAGAGTGATGGACTACGAGACGCGGAAATTGGTGCGGAGTGTTGGGCCCGACCAACTCAGCGCGCTGGAGATTTCCGGGGATTATTGGGGCCGCATCGAGCAGTTCAAGACGTACCGCTCGGTTGGCTATCCAGAGTTCGACATCTGCGCGTCGACACTGGATGAGCAGTTCGATCTGATATTGGCAGAGCAGGTGTTTGAGCACCTGTTGTGGCCTTACCGGGCGGGAAAGAATGTGTATCAAATGCTTCGCCCCGGCGGCTACTTCTTGATGACCACGCCGTTTCTGATCCGAATCCACGAAGTTCCGGTTGATTGTTCGCGCTGGACGGAAACCGGCATCCGGTACTTTCTGGCCGAGTGCGGCTTCGACTTGGACCGGATCGAAACCGGTTCCTGGGGTAATAGCGCTTGTGTTCGCGCCAACTTTTTCCGCTGGGCTCGGTACCGGCGCTGGTGGCATTCCCTGCACAACAACCGGTATTTTCCGGTCTCCGTGTGGGCATTTGCGCAGAAGTGATGCAAATTGAGCTCGGACCTCCGGGCCGACGAAGCTTGCGCTGCATTGTATGGCGCGCGCCGGTTCATCCCCTCCCGAGGATTTCTTGCGCTGATCCGTTCCGCACTGGCGCTCCTACTTTCAGACGCGCGAAAAAGAGCGGAAGAGGTAGTGTTCCGGTATTTCGCATCGACGCGCCACAGGCGGTAAAGATGCTGTGCGAGTAGCGGACTGACCTCGGTATCATCGACTCCGAACCCCCTCCCCCGTCACTCGGTGTGTACCAAAGACCAGCGTTGCAGCGCGGTGCGCGCGGTGTCGTCGGCGGCCTCGATGCGCACCTCGCCGGAGCCGGAGCGGGCGTACACCGCGGCGGCAACCGCGCGAACGATCGACAGGCCGTCCCCGTCGTCCGCCCCGTCGGCACTGACGCTGATCGCCGTGTCCGCGACGTCGACGCGCCAACCGGGCTGCGGCCCGACCGCAAGCTGCTCGCCGTCGGTGTGCAGCGAGCGCAGGTCGTGGCCGATATAGGTGGGGCGCTGGGCGGGTTTGGCGTAGACCGCGTCCCGCGCGGAATTGACCCCGGTGAGCACCATGAGGCTGGGCAGCTCGGCGGCGTTGGCGCCCTCGATGTCGGTGTCGAGTCGGTCCCCGACCACCAGTGGGGCGCGAAAGTCGCCGCGAGCCGCGGCATCCCGCAGCAGTGCCGGCGCCGGCTTGCCCGCGACCTGAGGCTCGCCGCCGGTGGCCGCCCGAAGCGCGGCCACGAACGATCCGTTGCCGGGCAACAACCCGCGTTCGGTGGGCAGCGTCAGGTCGACGTTGGACGCGACCCACACCGCGCCGGCCCGGATGGCCAGCGCCGCCTCGGCCAGATCCGGCCACCCGATGGTCTGGGACAGACCCTGCACGACGGCGGCCGGGCCGTCGTCGTAGCTGCGCACGGGCCGCAGTCCGACGGCTGTGATCTCGTCGGCCAGCGCCTCGGTGCCCACGATCAGCACCGGTGAGCTGGGCGGCAACTGGTCGGCGAGCAGCCGCGCCGCGCTTTGCGCGCTGGTGGCGACGTCGTCGGCGATCGCGGTGAAGCCCAGCTCTGTCAGGTGCGCGGCGACCTCGTCGGCGCTGCGCGAGGCGTTGTTGGTGACGAAGTACGCGCGGCTGCGCACCTCGGCCAACGCCTGCACCGCGCCCTCGGTGGGCCGACGGCCGCGAAACATCGTGCCGTCCAGATCGATCAGCAGGCAATCATATTGCTGCGCAATGGTTTTAGCGTGATTCGGCTCCGTCATCAGCCGAGTTCACTGACGCGATCCTCGGCGTCGGTGACGCCGTCGACGTCGGCGGCCGCCGAGTGCAGGAACCATTGCAGCGCCTCGTCGTCACGGCCGAGCGCCAGCAGGGTGTCGGCGTATGCGTAGAACAGCCGCGCGGCCGTCGTACCGCTGCGGGCCGGGTCCAGTTGTGGCGTGGACAAGACGGTGAGCGCCTGCTCGAGTTGGCCGAGATCCGTGCGCGCCCCGGCGGCGACGATCCGCAACTCGTCGGCGTCGTCACCGCTGAGCTCGGCGGCCTCGGGGCCGCGCGCGAGTTCGATCGCCCGCTCCGGACGGCCAAGTCCGCGTTCGCAATCGGCGATCAACGCCAGCAGGGAGGACTTGCTGCCCATCCGGCGCGCCGCGCGTAACTCGGCGAGCGCCTGTGCCCAGTCGCCGCAGTGGTAGGCGGCGATGCCCACCGCTTCCCGAATGGTGGCGATCCGGCTGGACCGGGCGCGCGCCGCCCTGGCGTGGCGCAAGGCGGCCTCCGGGTCTTCATCGAGCAGCTCGCCCGCAGCCACCAGGTGGCGCGCCACGGCATCGGCCGTGGCGCGGTCCAGCGTGGTGAGCTCGCGGCGGATCTCGGGTGACAGCTGCTTGGCTTCCACACCGGGCGGTATCGGCGGCCCGTCCTGTGGCGCGCGATCGACCTGAGCCTCCCGGCGCGCGGTGCCTTGCGGCTGAACCGGCCGCGCACGGCCCGGACCTGACCAGCCGCTGGATGCCGGCCGGCCTCGCCGTTCGCCGCCGTGCCGTTGCCTGTCGTCGACCACGCAGCCGAGAATACGGGCAGCCCGGCGCCTAGCTTCGCGGCCGGCTACCCAGTAGCGGCGCGAACACCGCCGGACAGTAGGTCGCGATCGCGACGATGGTGAACCTGCCCGCCATCTCGTACGACATTCCGTTGACCTCGGCCATCTTGGAGGTCACCTCGTCGAACGACCCGCCGGGTTCGACCAGCATCGGGCACACCGACTGCCCCAGCGCCGTGGTGCCGGTCGGCTGGCTGTAGGAAATCCCGGCATTGGTCAGCGCGGACAGGAAGGCGTTGCCCACCATGTCGGCGCGGATCGGCGCCGACAGCGCCGCGGCCATCGCCACCAGACCTGTGATCCCCAGAATCGGCAGGACGGTCAACCGCACACGCCTCGCGAAAAGCACCGTGACAACAGTGGTCGGTGCGGGTCACGTCAACGACACGGTGAGGTAAAGATCTGTGCACACACCGCGTTTTGCGGCGGCCGTCCGGCCCCCGTCCCGTTAGACCTTTTCGACCCCGGCGACGGTGCGTTTGCCGCGCCGCAGCACCAGCCATTTGCCGTGCAGGAAGTCCGACGGTTGCGGCGCCCATTCGTCGCTGTCGATGCGCACGTTGTTGACCGAGATGCCGCCCTCACCGATGGTGCGCCGCGCGGCCTTCCTGCTCTCGGACAGGCCGCTGGCGACCAAGAGGTCGACGATCCCGTCAGGGCCACCGGGTTTGAGCTCGGCGACCGAGGTCTCGCGCAGCGCCGCCGACAGCGTGCCCTCGTCCAAGCGGTCCAGTTCGCCCTGTCCGAACAGCGCCCGGCTGGCGTGCTCGACGGCGTCCGTGGCCGCCTCGCCGTGCACCAGCGCGGTCAGTTCGCGCGCCAGCCGCCGCTGGGCGACCCGCTGCTGGGGGCGCTCGGCAGTCGCCTGTTCCAGCTCGCCGAGCTCATCGGCCGTCAAGAAGGTGAACCAACGCAGGTACCGGATCACGTCGGCATCGGCGGTGTTGAAGAAGTACTGGTACCAGGCGTAGGGCGTGGTCAGCGCCGGGTCCAGCCATAGGCTGCCGCCCCCGGTGGACTTGCCGAACTTGGCGCCGTCGGCGGAGGTCACCAGCGGCACCGTCAGCGCATGGACGGAGGCGCTCAACTGCTGGCGCACCAACCGGACGCCGGCGATGATGTTGCCCCACTGATCGGACCCGCCGATCTGCAGAGTGCACCCGTAGCGCCGGTGCAATTCGACGTAGTCGTTGGCCTGCAACAGCATGTAGCTGAACTCGGTGTAGGAGATGCCATCGCCCTCCAGACGCCGCCGGACGGTGTCGCGGTCCAGCATGACGTTGACCGAAAAGTGCTTGCCGACGTCGCGCAGGAACTCGATCGCCGTCATGGGGCTGGTCCAGTCCAGGTTGTTGACTACGACGGCGCCCGTCGGTGACTCGTCGAAGTCGACGAAGCGTCGCAGCTGCCCGCCGATCCGCTCGGTCCACTCGGCGACGGTGTCAGCCTCGTTGAGGGCCCGCTCGCCGACGTCGCGCGGGTCGCCGATCATGCCGGTGGCGCCGCCGGCGAGCACGATCGGACGATGGCCGGCGCGTTGGAACCGGCGCAACGCCAGCAGGGGCACCAAGTGCCCGGCGTGCAGGCTGGGCGCCGTGGGGTCGAAGCCGGCGTACACCGTCATCGGCCCGCGCCGCGCCTCGGCGGTCAGCGCATCGAGGTCGGTCGACTGCGCGATCAGGCCGCGCCAACCCAACTCGTCGATGATCATGTCGCCCATGATCCAAGATCCTTCCAAAGATCGGTTCGGCTAGTCGCTGGCGCCCGGGGCCGGCGCGCGTGGGCTGCGGCGATACGCCGAAACCTCCGGACGGCCGGCAAGCCACAACCGCCACGGCCGATCGGCGGCCTGACTGACACCCACCCGCGGGCCGGACGTCGCAGTCAGCGGTTCGTGTAGCTCGAGGGTCACCGGACTGTTGCGCGCGAAGAGGTCAATACCGTTGTCGTCCATGGCGATTCCCATGGCGGAGCATAAGTTGCCCGGGCCCCGCGCCAGGGCGGCGGTGTGCACCAACTCACCGCGGCGGGCCCGCGCGACGTCGACGCCGTCCTCGATGGCCGCGGCGCGCAGCAAGACCGCGGCGGCGGTGCCGTCGGGTCCGCAGGAGACGTTGGCGCAGACATGGATGCCATGGCTGCGGTAGGTGTAGAGCCGCCCAGGTGGGCCGAACATCACGAAGTTGCGAGCGCGCAGGCCCTTGTACGAGTGTGCCGCGGCGTCGGGCCAGGGACCGTCGGGGACTCCCCCGTACGCCTCGACCTCGACGACTACCGCGGTCACACCCCGCGCGGTGAGGGTCGCGCCTAAGAGCCGGCGCGCGGCCTCGACGGGGTCGGCCAACAGCTGGGCCGCGGCCGTGCCGTCGCGAAATCGTCCTCGAGCCTTGGCCACATCAGATCCTGAATCCTCTTTTCTGAACCCAACGAACTTACCGGCAGGCCGGACATGGCAGTATCCCGGTGTCCCGTGACCCCAGGGCCGGGAGAAGGAGCCCACCCCATGCATGCGATCGATCCCGCCGCCACCGCGTGGCTGCTGGCCAGCACGGCATTGGTTTTGCTGATGACCCCCGGCCTGGCGATCTTCTACGGTGGCATGGTCCGCACCACCGGTGTGCTCAACATGATGATGATGAGCTTCATCTCCATCCCGCTGGTGACGGTGGCGTGGCTGCTGGTCGGCTACACCATCGCGTTCTCCGAGGACGGGGCGGGCGGACTCGTCGGCAACCTCAGGCATTTCGGCATGCTCGGCATCACCCCGGACACCGCCCGCGGCACGGTTCCGGAGCTGCTCTTTGCCACATTCGAGTTGACGTTCGCGATCATCACGGCCGCCCTCGTCAGCGGCGCGATCGCCGACCGAGCCAAGTTCGCCGCGTGGATGGTCTTCGTCCCGGTGTGGGCAATCGCCGTGTATTCCATTGTGGCGCACTGGGTCTGGGGGCCCGGCGGCTGGCTGGCCAAGCTGGGCGTCCTCGACTACGCGGGCGGGCTCGTCGTCGAGATCGTCTCCGGGTCTTCCGCATTGGCGCTGGCACTGGTGCTCGGCCCGCGAATCGGGTTCAAGAAGGACGCGATGCGCCCGCACAATCTGCCGTTGCTGTTCGTGGGTGTCGGGCTGCTGTGGTTCGGCTGGTTCGGCTTCAACGCCGGTTCCGCCTTGGCCGCCAACGGAACCGCCGCGGCCATCTTCCTCAACACGCTGGTCGCCGGGTGCCTGGGCATGCTCGGCTGGCTCTCGGTCGAACAGATCCGCGACGGCCGGCCCACCACTTTCGGTGCGGCATCGGGTGTGGTCGCCGGCCTGGTCGCCATCACCCCGTCCTGCGGGACGGTCAATACGCTGGGCGCGCTGGTCGTCGGGCTGGCGGCGGGCGTCGTATGCGCGTTCGCGGTGGGCGCGAAATTGCGCTTCAACTATGACGATTCGCTCGACGTGGTCGGCGTGCACTTCGTCGGCGGTGTGGTCGGGGTGTCGTTGATCGGTCTGTTCGCGACGGCGGTCATGACCGCGGGCCCCCAGGGCCTGTTCTACGGGGGCGGCTTCGGCCAGTTGGGCAAGCAGGCGCTGGCAATCGGGGTCGTCGCGCTCTACGCGTTCACCATGACGTTCGTGTTGGCGAAGGTCATCGACCGGTTGATGGGCTTCCGGGTCAGCGCCGAAGACGAGACCACCGGTGTCGACCTCACGCAGCACGCCGAAACCGCGTACGCCGAGGGCGTGCACGGCCATCTGCCGCAGCGCCGCCCTGCCACCGGCGAACGCTTCAACTAGTACACCGGCGCTGCCGGCCCGTGCCGTCTCCTGGCCACACGGCGATTCCGCAATGCGCTAGCCGCTAGCGCATTCGAAAGTCACCTCTCATTGCGGTCTTGACAACCCCGCGCGACCGGGCAATTATTCATCGCATGATGAGTTCATCGCATGATGAATTAATTGCCTGGCCCGGCGAGCCGGCGGTGCACATCGAGCACCTGCGCGTCATCCGCGGCAAACGCCCAGCTCTGCACGACTTCTCCGTCGAAATCGCCAGGGGCAGCATCACCGGCCTGCTGGGTCCGTCCGGCTGCGGCAAGACCACCCTCATCCGCTGCATCGTGGGCACGCAGATCATTGCCAAGGGCACCGTCACCGTGCTCGGCGTCCAGGCCGGCAGCGCCGAACTGCGCCACCGGATCGGTTACCTGCCACAAGACCCGACCATCTATAACGACCTGCGGGTCGTCGACAACGTTCGCTATTTCGCGGCGCTCTACGGGTTCGACGGCCAGGCGGCGGATGCCGCCATCGACCGTGTCGGGTTGACCGATCACCGGACCGTGTTGTGCGGCAACCTCTCCGGCGGTCAGCGCACCCGGGTGTCGCTGGCGTGCGCGCTGGTCTGCCAGCCCGACCTGCTGGTGCTCGACGAGCCCACCGTGGGCCTGGATCCGGTGCTGCGCGCGGACCTTTGGGAACAGTTCGCTGAACTGGCCCGCACCGGGACCACGCTGCTGGTCTCCAGCCACGTGATGGACGAAGCCGACCGCTGCGGCGACCTGCTGCTGATGCGCGACGGCCGGTTGGTCGCCCACACCACCCCGACCCGACTGCGAGAGGACACCGGATGCACGTCACTGGAGGACGCGTTTCTGTCCATCATCAAGCGCAGCACCATGCGCGAAGCGGGCTGAACCTGCGCGGCTACACCGCGACCACCGCGCGGATCCTGCGCCAGTTGGTCGCCGATCACCGCAGCGTCGCGATGATCCTGTTGGTGCCGGTCCTGGTGATCAGCCTGATGTACTTCATGTTCGAGAACGCCCCCCACCGCCCCGGTGGGCCGACCCCATTCAACAACGCCTGCCTGATTCTGCTGGGTCTGTTCCCACTGTTCGTGATGTTCATCATCACGGCGATCACCATGCAGCGCGAGCGGGCCTCCGGGACCCTCGAGCGCATTCTGACCACGCCGTTGCGCCGCCTGGATCTGCTGATCGCCTATGGCACCGCCTTCTCCGTCGCCGCTGCGGCGCAGGCGATTTTGGCGTGCATCGTGTCGTTCTGGCTGTTGGGTTTCGACACGGCCGGCAGCCCGGCGTGGGTGTTCGTCATCGCTATCGTCAATGCCGTGCTGGGCGTCGGTCTGGGCCTGCTGTGTAGTGCGTTCGCCCGCACCGAGTTTCAGGCCGTGCAATTCATTCCGTTGGTGATGGTGCCGCAGCTGTTGTTGGCCGGCATCATCGTGCCGCGCGCGCTGATGCCACACTGGCTGCAATGGATCAGCAACGTGCTGCCGGCCAGCTATGCGCTGGAGGCCTTGCAGCAGGTGGGTGCGCACCCGGAACTGACGTTCATCGCCGTGCGCGACATCGTCGTCGTGCTGGGCTTCGCCCTGGCGGCGTTGTGCCTGGCTGCGGCGACGCTGCGACGGCGGACGCCCTAGTGGCGATCGCAAGCGCGGGGGGCCGGCGGCGGGGCCGGCCGGCCGGCAACTCCGACACCCGCGATCGCATCCTCGACAGTGCGCGGGAGTTGTTTGCATGCAACGGAATTCGCAATACCTCGATCCGCGCCGTGGCCGCGGCGGCCGGGGTGGATTCTGCGTTGGTTCATCACTACTTCGGCACCAAGGAGAAGCTTTTCGCCGCGGCCGTGCACATCCCGGTCGACCCGATGTCCATCATCGGCCCGCTGCGCGAGGTGCCCGTCTCCGAACTCGGCTACCGCATCCCGTCAACGTTGCTGCCGCTGTGGGATTCCGAGGTCGGTACGGCGTTCATCGCCGCGCTGCGATCGATCCTGGCCGGCGAAGAGGTCAACTTGTTCCGGGCGTTCATCGAGGACGTGATAGCCGTGGAAATCGGCCCGCGCGTGGACAACCCACCGGGAAGCGGTACCACCCGCATCCAGTTCGTCGCGTCACAACTGGTGGGGGTGGTGATGGCGCGCTACATCCTGCAGCTGGAGCCATTCAAATCGCTGGCGGCAGAGCAGATCGCGCAGACCGTCGCGCCGAACCTGCAGCGCTACCTCACCGGGGATCTGCCGGACGGCCTTGTTCCATGAGCCGGGCATGCTCATCGTCGCCGACGTCGCGGGCCTCGTCGATGAGCAGTACCGGGATGCCGTCCTCGATGCGATACGCCCGTCGCAACCGCGGGTTGTAGAGCAGTTCTGACCCGACCAGCACCAGTGGGCCCCGGTCGTCGGGGCACACCAAGATGCTCAGCAGTCCATCGTCGATCATGTGTGCGCTCCAATCAGCTCGGAACGGGCGGCGCTGGTCAGGCGGCGGTACTGGTTGGCGTCGGCGTCGAAGTACCAGACTTGACGGCCGGCTTTCGGGATCCCGGCCGCCCGTAGAGCACTGACGGTGGGCCGGAACGTCGCGCTCAGGTTCATCTCCGGCACGACGCACACGATGTCGGGTCCCAGGCCGATCGGAAGCTTGGCGAAGGCCTCGGTCAGGTCGGCCGCGGTGATGGAGGCCCCCGGCAACAGCGTCACCGCCGACATCGCCACCTCGTGGTCGCCCACCGGCACGTTGTAGGTCACCGCGAGGTCGACGCCGTTAATGCAACCCAGCGCGTCGGTGACCGGTTCGGCGAACACCATGCCACGCGCGGTGCGCACCACCGAGCCGCGCCGGCCCGCCAGCCAGAAGTCACCGTCGTCGTCGCGGTAGAACAGGTACTCGGTCGCGATCCACGTGTCGCCGGCGGCAAAGACTCCGCGCTTGACCGAGGCGCTCGGATCGATCGGGCCGTTGGAGGCGGCGAGCAGAACGCCGACCTGGTTGGGTTCGGCGACCTGCACGAAGCCGCGCTCGTTCTCCGAAATCAGGTCGTGCTCGACGTCGTAGGCGCCCAACTCGATTCGACCGGCGCCCGGCAGCGGGCGGCCCTTGCTGCCGATCTTGGCGCCGGACACGTTGGCCAGCACCGCCTGCCCGTCGGTGGTGGCGAAGAACTCGACGACGTGGGCGGGCGCGAACGCCTCGACGACACGCCCCCATAGGCCGGTCGGCATGCCGGAACCGATAAACAGCCGCACCGGATGATTGCCGTGCAGCACGAACGCGGGATCGTCGACGATCTCGCCCAGCATGGCCCAGGTGTAGGACACCACGGTGACGCCGTACTGGCGCACCTCCTGGACGAATCGGTCCCGGTCCAGTCCGCGCGATAACGCGATGCGGGTGCCGCCGACCACGGCGCCGCCGAGGCTGACCAGCAGCGCCGACTCGTGGTGCAGCGGCGTCAGGCAGTAGACGGTGTCGCGGCGGTCCAGGGCGGCCGTCGAGGCGGTACCGAAGGCCGACACCGCCCAGCGGTAGTTGGTGATCTGCCTGGCCACCAGCTCGCCGCCCGCCGCGCTGAACGCGATGAACGCCAGATCCCGGGCCAGCCCCGGGTTGGGCCGGTACCACCCGGGCAGCTCGACGGCATCCGGGTCGATCTGCTCCATGTCGATGACGTCGGAGTCGTCGGGCAGATGCAGATCCCGCGACTCGCCACCGCCGAGGACCAGCACCTGCCGCAGCCCATGACGGTCGGACCCTCGCACCGCGTCGAGGTTGGTGGGGTCGGTGAGCAACTCAGTCACTCCCCCGAGCCGAACCGAGGCGGATAGATCGGCGTCAGGCCGCATCACCACCGCGATGGCACCGAGCCGGGACAACGCGGCGATGGCAACCAGGGCGCTGGGCCGGGTCTCCATCAGGACGCCTACGCGGTCCCCCTGCCGAACCCCGACCTCGATCAGGCCGCGAACGACGTTGTTGACGCGCCGGTTCACCGCGTCGTAGGTGTGCACGCGGCCGTCGAACAACAGAAATTCGCCCTGGGGCGCGTCGTGGGCCTGTTCCTCGATGATGCGGCCCAACGAAATCCGGGTGTGGTCGTTGATCTGGCCCAGGCGGACCAGTCGCGGAAGGGTGCGGGCCGTCTCGACGGCCAGGGTGCGCACCGACTTGTTGGCGGTGACGACGGTGTTGGCCGCGCCGCGGACCAGCCCAAGCGCCGCCTCGGAGACTTCGCCGACTCCGTGCGCGAGCCGGGAGCTCAGGGCGACGCCGCTGTCGGTGTGCTCCTCGGGCTGATCGGCCATGAGGTCGATGCTGTCCGGTTTGTCGCCTCCGATGGACAGCCACTTCACCCATTCGGCCACGGTGGGCCAACTCTGTTGCGCCGCTTTGGATCCCACGACCAAGCCGAAATGACCTGTGCGGATGGTAGATTCGTACACTTCGGCGTCCGGTGCGGCCCGCCGGATACCCCGCACCGATGCCGGCTGCCCGATGTCATCGACTTCGCCGACGAAGGCCAGCACCGGGCAGGTGATGTCGGTCAGGGTGACCATTTGGCCGTTGACGGCGAACCCGCCGGTCATCATCCGGTTGTGCGCGATGAACTGCTTGAGCAGTTCGGAGATCGCCGGACCCGACCAGGCGATCCAACCTTCGCGCTCGAGAAACCGGCGCTGCTGCTCGCGCGGGAGCAGCGCCTCCCGGTCGTGCAGCTGGCGCACGAAGTCGACGCGCGCCTTGGCGGTCTTGAGTGGATCCAGCATCTGGAAGCCGGTTCGCGCCATCCAACTCGGGATGGCCAGCCGGCTGAAGACGTGATCGGCCATGAAGTTGGCAGCGGGGGCGGCGAAGTTCGGCGGGATACCCATGGGCAGCGCGGCCAGGGTGTCCACGGGTGAACCGAAGGTGACGATGCTGGCCACGCTTTTAGAACGCCGGTAGGCGGCGACCTGGTAGCACCACATCCCGCCCTGCGAATAGCCGACCAGATGAACGTCGCTGCCGGTGGTGTCCCTGACCGTGTCGATGGCCTGACTGAGCGCGACGATGTGGTCGGCCAGGGTGCGACGCATGCCGCCCTCGACCTTGTCGGGTTCTCCGAAGTCGATGACCCAGGGGTCAAGCCCGTGGGCGTGCAGGATTCCCACCGCGCCTTCGTCGCGCGTGACATCCCACATGTCCGCGGACATCATCATCGGGTGCACCATCAGCACCGGCGGCCCGACATTCGACTGACCACCCCGGCTGTCCGGCGGGAAATACCGCCGAAGCTTGTACATCGGCACGCTCTCGACGATCTGCGACGGCGACGGGACAGTGCCGGTTTCCAAGCCCCCCAGTCGCAAGACTTCCAGCCCGTTCTGGGCTGTAGCGATCAGCCGCTCGACCGGTCGCGTGACCATCGAAAAATTGAGATCCACCGCTGCTCCCTGAGTCTTGACAGCTTGGACATCATGGCACATCGGGCCAGCTAGAACGGCAGTGGTTCGCTAAATGGGCGTCAACCGCTGCACCCGTTCAGATCGATGGTCGACCCCGGTCCCGCGCCCTCCTGTGCAGCGGCGTCGGCGGCGGCTTGCGGCGCAGCCCGCACCGGAACGGCGGGGGCGAGAACTCCGGTGACCGCGACCAGCGCAACTACCCTCATGGTTCCGACGCACCCACGCCATTGATCGACGACCTCAAGCTCGCGGCCGCAGCTCGGCAGTAGGTGAGAACCAGCCCTGAACCAGTGAGAACAGCGCGGCGGCATCATGCCAGTCGGGCGCTGCCGGTCCGGTCTGCATGGCTAGACAGGTATCGACAGGCACTACCTAGCCAACCGGCGGGGCACCGACAGTAAATACCGCCTGAGGGGTTTTGATTACTTCCGACGTGGCGCGTTACACGTCGATGGTCTGGCTGACGTATGTCTCCCAGGTGGCGATCTGGCC
>NZ_LZJR01000145.1 GCF_001667925.1 Mycobacterium sp. E2479 | reverse complement strand
TCGGGGGAGCGCTTCGGGTGGCTCAGGAGCTGGAGGGCGGCGAGGGCCCGTTGGTGCGGACCTGGGAGCGGGCACCCCTGCAAGCACTGGCGCGCTTGCACATGCTGGCGGCTGCGGACTTGGCCGACGAAGATCGACTGGGCCGACCACGCGCCGACGCCGAGGTGCAGGCGCGTCTGGCATTGCTGGCGGACATCGTGGGTGCCCGCTCCCAGGTCCGCACCAACGGGCCCTCGCCGCCCTCCAGCTCCTGAGCCACCCGAAGCGCTCCCCCGAACACCGGATCGTTGATCTGGCCGGCATCGGCGAGGTCCTCCAGCCGGACGGGGCCACCATCGAGAACCGACGACGCCCGCGCCGCCCGCAGCGCCGCCTCGGCCGCGGTCACCGGCCATCCTCGCAGGTTGGCACGGTGTCGGTGGGCACGCCCCAGCGCTTCGCGGGCGCGGTCGCTGGCCTCGGCGACGCCGGGCAATTCCATCAGGGGGGCCAGCGGGTCAGCTGTCACAACCTCACAACCTATCCCCGTCGGATTGCGGCGCGCGCGGGATGGCGTCCAGCAACTGCCGGCTGTATTCGTGCCTGGGATCGCGGAACAGGCGCTCGGCGGGGGCGTGCTCCACCACGCGGCCCGCCCGCATCACCAGGACGTCATCGGCGATCTGCCGGATCACCGCCAGGTCGTGGCTGATGAACAAATAGGCCAGGCCGAGTTCGGCCTGCAGGTCGGCCAGCAGGTCGAGTATTTGCGCCTGCACCAAGACGTCGAGCGCGGACACCGCCTCGTCGCAGACCAGCACCTCGGGCCGCAATGCCAACGCCCGCGCGATCGCCACTCGCTGGCGTTGCCCGCCCGACAGCTCGCGTGGCAAGCTGCTCAGCACCGACGACGGCAGCGCCACCTGATCGACGAGTACGCGCACGGCTTTCTCCCGATCCCTGCGATTTCCGACGCGGTGGATCCGCAGCGGTTCCTCGATGGCTCGAAACACCGAGTACATGGGGTCCAGGCTGCTGTAGGGGTTTTGAAACACCGGCTGTACGCGACGGCGAAAGGCCATCATCGTGTCCCGGCCCGCGGTGGCGGAGATCCTCGCGCCGTCGAAAACGACTTCGCCCGAGGTGGGTTGAAGCAGACCCAGCGCCATGCGGGCCACCGTCGACTTTCCCGAGCCCGATTCGCCGACGATCGCCAGAGTGCGGGCCCGTTGCAGCCGGAAGGACACCCCGTCGACGGCGCGAAACTCGCCACGCCGCCACGGTGCGCCGTGCGAATCCCGGTAGACCTTGGTGAGATCCGAGGCGACGAGGATGTCATCGGTCCGGGTGACCGTCGGGCGGTTCCTGCGCGACAGTGCTGGCGCCGCGGCCACCAATCGCTGGGTGTACTCGTGCTGTGGTTCGCGCAGAATAGCCTGTGCGGCACCGGTTTCCACCACGACGCCGCGGTGGACGACGACTACGTGCTCCGCCCGTTCGGCGGCCAGCGCCAAATCGTGCGTGATCAGCAATAGCGCGGTGCCCAGTTCGTCGGTGAGGTGCGCGAGGTGGTCGAGCACCTGTCGCTGCACCGTGACGTCCAGGGCCGACGTCGGTTCGTCGGCGATCAGCAACTGCGGGCGGCCCGCCAGCCCGATGGCGATGAGCGCTCGCTGGCACATGCCGCCAGATAGTTGGTGCGGATACTTGGCCGCCTGCTTCGCGGGATCTGGCATGCCCGCCTGGGCGAGCAGCTCCACCGCGCGCCGCCTGTCCCGACGGCCATCGGTGTTGGCCCGCAACGCTTCCCGGATTTGGAAACCGACTTTCCAGACCGGGTTGAGGTTGGTCATCGGGTCTTGAGGCACGTAGCCGATGCGACGGCCTCGGATAGAGCGCAGCAGCTTTCGATCCGCGCGGGTGATGTCGAGCCCGTCAAACGTGATGCGGCCGGCGGTGATTCGCCCACCGGGCGGCAGCAGCCCCAGAATCGCGGCGGCCGTGGTGGACTTCCCGGATCCCGACTCGCCGACCACGGCAACGGTCTGGCCGCGCTGGACGCTCAAATCTACCCTGGCGACCGCGGGGGGACGCTCGTCGAATCTGACCTCCAGGCCTTCGACGGTCAGCAGCGGCGACTGCGCGGTGCCCGGACGGCTCATGCCCGTCTCGCTCGCGACGCGGGATCCAGGGCGTCGCGCAGGGCGTCGCCCATCATCATGAACGCCAGCACCGTCGTCGCCAGTGCGCCCGCGGGATAGAACAGGATCGGCGAGCCGGCCCGCAGCCGCGTCTGGGCGAGGTTGATGTCACCACCCCACGACACCACCGAGGTGGGCAACCCGACCCCGAGGTAGGACAGCGTGGCCTCCGTGACGATGAAGGCTCCCAACGCAATCGTGGACATCGCGATCACCGGTCCCACCGCGTTGGGCAATGCGTGACGGAGCAACGTTTGAAACCGGCTCAGCCCCAACGCTTTGGCTGCGAGTACATAATCACTGCCGCGCACCTCCAGCACCGCACCACGAGCGATCCTGGCGATTTGCGGCCAACCGAACAAGGCCAGGATGGCGATCACCGTCCACACCGTGCGATGGTGCATAACCTGCATGAGGACGATCGCGGCCAGCAACAGCGGCAGGCCGAAGAAGATGTCGGTGACGCGGGAGACGACGGCGTCGAGCCAGCCTCCGTAGAAGCCGGCCAACGCGCCCAGGGCCCCGCCGATGAAAAAGACCAGCAGGGTCGCGCCCAAGCCGACCGTCACCGACGCTCGTGCGCCATAGATGGTGCGCGTGTAGATGTCGTGGCCCTGCAGGTCGGTGCCGAACCAGTGCGCCGCCGAAGGGCTGCGCAGGCTCTGGCTCGGATCGGCATAGCTGGGATCGGCATGGGTGAACAAGGAGGGATACAGCGCGACAAGGAGAATGAGGAGGATCAGCACGGCGGCGGCGGCGAACTTCGGGCGGCGGTGCAGCTTGCGCCACGTCTCGCCCCAAAAGCCAGAATGCTCAGCCATAGCGGATCCTCGGGTCCAGGGCCGCATAGAGCAGGTCTACCAACAGATTGGTGAACAGATAGATCAGGACCAGCACCGTCACGATCGACACCACGGTCGGCGCTTCCTGCCGGGTGACCGCCTGGTAGAGAACCCCGCCGACACCATGAATGTTGAAGATGCCCTCGGTCACAATGGCACCGCCCATCAGCGCCCCCAGGTCGGCGCCCAAAAACGTCACGACCGGGATCAGCGAGTTGCGCAGGATGTGCACCGTCACCACCCGTGGCCGTGACAACCCCTTGGCGGTCGCCGTGCGGACATAGTCGGTATGCGCGTTGGCGGCCACGGCGGATCGGGTCAACCGCACGACGTAGGCGAATGATACTGAGCCCAAGACGATTCCGGGAAGCAGCAAGCGTGCGAATGTCGCCCGCTCGCCAACGGTGACCGGTGCGATGCCCAGCTTGACCCCGAACAGGAACTGCGCCAAAAAGCCAAGCACGAAGATCGGGATCGCGATGATGATCAGCCCGGCGATGAGCACCGTGGCGTCGAAGAGTCCCCCTTGGCGCAGCCCGGATACGACTCCGAACCCGATGCCCAGCACCGCTTCCACGACCAGGGCGATCAGTGTGAGCCGGATCGTTACCGGAAACGCATGTGCCAGAACGGCGCTGACTGGCAGCCCGGAATAGGCGTGACCCAGGTCGCCGCGCAGAACGCCGCCCAGGTAGCGCAGATACTGCAGGATGAACGGATCGTCAAGGTGGTAGCGTGCCCGAAGCGCAGCGGCCACGGCCGGGGTCAGCGGCCGGTCTCCGGCGATGGCGGCCAGGGGATCGCCGGGCAGCAGGAAGACCATTCCGTAGATCAGTAGGGTGGCGCCCAGAAAGACGGGCACCATGACGGCGATCCTGCGTGCGACATACCAGCCCATGTCTTAAACCTTGACGAGATTCTCGTAGTCGGGCAGCCCGTTCCAGGTGACGTTGACGGCACTGACCTGCGGCGACCACCCGATGACGGCGATGTAGTACCACAGCGGCACGGCGGGCATGTCGTGCAACAGGATTCGTTGAGCCGCGTTGACGAGCACGTCGGCCTGCCGTAGGTCGGGAGCCGCCTCGGCGGCGGCCAGGCCGGCGTCGAAGTCGCGGCTGGAATATCCGACGTCATTGGATCCCGCGCCGGTCGCGTACAACGGCGCGAGGAACTCGATCATCGACGGGTAGTCGCCGATCCAGCCGGCCCGAAACGCGGTGTCGATCGTGCGGTTGGTGATCTGGGTGCGAAACCCTGCGAAGGTGGGCTGCGGCGCACCCACGGCGTCGATGCCCAGCACATTCTTGATGCTGTTGGCCACCGCGTCCACCCACTCCTGATGGCCGCTATCGGCGTTGTAGGCGATGGCGTACCGCCCGCTCCACGGCGAGATCGCGTTGGCTTGGGCCCAGAGTTGGCGCGCCCGAACGGGATTGAAGTCCAATGCGTCATTACCCGGGATGTTCGGGTCGTATCCCGGCAACGAACTGGCGGTGAAGTCACGGGCCGGGCTTCGAGTGTTGTTGAAGATCTGCCGGCATATCTGGGGGCGGTTGATGGACGCCGACAACGCAAGCCGGCGCAGTCGGCCTTCCTCGCCGCCGAAATGAGGCAGCCGCAGCGGCGTGTCGAGCGACTGGCTGACGGCGACGGGTCCGCTGGCGGCGTTGCCGCCCAGGTCGCGCTGGTAGATCGTCAACGCGCTGGACGGAATCGTATCCAGGACATCGAGATTGCCCGAGAGTAGGTCGGCGTACGCGGTGTCCAGGTTGGAGTAGAACTCGAACCTCAACCCGTTGTTGCGGGGCTTGCGGTTGCCGTGGTAATCGTGGTTGGGCCGCAGATCAATTCGGACGTTGTGCTCCCACGCGGGCCCGTCGGGGCCGTCAACGAGTTGGTAGGGGCCATTACCGATCGGGTGCTGCCCGAAAGCGCTCATGTCCCGAAAGGCCGCCTGCGGCAGGGGATAGAACGCGCTGTGCCCGAGTCGCAATTTGAAGTCGATGGTGGGTGCCTTCAGCCGGACGGTGAACTCCTGGTCGTTGATCACCTGCAGGCCGGACATGGTGGTGGCGTTCGCCTTGCCGCCGTCGGCCGTCACCCCGGCGACGGCGTCGAAACCGACGATGGGGCTGAAAAAGCTTTGCTGCAGTTGGGCATTGGCGCCCAACGCCCCGTAGTTCCAGGCGTCGACGAAGGAATGGGCCGTCACCGGCGACCCGTCAGTGAACTTCCAGCCGGGTTTGAGGACGATCCGGTAGTTGACGTTGTCGGTGGTATCGACCGACTGGGCGACCTCCGGCGACGGATTGCCCGCGGCGTCGTAGGACATCAGGCCGGCGAATAACCGATCGAGGATCCGGCCGCCCAGGCTGTCGTTCGTGCCGGTCGGAATCAGCGGGTTGGGCGGTTCCCCGCCGTTGACCACCACCAGATCCGGGCTCAGGGCGCCGCCGCCGCATCCGGCCAGCGGGGCGACCGCCAGCATGACGACGGCGGCGACAGCCGGCCAGCCCCGCATCCACCGCATGACACCCGACCCTAGGGCCTGAAGTCGCACCGGCTGGGAACCTACCCGGTCAAAGCGATTGACGCCGCTCAGACGGCGGTGATCGGGTGCACCTGCAATGCACAGGCGTCGATGGTGGCCGACACGATCACCACGTTGGTGGTGCCGGGCGGATTGATCGCCAGGTCCGTATAGGTGGGGCACGGGTTGCCCGCGCTGTCGACGGCGATGCCCTCAACGATGGCCTGCCCCCGAGTCGATATCGACAGGATGACGGTGGGTGGCACATCGACGTCAGCCGGCAGGCCGCCCATGTATCCCCGCAGCGTGGGCTTGGCGTGAATCAATGGTCCGCCCGCACCCGAGTCGACCCCGGCGAATCCGGTGAGCGTGCACGGCTCGGCGCCGCCGGCGAGGCTGAACATCAGGATCAGCCCGCGGTGGCCCGCGGCGCCCTCGGTGGGCGATGCGGTTACCGCTATCTGATCCGACCAGCATGGCGTCGGCGCGTCCACGTCGTCAGTGGGCATCGAACTTGCCGGGGACCCCAGCATGGTGGCCGCTGCGTAAGTCGTTGCGACCGCGGCAAAGCTGGGGACCAGCCGACCGAGGCACCGCCCATGACCCCGCACAGGGGTGATTATCCGGCATCAGGCACGCTTTGACCCTGGATTGGCGCCCGCGGCTACCACTCGCACCGCTACGCCTCACCCGGCTAGGCTCGCAGTCGGCCGAAGCGCGAGGCCACTCCAACGGCGCAGTCTCGACACAGGAGAGAACCCAGTGACCGCCAGCAATACCGCGGGCCCGTCGTCATATCCGCCGTCGGCCGAATTCGCCGAGCAGGCCAATGCGGGCGAGGAGCTGTACCGCGAGGCCGAGGCGGACCGGCCGGCGTTTTGGGCCAAGCAGGCCAACCGGCTTTCCTGGGCGAAGCCGTTCACTGAAGTGCTCGACTGGTCCGAAGCGCCGTTCGCCAAGTGGTTCGCGGACGGCAAACTCAACGTGGCCTACAACTGCGTCGACCGCCACGTGAAGGCCGGGCACGGGGATCGGGTTGCCATCCACTGGGAGGGTGAACCGGTCGGCGATCAACGCAGCCTGACCTACTCCGATCTGCAAGCGCAGGTATGCAAGGCCGCCAACGCGTTGACAGATCTCGGTCTGGTAGCCGGCGATCGGGTCGCGATCTACCTGCCACTGATCCCCGAAGCGGTGGTCGCGATGCTGGCCTGTGCGCGCCTGGGCCTCATGCACACCGTGGTGTTCGCCGGCTTCACCGCCAAGGCTCTGCGGGCCCGCATCGCCGACGCCGAGGCCAAGCTGTTGATCACCAGCGACGGCCAGATCCGCCGCGGCAAGCCGGCACCGTTGAAGGACGCGGCCGACGAGGCCGTCGAGGACGGCGACAGCTTTGTGCAGCACGTACTTGTGGTGCGGCGCACCGGAATCGACGTGTCCTGGAACGACGATCGTGACCTGTGGTGGCACGACGTGGTCGACGCCGCATCGGCCGAACACACCCCGGAACCGTTCGACGCCGAGCAGCCGCTGTTCCTGCTTTACACCTCGGGGACCACCGGCAAGCCCAAGGGCATCGTGCACACCAGCGGCGGCTATCTGACCCACGCCGCCTACACGCACTACTACGTCTTCGACATCAAGGCCGAAACCGACGTCTTCTGGTGCACCGCCGACATCGGCTGGGTCACCGGACACACCTACGGCGTGTACGGTCCCCTGGCCAACGGCGTCACCGAGGTGCTGTACGAGGGCACACCGGACTCACCCAGCCAGCACCGCCATTTCGAGATCATCGAAAAGTACGGTGTGACAATCTATTACACCGCCCCAACGCTGATTCGCACGTTCATGAAGTGGGGGCGCGAAATTCCCGACGCGCATGACCTGTCCAGCCTGAGACTGTTGGGTTCGGTCGGAGAGCCGATCAATCCCGAAGCGTGGCGCTGGTACCGCAGGGTGATCGGCGCTGACAGCCTGCCGATCGTGGACACCTGGTGGCAGACCGAAACGGGCGCCACCATGATCTCCCCGCTGCCCGGAGTCGCTGCGGCCAAACCGGGTTCTGCGATGAGGCCGCTGCCGGGCATCTCCGCGAAGATCGTCGACGACCACGGCGATCAACTCGTGCCGGGCATCCACAAGGGCGAGCACGTCACCGGCTACCTGGTGTTGGATCAGCCGTGGCCGTCCATGCTGCGCGGCATCTGGGGCGATCCGGAGCGATACGTCGAGACCTACTGGTCCAGGTTCGCCGAGCAGGGCTGGTACTTCGCCGGCGACAGCGCCTATTACGACCGCGACGGCGCCATCTGGGTCGTGGGCCGCATCGACGACGTCATGAACGTATCTGGGCACCGGCTGTCCACCGCCGAGGTGGAATCGGCGCTGGTCGGCCACGCCTCGGTGGCCGAGGCGGCTGTGGTCGGGGCGACCGATGCGACCACCGGCCAGGCCATCTGCGCGTTCGTCGTCCTGTGCGCCGAGCACCAAGTGCACGACGGGATCGTCGACGAATTGCGCGTCGAGGTGGCCCGCGAGATCTCACCCATCGCCCGCCCGCGCGAGGTTCACGTGGTGCCCGAACTACCCAAGACCCGCAGCGGCAAGATCATGCGCAGGCTCTTGCGGGACATCGCCGAAAACCGCGAATTGGGCGACACCTCTACGCTGCTGGATCCCGGTGTGTTCGACGCGATCCGGGCGGCGAAGTAGACGCCGTCTGCTCAGCCCGGGAGCGGGCTAAACCCCGCACCAGGCCGATGTTTGGCATTGATGTCGCCCAGGACCGCGTTGAATGACACCACCACCGCCGGCGTGTGCAGCGGGATGTACTTGATGATGCAGGTCGGCAAGTTGTCGCTGAACGCCCCATGGATCATCCCGACCAACTGATTGTTGACGGTGACCGGCGCGCCGGAGTCGCCCGGTTGACCACAGACCTGCATGACGATGGTGCCCGGTGATTGACCCATGCCCCAGGTGACGCCGCACGAATTGCCGGTCGTGCGGCCCTGTTTGCAAGCGATCTCGCCGAATGCGGGGTCCGGACCGACGCCACTGATCAAAAAGCCGTTGAAGTTGGCCACCGGCGCCACCTTGGCCGGGTCGAACTTGATCACCGCGTAGTCGAGGTTGTCGTTGCCCGCCACCATGGTGCCCAATACGCCGGCGTTCTCCGCGCCCTCGGCGGAGACCTGAGCCCCCGGGCCGCCGCAGTGCGCGGACGTGAAGCCGATCAGCTCACCGGCGGCATCGCCGCCGATGGTGGTCAGGGTGCACATGGTGTCGCCGTTGACGACGATGCCCGCACCACCGCCCAGCGGGATGCGGACGTCGGCGGCGGCGCGGGCAAAAGAACCGCCGGCGGCCACGAGCAAGGCAGTCATCGCCACTAAGAAGCATCGGTGCGCGCTCCGCACAGCCCCACTCCCATCGGTAGGCCAGACAACACGACCGGCTTGGCCGAGTGTAATCGGCCGGGTTGTGCGTTCGCTTTGCATAAGGCGCGTTGCCCCGCGGCGTCGCCGACCGGCTTCAGGGCGAAGCAAACTGGCCGCCGGGCGCTCAAACCTGCGACGTAGTGCGAGGCTGACCTCGTCTGGCTTCTCCTGCCCAGGCGCCACATGGCAACATAAACCGCGATGACTGCGAGCCGGGCGACGACGAAAGAGGACGGTCTGTGAGCAAAGCCGATGGCAAGAATGGTGTGCCGAGCACCCTGACCACTATTCCGTTGACCGACCCGCATGCCAAACCCGCCGAGCCGTCCATCGGTGATCTGATCAAGGACGCCACCACCCAGGTCTCCACGCTGGTGCGCGCCGAGGTCGAACTGGCGCGCGCCGAGATCACCCGGGACGTCAAAAAGGGACTGACGGGAAGCGTCTTCTTCATCGCGGCGCTGGTAGTGCTGTTCTACTCCACGTTCTTCTTCTTCTTTTTCCTCGCCGAGCTGCTCGACAACTGGCTGTGGCGCTGGGTGTCGTATCTGATCGTGTTCGGGATCATGGTGGTGGTCGGCGCCGTGCTGGCCCTGCTGGGATTCTTGAAGGTGCGCCGTATCCGCGGACCGCGTCAGACCATCGAGTCGGTCAAGGAGACGCGGACCGCGCTCACGCCGGGCCACGACAAAGCCCCCGGCGGCGCCAAGGAGCTCCCCGAGTCCCACGGCAGGCACGCGAAGTCCGGAAACGGTGCTGGCGGCGATCCGTCGGGTTGGTAAATGGCGCCGCCGGATCCGTCGGTAGCGCGCATCGAGGGGCCGTGGCGCCATCTCGACGTGCACGCCAACGGCATCCGCTTCCACGTCGTCGAGGCTGAAAGCGACGCCGACGGCCCGCCCGTAACGGCACGCCCGCTGGTAATCCTGCTGCACGGTTTCGGATCGTTCTGGTGGTCCTGGCGTCATCAGCTGCGCGGACTGCGCGGCGCGCGAGTGGTCGCCGTCGACCTGCGCGGCTATGGCGGCAGCGACAAGCCTCCCCGCGGCTACGACGGCTGGACCATGGCCGGCGACACCGCCGGACTCATTCGGGCGCTGGGGCACTCCTCGGCGACCTTGGTGGGCCACGCCGACGGCGGGCTGGGCTGCTGGGCCACCGCTTTGTTGCATCCGCGGCTGGTGTCGGCGATCGCACTGATCAGTTCTCCGCATCCGGCGGCGTTGCGGCGATCCACGCTGACCCGCCGCGACCAGGGTTATGCGCTTTTGCCGACATTGCTCCAATACCAGATACCGTTGTGGCCCGAGCGGCTGTTGACCCGCGACAACGGCGCCGAGATCGAGCGACTGGTCCGCAGTCGCAGCTGCGGCAAATGGCTTGCGTCCGAAGACTTCTCCGAGACGATCGGTCATTTGCGGACGGCCATCCAAATCCCGGCTGCCGCACATAGTGCCCTGGAATACCAGCGCTGGGCGGCGCGCAGCCAGCTGCGCGATGAAGGTCGGCGTTTCATGAAGTCGATGAGCCAGCGGCTCAGCGTGCCGCTGTTACATCTACGCGGCGAGGCGGACCCCTACGTGCTCGCCGACCCGGTCGACCGCACGCAGCGCTACGCGCCGCAGGGGCGCTACGTATCCATCGCGGGCGCAGGGCATTTCAGCCATGAGGAGGCGCCCGAGGAAATCAACAGGCACCTCACGAAATTCTTGGAGCAGGTACACGTGACCCGGGCGCGGTAGGCGCGGCGGCTCAGCCGACGCAGGAACCCGTGCCCACCAGCTGGGTGTCACCGATCCTGGAGAGCTGGCTGGCCACCTCGTCGGCGGTCAACACGAAGCCGGTGTCGGGGTCGTCGACCGCCGCACCGAACACCACACCGAGCACGTGGCCGTCGAGATCGATCAACGGTCCACCCGAATTGCCCTGCTCCACACTGGCTCTGATCGTGTAAACGTCACGGGTGACCGGTGCCGGATCCCGGTAGATGTCGGGTCCGCTCAACTTGATCAGCTCGCGGATCCTGGCTGGGGTCGCGGTGAAGTTCCCACCGCCGGGATAACCCAGGACCACAACGCTGGCACCGGTTTTCGCGTCGCCCTGGGCGAAGGCCAGCGGGGGCGGTGGCAAATTGGGGACGGCCAGGATCGCGATGTCGACCCCCGGATCATAGGACACCACGGTGGCGTCGAATGGATTGCCACCGGCGTAAATCTGTACGCTGTTCGAGCCGGCCACCACGTGCGCGTTGGTCATCACCCGGTCGGGTGCGATCACGAATCCGCTGCCCTCCAACACTTTCTGGCAGCTGGGGGCCAGGCTGCGAATCTTGACCACACTGGGCGCCGTGGCCTGCACCACCGGGTTGCCGGCCAGCTCGGGATCGGGGGATGCGACGGGAATGACAGGGGTGCGGCTGAACGGCTCCAGCACGGCGGGCAGGCCGGAGGTATTCAGCAGCGCGGACAGCCGTTTGGGTACCGTCTTGAGCCAGGGCGGCGCTATGTCGTTGACGTGAGCCAACACTCGCGAACCGCGGACCGCGGCGGCCAGTTCCGGCTGGTCCTTGGACTGGGTCAGCGGCGTCGCCAGCAACCACGCCGCGGTCAGGACCACGACCAGCTGGACCGCCACTCCGATGACCGAGTCGACCGTTCGGATGGAACGGCTGCGGATTGCGCCGCGGACAGCGCGTCCGAGCACCACACCGGCGACCTCGCCGATGACAACAAGCGCGAGGATCAGGAACAGTGCGGCAAACAATTTCGCGCGGGGCGCGGCGATGTGGCTGACCAGGTGGGGTGCCAACAGCACACCGGCGATCGCGCCGAGCAGGACGCCGACGAACGACAGCAACGAACCCAGCGCGCCCGACCGCCAGCCGGAGATCGCCGCGATGAAAGCGACCGCGAGGACGGCGACATCCAACCACTGCGACGGGGTCATCGAATTCATCGAGACTTACCCCCGTCGCCAACCAGCGCCATCGCCGCGTCCAGCTCCCGCTCGTCGGTGGTGTCCCACGGTTGCGCCCATCCGGCGACGTCGAGCAGCGCGGAAATCACCTGGCCGGTGAACCCCCAGACCAGCATCTCGTTGAGCAGGAACGCCGGGCCGGCCCACCGGCGGCCGAGATCGCCGCGGTACACCATGAGCCGGTTGTCCGGATTGACGAAGGCGCGCAGCGGAACTCGCGCCACGATCGCCGTTTCGGCCTCGTTGACGACGGCGACGCGGCCCGGATCCGGCGAGTACGCCAGCACCGGAACGACGTGAAACTGCGACGGTGCGATGAACATCTTTTCCATCGTCGCCAGCGGATACAGCCTGCTCACGTCGATGCCGGTTTCCTCGCGGGCCTCGCGTAGGGCGGTATCCACGGGACCGTTGTCGGTCGGATCGGCGGCACCACCGGGGAAAGCCGCCTGCCCGGCGTGGTGGCGCAGGGTCGAGGCCCGCACGGTGACCAGCAGGTCGGCGTCTTCGGGATAACGGCCATCGGGCGGACCGGATTCCGAACCGGAGAACAACACCAGGACGGCGGCTTCACGGCTGGCGCCCCGCAGGGTCGTCACCGCCGACGCGGCCTTGCTGATGATCATCGCCAGCACGTCGGCCGGCAGGCGGTGGCGGGCCGCATCGGGAACGTCATCGACGTTGTCGACCAGGGGACGCAGCCAAGACGGACAGGCGTCAGGCCTCAGCGGAACGGTCCCGCGCGCGGGAGCGGGGTCCCCATTCCGCAGGGGCGAACCCCCAGCACTCACGGCCCCTCCAGTCGGTTCAATTTTCCGCTTATCCGCGGTCGTTGCCGATCGCAGCCGCGATTTCATCGGCAGTGGTGAAAGCGCGTGGCAGCGTTTGGGCAACGCTACCGTCCGCCCGGAGGACCACCGTCGCGGGCATCACATTTACCACCCGCAGCGCCGCCGCCACCCGACGACGACCGTCCTGCAGCGTCGGCAGATGGACACCGAGCTCGGCCAGCCGTAGCAGCGCCGCCGTCTCGTTCTCGTCTTGATGCACCGTCACCACCATCACGTCCGGACCAGCCCGACGTTGATACTCGGCCATCGCGGGCAGTTCGGCGGCGCACGGCGCGCACCAATATGCCCACAGGTTGAGGACCACCCGACGCCCGGCCAGCGCGCGGGCGACGTCGACCACTGATCCGTCGGCAGCGCAATCGACCGTCACACCGCGCAGCGCCTCGGGACCGTCGCCGGTTCCAGCGCCGGGGCACGGCAACAGGTTGGCGCGCTGCCGCGGGCCCGACAACGCCGCGGGGGTATCGGCGTCGCGATGTTCCCGGTCGGGCATCGTCTGATTATTCGCGGGCATCGACGTCGAGGCGGAATCATCGCGCAGCTGAGCGAACAGAGCCGCGATCAGCGCCGCAACCACCGCCAGAATCGCAATGTGCCAGCGGGCCTTCCGGGTCAGCCTGAGCATCGCGGTTCTTGCACGCGTCGTTCCCGGCCCGGCTTACAGGCCGACCAGGGCGAGCAGGTGCTCGGTTTCCGGCCCCTTCACCAACGGCGCGGCCAATGCCGCCTCGGTCGGGCCCAGACCGAAAGAGGGGCAGTCTTTGGCGATCAGGCAGACGCCGCACGCGGGTTTGCGTGCGTGGCACACCCGGCGGCCGTGGAAGATCACCCGGTGGCTCAACACGGTCCACTCACTGCGTTCGATGAGGTCACCGACGGAATGCTCGATTTTGACCGGGTCCGTCTCGTCGGTCCAGCGCCACCGGTGCACCAGCCGCGCGAAATGCGTGTCGACCGTGATGCCCGGGATTCCGAAGGCATTTCCCAGGATGACGTTGGCCGTCTTGCGGCCGACCCCGGGCAGGGTGACCAGGTCGGTCATGGTCGACGGCACCTCGCCGTCGAACCGTTCGACCAGGGCCTGCCCCAGACCAATCAACGAAGACGCCTTGTTGCGGAAGAAACCCGTCGGGCGGATCAGGTTTTCCAGCTCGGCGCGGTCTGCTTGCGCGTAGTCCAGCGCCGACCGATAACGCTTGAACAACGCCGGCGTCGTCAAATTGACGCGTTTGTCGGTGCTCTGCGCCGAAAGGATCGTAGCGACCGTCAATTCCAGCGGCGTAGTGAAATCCAACTCGCAGTGAGCGTCCGGAAACGCTTGTGCCAGCGCGCGATTCATGCGCCTCGCCCGTCGCAACAAGCCGGCTCGGGTTTCCTCAGACCAGCGCCGGGCCTCGACGCCACCCGGCGGAGCCGGAGTCGATTTCGAACGCCCGGACGACTTTGCCACTGTCACCTACGACAGCGTACTGATTTCGTGATCTGGCCGAGACCTCGTGTTGATTCATGGCGATGTTTACTTCTCGATGTGTCGTGGTTGCTGGTGGCCGGCGTTCCGGCGCTGCTGATGCTGGCGGCGCTGGGTCTCGGACGACTCGAGTCCGAGCTCGCCGCCGGCGCCCGCGCGGTCGAAGATGCCGACGAGTTCCCCGAGTGTGCCGACGGTGTGGACATGCACACGATGGCCTCCGAAGGCCTGCCGGAGGCACTGGAATACCTGCATCGGCGCGAGCTTGCGCAGCTACCTGAGCTCTCGACGAGCGGGCGCAGCGGCGGACCGCGCCACGCCGCACCGTCGTTTGCCGTCAGCTTCGTCGACCGCGACGAAATGACGCTGCCGACACGAATACACGGCCATTCGCACGTCAATCCGCAGTTTAGGGCACCTAAACACGCCAATCCTGTGTAGCGTTGGCACGTTGGACACAATGGCGTTCCTCTAGACTCGTCACGCGAGCAAGGGGTTAGCCTGCCCGTAGACATTAATTTCCTGAAAAAGTTGAAGAGGCAACGTGGACGAGATCCTGGCAAGGGCAGGAATCTTCCAAGGGGTTGAACCCGGCGCAGTCACAGCGCTGACCAAGCAGCTGCAGCCCGTCGACTTCCCCCGTGGACACACGGTCTTCGCCGAGGGGGAACCCGGCGACCGGCTGTACATCATCGTCTCGGGGAAGGTGAAGATCGGTCGACGTTCGCCCGATGGACGAGAGAACCTGCTGACCATCATGGGCCCGTCGGACATGTTCGGCGAATTGTCGATCTTCGACCCGGGTCCGCGGACGTCCAGTGCCACCACCATCACCGAGGTACGGGCGGTGTCGATGGATCGCGACGCGTTGCGGGCGTGGATCGCCGATCGTCCCGAGATCGCCGAGCAGTTGTTGCGGGTGTTGGCCCGCCGCCTGCGCCGCACCAACAACAACTTGGCCGACCTCATCTTCACCGACGTGCCGGGCCGGGTGGCCAAGCAACTGTTGCAGCTCGCGCAGCGGTTCGGTACCCAAGAGGGCGGCGCCATGCGGGTGACCCACGACCTGACCCAGGAAGAGATCGCGCAGCTGGTCGGGGCGTCGCGGGAGACGGTGAATAAGGCGCTGGCCGACTTCGCCCATCGCGGCTGGATCCGGCTGGAGGGTAAGAGCGTGCTGATCTCGGACTCCGAGCGACTGGCCCGCCGAGCGAGGTAAGCGCGCGCGAAGCGCGGGCGCAACCGAGCGAGAAATCAACCACGAGCGAGGTAAGCGCGCGCGAAGCGCGGGCGGGGTCGCCATCCTCCGCCACACCAGTCACATGGGTACCGCGGTGGCACCCATAAGGTGACCTCCGAACGTGCTAGCGCCGGCGCTATCGTTTTGCGAAAAGACCGCGTGCTTCCAGAGCCGGGCCCCCAGGTAGACGCGCGACCTCGGTTACGCCGACGGCCCCGAGCGCAGGTGATTCAGCTGCACCTGCACCGACCACTCGGCGGCATCCCACAGTTTCTCGTCGACATCGACATAGACGTGTTCGACGATCCGGCGGGTGCTGGCGTCCTCCCCCAGCTCGCGCAACGCCGTACGCACCTGATCCAGCCGCTCCCGCCGGTGCGCCAGATAGCCCTGGGCGACGCTTTCCAGGTCGGTCAGCTCCGGTCCGTGGCCCGGCAGCACGGCCCGCCGACCCAGGCCGCGCAATCGCTGCAGCGACTCCAGGTAGTCCGTCAGGCTGCCGTCCTCCGTGTCCAGGACTGCCGTGCCGCGGCCCAGGACGGTGTCGGCGGTCAACACGGCATCGTCGAGTAGGAAGGACAGCGAGTCGGCGGTGTGGCCAGGGGTCGCCATCACCTTGATTTTGAGGCCGGCGGCATCGATCACCTCGCCGTCGGTCAGCTCCCCGCCGAGCCCGCGCAGAAAACCACTGCCTGCCGAGCGCACGGTCGCGCCGGTCAGCTCGACCAGCTTGTCGATCCCGTCGGTGTGATCGCCGTGCCGGTGGCTGATCAGAACCAGGGCGATACGGCCCAGCGCGGCAACCCGTGCGATGTGGTCGTCATCGTCGGGTCCGGGATCCACAATGACCAGCTCGTCGCTGCGAGGGCCGCGCAGCACCCAGGTGTTGGTGCCCTCGAGCGTCAGCAGCCCGGGGTTATCGGCCAACAGGACCGACGCGGTCTTTGTGACCGCACGCAACTGGGCGTACGCGGGATGCGCCAGAGGCTGGGTCATGGACGTCAGCCGACCTCGACGATCAGCTCCACTTCCACCGGCGCATCCAGCGGCAGCTCAAAGACACCGACCGCCGAACGCGCATGCGCGCCCCGTTCGCCGAACACCTCGCCGAGGAACTCGGACGCCCCGTTGATGACGCTCGGCTGGCCGTTGAATCCCGGCGTCGAGGCGACGAAGCCGACAACCTTCACCACCCGGGTCACCTCGTCGATACCCACCAGCGAGTTGACGGCCGCCAGCGCGTTGAGCGCACAGACCCGGGCCATCGCCCTGCCTTCCTCGGGGCTGACATCGGCGCCCACCTTGCCGGTGGCCAACAGCTTTCCCTCCTGCATGGGAAGTTGGCCTGCGGTGTAGATCAGGTTGCCGGTACGCACCGCCGGTACATAGGAGGCCAGCGGCGCAACCACTTCAGGGAGCTCGATGCCGAGCTGCCCGAGCCGGGCCGAAGCACTCATGACACCCGACCGAGTTACTTGGGGCGCTTCAGGTAAGCGACGTGCTGCTCGCCGGTCGGCCCTTGCAGCACCGACACCAGCTCCCAGCCGTCGGCGCCCCACTGATCGAGGATCTGTTTGGTGGCATGCGTCAGCAACGGAACCGTGACGTACTCCCACGCTGTCGGTTGGCTCATGCCGCGAGCTTATCGGGTCGGGCTAGCATGCGAAGGTGGCAACCACATCGAGCGGCGGAGCTGCCGTCGGCTGGCCCTCGCGCTTGACGAAGGCCCGTTTACATTTCGTGACCGGTAAAGGCGGAACGGGTAAGTCGACCATCGCGGCCGCGCTGGCACTGACCCTGGCCGCCGGAGGCCGCAAGGTCCTGCTCGTGGAAGTCGAGGGCCGGCAAGGCATTGCACAACTCTTCGATGTGCCGCCCCTGCCCTACCAGGAGGTGAAGATCGCGACCGCCGAACGCGGCGGTCAGGTCAATGCCCTGGCGATCGACATCGAGGCCGCCTTTTTGGAATACCTCGAGATGTTCTACAACCTGGGCATTGCGGGCCGCGCGATGCACCGCATCGGTGCGATCGAGTTCGCGACGACGATCGCGCCGGGTCTGCGTGACGTGCTGCTGACCGGCAAGATCAAGGAGACGGTGATACGCGTCGACAAGAATCGGCTGCCGGTTTATGACGCGATCGTCGTCGACGCCCCGCCGACCGGACGCATCGCGCGGTTCCTGGATGTCACCAAGGCCGTGTCTGATTTGG
>NZ_LZJR01000144.1 GCF_001667925.1 Mycobacterium sp. E2479 | reverse complement strand
CACCTTTCACGGTCTCGTAGCCGATCTGGCGCTGCAGTGTCGAATACACGTTCTTCAGCGAATCCAGGCTGTCGGCGTGGAACGACTGGCCGTCGGTGATCTCGCAGATCTTCTGCAGGGTCTGGTCATCCACCGGAACCGGGATGGTGGCGCCCTCGTAGTCGACAGTGCCGTACGGAGTGCCGAACGAGATCGTGGAGATCTGCACGCCCCCGGCCTTGGCGGCCCGGGCCGCGGTGAACGCCCCCTGCGGGGCATTGGGGTCCAGCGGCACGTTCTCGGCGCCGTCGGACTCCAGCACGATCCGCGCCGGTGGTGGGGCGTCGCCGCCGACAACCGCGGTCGCGCTGATCGCATGCAGGGCGGTGAAGATCGCTTCACCCGTCGCGGTGCTGTCGGCGAACTCCAGCTTCTTCAGGGCGTCGATAGTGGCCTGGTGCTGCGGGGTCGGCGGCACCAGCAAATACGGCGTGCCCGCGAAACCCACCAGTCCGAGGTTGATGCCCGGCGTGAGCTGACTGGCGAACTGGGTCGCGGCCTGTTCGGCCGCCTTGAGGCGGTTGGGTTCGACGTCGGTCGCCCGCATGGACTGCGACATGTCGATCACCAACATGATGACGGCGCGATTGCGCGGGATGCGCATGTCGTGGGTGGGCGTGCCCAGCGCGATCGTCAACAGGGCTAGGCACAGCAGCGACATGGCGATCGGGAGATGCCGCCACGGCGACTGCGTCACCGGCGCATCCGTGTAGCGGTGCAGCCGTTGGCGTCGCCGCGCCTGGACCACGACGTAGACCGCCAACAGGGCCAGGGGCACCAAAGCGAACAACAGCAGGGCGGGACGCTGGAATCCGTAGAGCGGCAACGGGCCGATACCGGGAAGCGACACGTCACCCAACCTTCCCGTCGAAGCCCGGCCCGTCAAACGACGGGACTACTCGCGGCGGAGCCGCCCGTCGACGAACTGCTCCAGTTTCTCCCACTCGCGCACCGCCGCCGCGTACGGCGGCGACGGCTTGGTGACCGAGTCGGGCTCGAGCACGGCGGCCACCAGCTTGCCCAGCGGCCGGCTGGTCTCGAGCGCCTTGTCGACGGTGCTCTCCTCGGAGTAGTCGCCGATGTCGCGGAGCACCTCGACGGCGAGTTCCAGTTGCTCGCGATCCACGGCGTTCGGCCCGTCGGCCAGGTCGTCGGCCAGCCCGCTGAGCACGTAGACGTTGTCCTCGGTGACCTCAACCGCAAGCGAGCCGTCGGTCGCGGCGGTGCGGATGTCGTCGTAGGTGCTCAGGTCGGCCAGGTCGTGGTCGTGCTCGTCGGCCAGGTAGCGGGCGAGCGCGCGCTCGGACGTGAAGACGCTGATGCGCCCGTTGCGACCCAGGAAGATCGGTTGGTCGTCCAGGTAGCAGCGCAGCGTGTAGAAGGTGCCAGAACTCGTCATGATCCGGATCGGGTCGATGCCCACCTGCAGCCAGAAGTCCTTGTCGCTGCCCAGCACGACGCTGTCGCCGGTCGCCCGGTCCGCCTCGTCCTCGGTGTCCTCGTCTTCGGCCTCGTCTTCGGCCTCGTCGCCGTCGTGCGCGGACCCGTCAGGGGTGCCCTCCTCGACGGCGTCCTCGGCGGCGCTGTCTTCGTCCGGCTCGTCCTCTGCGCGCTCCTCGGCCAGTTCGTCGGCGGCCTTGTCCGCCAGCTTGGAGTCGACCTCGGGGGTGGCGACGACGTCGTCGATCGCGGCGAGCACGTCGTCCCAGCTGCGCCCGATCACCTCGGCGATCGCGTGCCAGCGCTTGGCGCCGGCCTTGCCGGTGAAGTTCTCGATTCCACCGGACACGGTGCCCAGGCTGGGATTGCCGTTGAAGAACTTCGACACCGCCGCCAACTCGCACACCGATCCGATGGACGACACGATGGCCAGCGTGCCGGCCAGCGCGGACACCGACTGCTCGGTGGGCTTCTCGGCCACCAGCTCCTCGACGGCGATCAGGTCGAACTGCTTGTCGTCGGCGGGCTCGAACGCGTGCGCGTGCGCCGCCCGCAACTCCTTCCACGCCGGGTGGTCGACCAGGTCGTTGTCGTCGTCCGAACGCACGAACGCGACCAGGTCGGCGACGGAGGAGAACGCGAACAGGTCCTCGTCCTTGCCCAGGAACGCCTCCCACTCGTCGCCGGAGTCACGCCAGCGGGGTGCCCACACGGTGTAGCGGTCACCATCGGACAGGCTCAGGCGAATGGGCACGAGGTCAGCAACCATGCGGCACACAATAGCGACGACCGGCGAACGCGCTTATGGGGCCACCGTCGGGCCTGTGGCGATCGCGAGCGCGGTGGAGCCGGGCGAAGCGGGTCGTCACCATTTAGGCCTAGCCCCAGATATCGGTGATGGGCGCGGCGCTGGCGGCATAGCCCGTCTTGGGCAATCCATACATCTGCTCCACCGTGGACAGCACGTTGTAGTGGTTGATCTGTTCGTTGTAGTTGCCGGGACGGACGTGGGCGCCGTAGAACACCGTGGGGATCTGGTTGCGGCTGCCTCCCACATTGGAATTGTCGTCCTCGTCGAACGTCACGATCAGCAGGCTGTTGTTGTCCACCGCCCAGTTCGCGTACCCGGACAGTTCGCGGTTCAGCCAGGCATCGGCCTGCGCGATCGAACCGTCATGCATGTTGTCGTCGTTGTTCGGGATGACGAACGAGACGGTCGGCAGGCTGGAGTAGTTGCCCATCGGGAACGCGGAGAACGGCAGCGAGTTGGCTGCAGGCACATTGGTGAAGTTGGCCCACGGCACATGCTTGCGCGCGTATTTGCCCGCGCTGCAAACCGGTGACCCGACCGCCGGCAGCCCCTCCGCGAACCCGACGAATGTGTAGCCGGCGGCGAGCAATTCGGAGCCGAGGTTCGGCGCGGCGCCGGCGTTGACCGGACACTGGTCTTTGGTCACCCCGAAGGTGTTGCCGGCGAAGAGCGCCAGGTAATTCGGTTCACTGGGATGGGTTTCGGCGAACGACTGGGTCATGTTGGCGCCGCGTGAGGCCAGCGTCGTGATGAAGGGCGCCGATTTGTTTCCGATGATGCCGTTCTCGGAGCGGTTCTCCTCAACGACGATCACGATGTGCGCTGGTTGCGGAATGGCCGCTGCCGCAAGGCCTATGCGCGGCGGCAACGGGCTGCCCGCCAGTGCCACCAACGCCAGCGCTCCCAGTAACCGCAGGCTGCGACAGGCTGTGGCGGCCGGACTTCGAAGTTCGCGCAACACGCCCGGAGTATATGAACGAGCGCAGCCGCTTTCCCCGTCTGGCCGAGCGTGTCAGAAGGGCTTTGTCTGATCGTTATATACCCTCGACCCCATGGAAATTCGCGTCATCGACCACCCGCTGGCCGCCGCCCGGCTGACGGTGCTGCGTGACGAACGCACCGATAACGCCGGTTTTCGTGCGGCGCTGCGCGACCTGACGCTGATGCTGGTCTACGAAGCCAGCAGGGACGCGCCGCGAAAGTCGGTGAGAATTCGCACCCCGGTGGCGTCGGCAGTCGGCACGCGCTTGGTCAAGCCACCGCTGCTGGTGCCGGTGCTGCGCGCCGGGCTGGGCATGCTCGACGCCGCACACGCCGCGCTACCGGAGGCGGAGGCCGGATTCGTCGGTGTCGCGCGCGACGAAAAAACCCATCTGCCGGTGCCGTATCTGGAGGCGCTGCCGGACAGGCTCGCGGGCAGGCCGGTGCTGATCCTCGATCCCATGCTGGCCACCGGGGGTTCGATGGCGCACAGCATCGGCCTGCTACGAGGCCGCGGCGCAACCGATATCACGGTGCTCTGTGTGGTGGCGGCTCCGGAAGGCCTTGCGGCGGTGAAGAAAGCGGCACCGGACGCGCGAGTTTTCAGCGCCGCGATCGACAAGGGACTGAACAAATCCGCCTATATTGTGCCGGGTCTGGGCGATGCCGGCGACCGCCAATTCGGGCCCAACCTGTTCACCAGCCTTGCACAGCAGCGATCAACGCCTCGCGCAGGGCGCCGGCGCGCCGCCGCGAAGATTCCAGGTCGTCGCAAACCGCACAGCGAATCTCAAAGTAGCACTTCAACTTCGGCTCGGTCCCGGAGGGCCGCACCACCAGCCTGATCGACGTGTCGTCGTCGCCGCCGGAAAAGATCAGCGCGTCGTTGATGTCGGTAAGGTTCACGGCGTAACCGGCCAGTGAGGTCGGTGGGTCCCCGCGCCACCGCTGCATCAGTCCGCGCGCCTCGGCGGCATCGGCAACCCGGCGCGACACCGCGGCGATGTCGTGCACCCCGTAGCGCCTGGCCAGTTCGTCGAGCAGGTTCCGGACCGAACGGCCCTGCCCTATGGCCGTGGCCACCAGGTCGCAGATCAGCACCGCGGCGCTGATGCCGTCCTTGTCGCGCACGGCGGCGGGGTCCACGCAGTGCCCGATCGCTTCCTCGTAGGCGTAGATCAACGTGCCCCCAGGCACTTTCGCGTCGGCGCGGGCCAGCCACTTGAAGCCGGTGAGGGTTTCGACGTGGACGGCACCGTGGTGCGCGGCGATGGACGACAGCATCCGCGACGACACGACCGTGCTGGCAACCACCGGTTTGTCCGTTTGATTCGTGGACAACAGGTAATCTCCTAGTAGCCAACCGGTTTCGTCGCCTGACAGCATCCGCCAACCCCGCCCGTCTTTGATGCCGACGGCACATCGGTCGGCATCGGGGTCGAGTGCGATCGCCACGTCGGCGCCGATGTCTACGGCCAGGGCCAGCAGCGCGTCGGTGGCGCCGGGCTCCTCGGGGTTGGGGAAGGCGACCGTGGGAAAGTCCGGGTCGGGCGCGAATTGGGCTCCGACGGAATGCACTTCGATGAATCCTGCGCGGTGCAACGTCTCGACGGCCACCGCGCCGCCCACCCCGTGCAGTGCAGTCAGCGCCACCCGCGCCGAACCGTTGCCACGCCGTAACCCGGCGGCCCGCCCGATGTAGCGCTCGACCAGATCCGCCCGCGCGGGTTCGACCGGGGCCCTGCCGATTTGGTCGGCCGGCGGGGCTGCGGCCATCGCGGCCTCGATCTCGCGGTCGGTGGGGGAGACGATCTGGATTCCGCCGTCGAGATACACCTTGTAGCCGTTGTCGGCGGGCGGGTTATGCGACGCGGTGATCTGGATCCCGGCCGATGCGCCGGTGTGCCGGACCGCGAACGCCACCACCGGGGTGGGTACCGGGCCGGACAGCAACAGTACGGAAAATCCCTGGGCGGCAAGCACTTCAGCGGTCACCGTGGCGAATAACGCCGAGCCGTGCCGGGCGTCGCGTCCCACGATCACCGACGATCCCTGCATGCCACGCCCGATCAGTACCTGTGCGACGGCCCAGGTTGCGCGCGTGACCACCGCGACGTTCATGGCGTCCGGCCCGCCGCGCACCGGCCCGCGCAGGCCCGCCGTGCCGAACATCAAGGGGCGGGCGAATCGCTCGGCGAGTTCGGCGGGGTCACATGCGGCGAGCTCGGCCGCCGTCGCCGGGTCGGGATCGTGGGCGATCCACTCGTCGGGCGTCATGGCCCTAGAACCGGGGGAGCTGGGAAAGGATCGAGGCCAGCAGTGCCCCCATTCGGGTTGCCGCCGCGGCGCCGGCGGCCAGCACGTCGGTGTGGCTCAGTGGTTCGCCGCCGATCCCGGCCGCCAGGTTGGTCACCAGCGACACCCCAAGCACCTCGGCGCCGGCCGCACGGGCCGCGATGGTCTCGTGCACCGTCGACATGCCGACCAGGTCGGCGCCCAGCGTGCGCAGCATCCGGATCTCTGCGGGCGTTTCGTAGTGCGGGCCGGGCAGCCCGGCGTAGACACCCTCGGTCAGCGTGGGGTCGGCCTGGCGGGCGAGTTCGCGCAGCCGCGGCGAGTAGGCGTCGGTGAGGTCCACGAATTGCGGGCCGACCAGCGGCGAACGGGCGGTCAGGTTCAGATGGTCGCTGATCAGCACGGGTTCGCCGACGGCCATGTCCGCGCGCAGACCGCCCGCCGCATTGGTGAGCACCACGGCGCGCACGCCGGCCGCGCAGGCCGCCCGTACCGAGTGCACGACGTGACACAGGTCGTGGCCCTCGTAGGCGTGGACGCGACCGACCAGCACGAGCACCCGGTGTGCACCGATGTGCATCGACAACAGCTCGCCGGTGTGCCCGACCGCGGTGGGCGGGGCGAAGCCCGGCAGCTCGGCCTGTGCCAGCACGGCGTTCGGCGTGCCGAGCGCGGTGACCGCCGGCCGCCAGCCCGATCCGAGCACGATGGCGACGTCGTGGTCGGCGACACCGGTGCGTTCGGTGATGACCTCAGCCGCCCGGCGAGCGAGGTCGCCTGGGTCCGACGGGGTTTCGGTCACAGTGGGGGAGCCTAGCGCCGCGACGGCGAGCGCCGATAGCGGCGCGAGTGAGGAGTGGGGCGATCGAGCCTAGCCCCGCGACGGCGAGCGCCGATAGCGGCGCGAGTGGCCAGTGGGGCGATCGAGGCTAGCCCCGCGACGGCGAGCGCCGATAGCGGCGCGAGTGGCCAGTGGGGCGATCGAACCAACCTGGCCGCGCGACGGTGTCGCCGCTGTATGTCAGGATCTGCCGTATGAATCTTCGTAGGTGGCCGGTGGTTGGCCCGGCCATGGGGGTAGCCGTCGGTGTTGTGCTGTCGGTGGTTTCGATCACCTTCGGCCCGGCGCCGTCGGCCAAGGCGGACTGTCCAGACGTGCAACTCATCTTCGCCCGCGGTACCGCCGAGCCGCCCGGGTTGGGGCTCGTGGGCGACGCCTTGTTCGGTGCGCTGCAGCCCGCGCTGCGGTCGCGCAATGTCGACTCCTACGCGGTGAACTATCCGGCCAGCTATAACTTCTTGACCACCGCCGACGGTGCGAACGACGCGCGCGATCACATCGCGCAGATGGTCGACCAGTGCCCGTCCACGCGGCTGGTGCTGGGAGGCTTCTCGCAGGGCGCCGCCGCGGTCTCGATGCTCGCAGGCGTGCCGCCGCTCGGAGCGCGCATCGGCAACTTCGGTTCGGCTCCCGCGCTGGATCCCGGTCTGGCCAACAAGATCGCGGCGGTAGCGGTGTTCGGCAACCCCGGCAACCGCTTCAACACGCCACTTTCGACGACGGGTGCCTTCGCCGGCCGCGCCATCGACTTGTGCAGCGAAGGTGATCCCGTCTGTGTCGTCGGCGGCCGCGACCGGGACGCGCACCACGACTACTCAGTGCCGCCCTACCCCGGCCAGGCGGCGGGATTCCTCGCCGGGTTGGTGTAGCCCCGACGGGGTTGGGCCCGCAAACCATACTGCGACATACTGCGAGAGTGCCCGTAACCCCGTTAGACAGCGTCGAAGATGTCGTGCGGCGGCGTGGTGCCGACCTTGTCGAGTTGTCCCATGACATCCATGCCGAGCCCGAGCTGGCCTTCGACGAGCATCGCAGCTGCGCCAAGGCGCAGACGCTGGTCGCCGAGCGTGGCTTCGAGATCACCGCGGGCGCCGGCGGGCTGGACACCGCCTTTCGCGCGGACTTCGGCAGCGGGCCACTGACCATCGGGATCTGCGCCGAATACGACGCGTTGCCTGAGATCGGTCACGCCTGCGGCCACAACATCATCGCGGCGTCGGCGGTGGGCACCGCCCTGGCCTTAGCCGAGGTGGCCGACGACTTGGGCCTGCGGGTGTCGCTGCTGGGGACGCCGGCCGAGGAGGCCGGCGGCGGCAAGGTGTTACTGCTGAAGGCCGGGGTGTTCGACGACATCGCCGCGGCGGTCATGCTCCACCCCGGCCCGGTCGACATCGCCGGGGCCCGCTCGCTGGCCCTGTCCGAGGCAACCGTGAAGTACCGCGGCAAGGAATCCCACGCGGCCGTCGCGCCGCACCTAGGTGTCAACGCGGTCGACGCCGTGACGGTCGCGCAGGTGGCGATCGGGCTGCTGCGCCAGCAACTGGCGCCCGGGCAGCTGGTGCACGGGATAGTCACCAACGGCGGACAGGCGGTCAACGTCATCCCTGGGCACGCGGCGTTGCAGTACGCGATGCGAGCGGTCGAATCGGATTCGCTGCGGGAGCTGGAGGGAAGGATCTACGCCTGCTTCGGCGCCGGGGCGCTGGCCACCGGCTGCGAATACGAGATCGACATTCCCGCACCCCCTTATGACGAACTGCAGCCCGACCAATGGCTGGCCGACACCTTCCGTGGCGAGATGTGCCGGCTCGGCCGCGAGCCGGTGGCCCGCGAGTATGAGGGGACGCTTCCGATGGGCAGCACCGACATGGGCAACGTCACGCACGTGCTGCCGGGGATCCACCCGGTTGTCGGGGTCGACGCCGGCGGCGCCATGGTGCACCAGCGCGCCTTCGCCGACGCCGCCGCGGGCCCCAGCGCCGATCGCGCGGTCGTCGAGGGCGCGATCATGCTGGCGCGTACGGTGGTTCAGCTGGCCCAGACGCCCGCCCAGCGTGACCGGGTGATGGACGCGCAGGAGCGCAGGCGCAGCGAGGGGCAATCATGAGCCTGGTCGACGCCACCGGTTACTGGCTGGCCGCCCATCAGCAGGACCTGGTCGAATGGCGCCGCCACATTCACCGCTACCCCGAGTTGGGCCGCCAGGAGTACGCCACGACCCAGTTCGTCGGCGAGCGGCTGGCCGAGGCCGGGCTCAACCCGAAGGTGCTGCCGGGCGGAACCGGACTCGTCTGCGACATCGGGCCCCAGCACGAGCCCAGGATCGCGTTGCGCGCCGACATGGATGCCCTGCCGATGGCCGAGCTCACCGACATTCCGTACGCATCGACCATGCCGGGCGTGGCGCATGCCTGCGGCCATGACGCGCACACCGCGATCCTGCTGGGCACCGCCCTGGTGCTGGCGTCGGTGCCCGAGCTGCCGGTCGGGGTGCGACTGATCTTCCAGGCCGCCGAGGAGCTGATGCCCGGCGGGGCGATCGACGCGATCGCGGCGGGCGCCATAACCGGGGTGTCGCGGATCTTCGCGCTGCACTGCGACCCCCGGCTGGAGGTCGGCAAAATCGCGGTCCGGCACGGCCCCATCACCTCGGCGGCCGACCAGATAGAGATCACGTTGTATTCACCGGGCGGGCACACGTCGCGCCCGCATCTGACTGCCGACCTGGTGTACGGGCTTGGCACGCTGATCACCGGCCTACCCGGGGTGTTGTCGCGACGCATCGACCCGCGCAACGGCACCGTGCTGGTCTGGGGCGCGGTCAACGCCGGCGTCGCCGCAAACGCCATCCCGCAGACTGGCGCGCTGGCGGGCACCGTGCGCACCGCCAGCCGGCAGACCTGGGTGGGCATGGAGGAGATCATCCGCGAAACGGTGTCCGATCTGCTGGCGCCGCTGGCCATCGAGCACACACTGCAATACCGGCGCGGCGTACCACCGGTGGTCAACGAGGACGTCTCGACGCGCATCCTCACCCACGCGATCGAACAGATCGGCCCCGATGCGCTTGCCGACACCCGTCAGTCCGGTGGCGGGGAGGACTTCTCCTGGTATCTGGAGGAGGTTCCCGGCGCGATGGCCCGCTTGGGCGTGTGGCCGGGAGTAGGACCTCAGCTGGACCTGCACCAGCCGACGTTCAATCTCGACGAGCGGGCCCTGCCGATCGGCGTCCGCGTGATGACGAACATCGTCGAGCAGTCGGCCGCGTTCGAGCGGTCCTAGGCGCCGGTGGCGCGAACGACGTGTTCGGCGATATGGGCGTAGGTATGCCGCGTGACGTCGCCGGCCTCGCTCATGATGTTGTAGCCGTGGTCGACGCCGGCCACCTCGTGGTACTCCGCTAACGCCGCGACGGCCTCGAGTTTGCCTGCGTATCTTCGGGCTTCGTCACGCAGCCGATCGTGCTCGGCCGTGACGATCAGCGCGGGCGCGATGCCGGCGATGTTGTCGGCGTTGTCGCCCCAGGCGGGCGAGGCCAGGCGGTCGCGCCGCTGGGCCCGCTTGGGGATGTAGGCGGTGTCGAAGACCTCGCTCATCCACGGCTTCATGATTGCCCGGCGGCCGAGCGTGGATGGCTTGTCGCGGCTGGGCGTGACCAGGTCCAGCGGCGCGTAGTGCAACACCTGCAGCGCGATGTCGGGGCCACCGTCGTCCAGCGCGAGCCGTGCCGCCGCGGCGGACAGGTTGCCGCCCGCGCTTTGGCCTCCGACGCACAGCCGCGTGCCGTCCCAGTCGCGGTCGGAGCCGGCCGCCCAGCACACGACGTCATAGATCTGATGCACCGCGGTGGGAAAGCGATGCCGCGGCGCCAGGACATAGTCGGGGTTGATCACCAGCACGCCCGCGTGGGCGGCCAGGTATCGGCACCACGGATCGTCCTGCTCGCGGTGTCCGATTATGAAGCCGCCGCCGTGCACGTTGACGTAGACGGCGGGGTTCGTCGTCGCCGGCGGGTGATAGACGGTTGCGGATACCGGGCCGTGGCGGGTTTCGATGGCGATCTCGCTGGTTCGGCCCGCAATCTCCGGGAATCGCACGGCGGCCTTGGGGGTGGGGTTGACCACGGCGGCGAAGGCGCGCGCGAGGGCGTCGGCCACCAGCGGTACGGACAGAACTGACAGCCGATTTTCCTTCCCGGGATCAGGCGCTGGTGCCCGGGCCGATGTTGCGGGCCGGGCGGGTCCGCAGACCATGCACGTATTCGCTTGGCGCCCCGGCGATTTCGGCGGCGTCGGCCATCACACCCAAGTACCGGGCCGACGGCATTCCGCCCTCCCAGGCGTCCAACACATACAACCACGCCAGGACCGGGTCGGTGTCGGTGTCCGACGCGATGCGCTCCACGCGGCACCGGATCTTCTTGTGGACGCCGAACTCGGAGCCCTCCCAGCGGTCCAGGTTCTTCTCGTCCGCCGGCGTCATGTCGTAGAGGACGACGAACACCTTCGAGTCCGGGTCCTCGACGACGGTGGCCAGGGCGCCCTCCCAGCCGATGTCCTCGCCGCCGAAGGTCAATCGCCATCCGTGCAGCCAGCCGGTTCCGGCCATCGGCGAATGTGGCGCGCGTTTCTGCATCTGCTCGGGATCCATGTTCGACCCGTAAGCGGCGTAGAGCGGCACGGGGAAAGCTTAGACGTCCGCTGCTGGCCGGTCTTCCCTGAGCATTCGCAGCGGCCCTTCGTTAGGTTGGGGGCTGTGGTGACCCGCATCGTGATCCTCGGTGGAGGCCCGGCCGGTTACGAAGCCGCGCTGGTGGCCGCGACCTCGCATCCCGATACGACCCGCGTCACGGTGATCGACTCCGAGGGCATCGGCGGGGCGGCCGTCCTGGATGACTGCGTGCCGTCCAAGACGTTCATCGCCTCGACCTGGCTGCGCACCGAATTGCGCCGCGCGCCCCGGCTCGGGTTCGACATCGACATCGACGATGCCAAGATCTCGCTGCCGCAGATCCATGCCCGGGTCAAACGTCTGGCCACCGAGCAGTCCGCCGACATCACCGACCAGCTGCTCGGCATGGGCGTGCACGTGGTGGCCGGCCGCGGCGAGTTGATCGATCCCACGCCCGGGCTGGCCTGTCACCGCGTGAAAGCGACACATCCCGATCCGGGACCCGACGGCCAATGCACCAGCGAGTACGAGGCCGACGTCGTGCTGATCGCCACGGGTGCCAGCCCGCGGGTGTTGCCGTCGGCGCCCCCGGACGGCGAGCGGATCCTGACCTGGCGCCAGCTGTACAACCTGGAATCGCTGCCCGAGCACCTCATCGTGGTCGGATCCGGGGTCACCGGCGCCGAATTCGTGCACGCCTACACCGAATTGGGCGTCCCGGTGACCGTGGTGGCCAGCCGGGACCGGGTGCTGCCCTACGAGGACGCCGACGCCGCCCTGGTCCTGGAGGAAGCGTTCTCCGAGCGCGGCGTCCAGCTGGTCAAGAATGCCCGCGCGCAATCGGTCACCCGTACGGGGGACGGAGTGCTGGTCACCTTGGCCGACGGGCGCACGGTCGAGGGCAGCCACGCCCTGATGACCATCGGGTCGGTGCCCAACACCGACGGCCTGGGGCTGGATCGGGTCGGCATTGAGCTGGGCCGCGGCGGCTACCTGAACGTCGACCGGGTGTCGCGGACCTCGGTGGCCGGCATCTACGCCGCCGGTGACTGCACCGGGCTCCTGCCGCTGGCCTCGGTCGCGGCCATGCAGGGCCGGATCGCGATGTATCACGCGCTGGGCGAGGGCGTCAGCCCGATCCGGCTGCGCACCGTGGCGGCGACGGTGTTCACCAGGCCCGAGATCGCCGCCGTCGGGGTCCCGCAGACGATGATCGACGACGGTTCGGTGCCGGCCCGCACGGTCATGCTGCCGCTGCGGACCAACGCGCGGGCCAAGATGTCGGGGCTGCGCCAGGGCTTCGTGAAGCTGTTCTGCCGCCAGGCCACCGGCGTGGTGATCGGCGGCGTGGTGGTGGCCCCCATCGCCTCCGAGCTGATCCTGCCGATCGCCGTCGCCGTGACGAACCGAATCACCGTCAATGAGCTGGCACAGACGCTGGCCGTTTACCCGTCGTTGTCCGGCTCGATCACCGAGGCCGCGCGGCGGCTGATGGCGCACGACGATCTGGACTAATGGCGATCGGACCGGTGGTGATCGACGGCCCGGCGCCGACCCGCGTGCCAGCGCCGGAACCGTTAGCCTTGGTGCAGCACGCCTACTGACGAGTAACCGAGGAGTTTCCCCGTGAGGAGTCCTGGTCGTGACTGAATCCGTGCACGCACCCAACCAGCGCAGCTCACCTGTTTCCGTGCTGGGGCCCCGGCAGCGCGAGGCAGCCTGGGAACGGTTGGGCACCGAGCAGTTCGACGTGGTGGTGATCGGCGGTGGCGTGGTGGGTTCGGGCTGCGCGCTGGACGCCGCGACCCGCGGCCTCAAAGTGGCGCTCGTGGAAGCGCGTGACTTCGCCTCGGGCACCTCGAGCCGCTCGTCGAAGATGTTCCATGGTGGCCTGCGCTATCTCGAACAGCTCGAGTTCGGGTTGGTGCGTGAGGCGCTCTACGAACGTGAGCTGTCGCTGACCAAGCTGGCGCCGCACCTGGTCAAGCCGATGCCGTTTTTGTTCCCGTTGACTAATCGCGTGTGGGAACGTCCGTACATCGCCGCCGGCATTTTTCTGTACGACCGGCTGGGTGGCGCGAAATCCGTTCCGGCGCAAAAGCATTTGACGCGTGCGGGCGCGTTGCGGCTGAGCCCCGGCCTCAAGCGAAGCTCGCTGATCGGCGGAATCCGTTACTACGACACGGTTGTCGATGACGCCCGGCACACCATGACCGTCGCGCGCACCGCCGCGCACTACGGCGTGGTGGTCCGCACCTCCACCCAGGTGGTCGCCCTGCTGCGCGAAGGTGATCGGGTGACCGGTGTACGGGTTCGCGACTCCGAGGACGGCGCCATCACCGAGGTCCGCGGCCACGTGGTGGTCAACGCGACCGGGGTGTGGACCGACGAGATCCAGGCACTGTCCAAGCAGCGCGGGCGTTTTCAGGTCCGGGCGTCCAAGGGTGTGCACGTGGTGGTGCCCCGCGACCGCATCGTCAGTGACGTCGCGATCATCCTGCGCACCGAGAAATCGGTGATGTTCGTCATCCCGTGGGGCAGCCACTGGATCATCGGAACCACCGACACCGAGTGGAACCTCGACCTGGCCCACCCCGCGGCCACCAAGGCCGACATCGACTACATCTTGCAAACCGTCAACACCGTGCTGGCCATCCCGTTGACGCATGCCGACATCGACGGTGTGTACGCGGGGCTGCGGCCGCTGCTGGCCGGGGAGAGCGAGGAGACCTCCAAGCTGTCGCGGGAGCACGCCGTGGCGGTGCCCGCACCGGGCCTGGTGGCCATCGCCGGCGGCAAGTACACCACTTATCGGGTGATGGCCGCCGATGCGATCGATGCTGCTGCCCAATTCATTCCGGCTAGGGTCGCGCCGTCGATCACCGAGAAGGTCAGCCTGCTAGGTGCCGACGGCTACTTCGCGCTGATCAACCAGGCCGAACACGTCGCCCAGCTGCAGGGCCTGCATCCCTACCGGGTGCGTCATCTGCTGGACCGATATGGCTCGCTGATCGGTGATGTGCTGGCGCTGGCGGCGCAAAGCCCCGATCTGCTCGAACCGATCAAGGAGGCGCCGGGCTATTTGCGGGTGGAGGCGATGTATGCCGTAACCGCCGAGGGCGCTTTGCATTTGGAGGACATCCTGGCCCGCCGGATGCGGGTCTCCATCGAATACCCGCACCGTGGCGTCGACTGCGCGCGCGAGGTCGCCGACGTCGTGGCGCCGGTGCTGGGCTGGTCGGCGGAGGAGATCGGGCGTGAGGTCGCGAATTACACCGCTCGGGTGGAGGCCGAGATCCTGTCCCAGGCCCAGCCGGATGACGTGTCCGCCGACGAGTTGCGGGCAAGCGCGCCAGAGGCGCGCGCCGAGATCCTCGAGCCGGTCCCACTTAGTTGAGCAGGCCCTGACAATGGCCGCAACGCCGGCGCCACTGCCCGCGCGGGACGGACTCGGTCCGGCGCGGGTGCGGCTGCGGGGTGGTCCGGTGCTGGCCGAGCTCACCGCCCGGTTCGGCCCGCGGGCACGCGCCAAGGTGCTGGCCGCAGAGGTCGTCGGCGCCGACGGCGCGGTAATCGACAGCACCACAGTGCTTCCCGCCGGCGCGAGTGTCTACCTGTACCGCGAGCTGCCGGACGAGGTGCCCGTCCCGTTCGACATCGCGGTGCTGCACCGCGACGCCGACATCGTGGTCGTCGACAAGCCGCACTTTTTGGCCACCATGCCACGCGGGCGCCACGTCGCGCAGACCGCGCTGGTGCGGTTGCGACGGGAACTGGAGTTGCCCGAGCTGAGCCCCGCGCACCGGCTGGACCGCCTCACCGCCGGGGTGTTGCTGTTCACCGCGAGGCGCGAGGTGCGCGGCGCCTACCAGACGCTGTTCTCCCGCGGAGTGGTCGGCAAGACATACCTGGCCCGGGCCGCCGTCGACCCGAAGCTGGAGTTTCCTCGTGTGGTGAAGAGCCGAATCATCAAGCACCGCAGCCACTTACAGGCTGTGTGCGAGCCCGGCGCGCCCAATGCCGAGACCCACGTGGAGCTGGTGTCACCGGGCGGGCTGTACCGGCTCACTCCCCGCACCGGACGCACCCATCAACTGCGCCTGCACATGGCCTCGCTGGGGATTCCTATCGAGGGTGATCCGTTGTATCCCGAGATCATCGACGTCGCGTCCGACGACTTCAGCACGCCGCTGCGGCTATTGGCGCAGCGCATCGAGTTCACCGATCCACTCACCGGCGCGCGGCGTACGTTCGTCAGCCGCAGAGTTGAGCCGTAGGTCTACCGCGGCGTCATAGGTTGTCAGTGGCTCATGGCATAATCGAACGTATGTTCGAGAACTCGGGTTATCAGTCGCCGCCGGAGGTGATCGCCCGGTTCGACGAGCTCTTCGAGCGGCACTATCCGTCGCGAACGCGCGCGGCGGCGGAACTGTTGGGACGGATCGGCGCGTCCTCGCGCGCGGAGAACCGGGCGGCGGCCGCCCAACTCGCGGCCATCGGTGAGTTGTTCGGGTATCGGCTGTCGCGATGCTCGGAAACCGAAAGCTGGGCCGTCGACACCGAGGCGGCGGTCAGTGCGGAGGTCGCCGCCGAGCTGCGGATCAGTCAGGGCCTGGGGGCCAGCAAGGTGCGCTACGCCCGCGCCATGCGTGAGCGGCTGCCGCGCGTTGGGGAGGTGTTCAAGGCCGGCGATATCGACTTTCGGATGTTCGCCACCGTGGTGTACCGCACCGACCTGATCACCGACCCGCAGGTGCTGGCGGTCGTGGATGCCCGGCTTGCGGCCAATGTGGCGCGCTGGCCGTCGATGACTTCCGGACGGCTGGCCGCCCAGGTGGACAAGGTCGTCGCGCGGGCCGACGCGGATGCGGTGCGGCGCCGTCGGGAGCGCGTAGTGCAGCGGGAGATCTGGATCGGCGACGGGGGGGACGGCATGTCGCATATCCAAGGCAGTCTGCTCGCCCCCGATGCGCATCTGCTGGACCGGCGCCTGGACGCGTTGGCGGCTACGGTGTGCGAACACGATCCGCGCACCCGTGAGCAGCGCCGCGCCGATGCGTTGGGAGCGCTGGCGGGCGGGGCGGACCGGTTGGGATGCCGCTGCGGACGTCGCGACTGCACGGCCGGTCAACGGCCCGCGGGACCGGTGGTGATCCACGTGGTCGCCGAGCGCGGCAGTCTGGACGGCACCGGCTCGGCGCCGGGCTACGAGCTGGGCGCCGAAGGCTTGATCGCGCCGGAATTGATCGCCGAGCTGGCCGCGTCGGCCACGCTCGCGCCGCTGACTCACCCAGGTGATGCGGCACCGGAGCCGGGTTATGTGCCCTCGAAGGCGCTGGCTGATTTCGTGCGCTGCCGCGACTTGACGTGCCGCTGGCCCGGCTGCGACCAGCCCGCCGTCAATTGCGACGTGGACCATACGATTCCCTACGCGGACGGCGGGCGCACGCACGCGTCGAACCTCAAATGTTATTGCCGCACACATCATTTGGTGAAAACCTTCTGGGGTTGGCAGGAAACGCAGCTGCCCGACGGGACGCTGATCCTGACCTCACCGGCCGGGCGCATGTATGTCACCACGCCGGGCAGCGCACTGCTATTTCCGAGTTTGTGTCAGGGCGTGGGCGCTATCGCGGCCGCCGAGTCCGACGTGGCGCCCGATTACTGCGGCGACCGCACGGCGATGATGCCGACCCGGCGCCGCACGCGCGCCCAGGACCGCGCCGGGCGCATCGCCTCCGAACGCCGGCACAACCGCGACGCCCGCATGGGCCGACGGGCGCAAAGCGTGTCTACGGCCTCGGGCTCGAGCAGCAGTTCCGCTAGAAGCGTCAGCGGCCCCGCCCCGCCCGACGCCGACGATCCGCCGCCCTTCTAGCGGTATGGACGCCACGGGACCGGGTAGCCCGCGGCTATGGACATCACGGTCACGTTCGTCGGCAACGCCACCACGCTCATTTCCGCGGGCGGGTTGACGCTGTTGACCGACCCCAACTTCTTGCACCGGGGGCAACGCGCCTACCTAGGCCATGGGCTGGTATCCAAACGGCTCAAGGAGCCGGCGTTGCAGCTCAGCGAACTGCCGCCGGTCGACGCGATCGTGCTGTCACACATGCACGGCGATCACTGGGACAGGGTGGCGCAGAAGGGCCTCGATCACGAACTGCCCGTCGTCACTACCCCCCACGCCGCCAAGCGACTGCACAAGCGTGGCTTCGCGCAGGCGCGTGGCCTGACCACCTGGCAGCAGCACACGATCACCAAGGGCGGCACCACGCTCACCCTGACATCGTTGCCGGGGCGGCACGCGCCCGGGTGGAGTCAGCGGCTGCTCCCGCCGGTGATGGGCACCATGCTGGACGTCGCCGCCGACGATGGCTCGTCCCGGCGCCGGCTCTACATTTCCGGCGATACCCTCTTGATCGAGGAGCTCAAGGAGATTCCCGCGCGGTTCGACCCGATCGACGCGGGCATGCTGCACCTCGGTGGCACCCGACTGCCGGCCGGCGGGCGGCTTCCGTTCGGACTGACCGTGACTATGGACGGCCGTCAGGGCGCCGAACTCGTCGCGATGCTGGCCCTGCCGAAGGTCATCCCGGTTCACTTCGACGACTATGCGGCCTTCGCTTCGCCGCTGGCCGAATTCACCCGGGAAATGCAGCGCCGCGGCCTCGGGGACCGGATCATCACGCTGGACCGCGGCTCCTCGGTGACCGTTTGACTGACGGCCGCTGTCGCATAGTCCCGGTGGCCAGCGAATGTCAAATCGCTCTCAACTTTAGGTATAGGGTGTCCTGGACACATGGCAGTCGAAACTGGGAGGTCCCGGCTGCAGTGAACAGGCTTCGACGTGCAGAGTTTCAAGGTTCTTCGCGGCCTGGTTAACGCAAATTTGCTGAGGCGTTCTCAGCGTGGGCATTGTGAGACGTGATGGATCTTTTTGCACCCCCCGAGGTCACCTCGACGCTCATCCACACCGGACCGGGAGCGGGTTCGCTGATCGAGGCCGCCGGCGCCTGGCAGCGCCTGGCCGTCGAACTGGAGAATTCGGTCTCCACCTATGCCTCGACGTTGTCGTCGCTGATCGATTCCTGGGACGGGCCGTCGGCCATGGCGATGCTGCAGTCCGTCCAGCCCTACCTGCTATGGCTGCGCGAGACCGCCCAGCAATCCGCGCAGATGGCCACCTCGGCCGAGGCCGCCGCTACGGCTTTCACCGCCGTCCGGTCCACAGTGGTTCATCCCTCGGTGGTCACCGCCAACAGGACGCGGCTCGCGCAGCTGCTGGCCACCAATCGATTCGGCACCAACACCGCGGCCATCGCTGAGACCGAGAACGAATACCAGACCATGTGGGCCAACAACTCGGCGGCAATGGGCCGATATCAGGCGTCCTCGTCGCAGGCGACCACGCAGTTGTCGAATTTCAATTCGCCGCTATCGGCCACCGATCCGGGCGGGACGACCAGACAAGAGCTAGCGGTCAACCAGGCCCAGGCTCTCGGCGCCGGCAACGCGGGGAACGCACTGGCTTCGAACCTCTCGGGCGCCGGCCTCTTCGGCAGCGACGGTGACCCCAACAGCGGGTGGTTCGGCTATTTCAGCACCTGGGGCAACCAGTTCATCTCCTCCGGCTTTCCCATCAACATGCTGAGCTACCTGGCGCAGAACTCGTCGGCCAGCGCGCTGCAGAGCGTCGGCGGCGACATCGGCAGTGGCCTGTCAGAGGGGCTCGGAGCGGCCACGGCGAGCCTGTCCAACGCGGTCAAAGGTATCGGCGCGGGCATGGCGCCGTCGGGGGCGATGGGCGTCGGGGTGTCGCTTGGCAAGCTGACCGCGCCTCCCGCCGTGGTGGGCCTGCTACCCGGCACGCAGACCGGGGTGCAGCTCGCGTCCGCCGCCTCGCCGCTGCCGGCGGCGGAGTCTGGATTGCCGATAATGCCGATGATGGTGCCGCCGACGACAGCTTCGGCGGGCACCGGCTGGCGAAAGCGTAAACAGCAGAAGTACGAAGACGTCGCCGTCGGCCGGGAGGTCACGGGTAACGTGATGCCCCGAAACCCATCGGCGGGATGAGACGATGGCGCCCCACGACGGCGGATGCCGAATTCCGCCACCGTGCAGGTCAACGTCGACCAGCAGCAGGACACCGCGATGTCCCGGCCTCATTCACTCGCGTAGCGCCGGACGGGCCGACGCCGAGCGTTGGCCCAACCGACGGCATTTCCCAAGGTAAAGGTTCATGGATTTCGGGATACTGCCGCCGGAGGTCACTTCGGCGCTGATCCACTCTGGACCAGGCGCTTGGTCATGGATCGCGGCCGCCGGCGCCTGGCAGGAGCTCAGCGCTGAGCTCGAGCAATCTGCCGCCGGCTACACCGCCGAGCTGTCGTGGCTGATGACGACGTGGCATGGCCCGTCCGCCATGGCGATGGCCCGAGCGCTGGAGCCCTATTTGGACTGGCTGCGCGTCACCGCCGCGCAGTGCCAGGAAATCGCGACGTCGGTGGAAGTCATGACCGCGGCGTTCGAGTTGACGCACTGGACGGTGGTGCATCCCTCGCTGGTCGCCGCCAACCGCGCGCGGCTGGCGATGTTGTTGGCCACCAACTTCTTTGGGATCAACTACCCGGCCATCGCCGAGACCGAGGCCGAGTACAACACCATGTGGGTGAACAACTCGGCGGCATTGGTCCGCTACGACGCGACCTCGGCGAGCACCGTCAGACCGCCCCAGTTCTCGTCGCCGCCTCCGGTTTCCGATCCGTCGGGCGTGACGAGGCAAGCCGCCATCGTGCCGGCTACGGCGACGGGAAACTCCGGCGCGCAGATCGCCGCCGCCAGTTCGGGTCCGGGCCAGGCCGCCTCCGACGCCGCGACGCTCCAGGCGGCCTCCGGTGCCGCCGGCCTGTTCGGCAGCGACGGCGACCCCAGCCGCGGTTGGTTCGGATATTTCAGCACATGGGGCAACCAGTTCATCGCGAGCGGGTTTCCCGTCAACCTGCTCAGCTATCTCGCCCAGTTGAACGCCGCCAACAGCCTGCAATTCGGCGCGGCCACAGACATTTTCGGCGGATTGACCGAAGGCACGGCGGCGCTGTCGTCGGCGGAGACGCAACTGATCGGCGCGGTCGGCGCCACCGGATCGTTGGCGCCACGTGCCACGCTGGGCGTCGGTATTTCGCTCGGCAACCTGACCATGCCGCCCGCGACGGTGGGAATGCTGGGGTCGTCGGCGCCGGTGCAGCTGGCGTCCGCGGTCTCCGCGCTGCCACCGGGGGCCGGCCAGACACCCATGCTCCCGATGGTCCCGATGCGCCCTACGGGCGGCTCGGCGAACGGTCGCCGGCGTAAGGGGCGCGACTACGACGATATTGAGTACGGTGCGGAACTGCCGGGCACCGTGATGCACAGGCCGCCGTCGGCCGGATAGCGCTGCCTGCGCGACTCCATCATGCGGTTGCCGACGATGTGTTCGACCAGAATGGGGACGAAGGTCTGCACCGGCGCCTCGATGAATCGTTGCGCCGTCTCCTCGCACCACCGCCGGATCTGAGCGTCGCGCCGTTGCTCACCGAGCCCCTGGTGACGGGCCAGCATGTCGGCCAACTCCGCGACCGATCGCCCCACCGTGATTCGGACGGCCGGAGAAACCGGGGCGGCGCCGAACACTCGCACCGCATCGAGTGCCCGACGGGCGTTCCCGCCCATCACGATGACGCCGGCCTGCTCGTCATTGACGAAGCCCAACAATTCGATTGTGTGCCCGTCGAATTCAGCCAGAGCGGGCATGTTGTGTCAGTCGTGGCGGCGATAGCCCACCATGACGATCTACCCCAGCCGATTCGACAACGACGCCACCAGGCCCGGCAGCTCGTCGGCCAGGCTCGTCGACCGCGGCCACCAGGCGCCGTCGATGTGCTCGGACACAGGCCGATATGTTCTGAGCCGCAACAGGTTTGATTGTTCCAATGTCATCCACCTGTCGCTGAGCCTTGGGCCGGACGACCCTCAATCAGTCAAGACCACCACAAATAATCGGCGACCGCGGCGCCAGCGAGTTGCCGCTGGATTTACCGACCGTGAACAAACGAATTTGCGCAATCGCGTACAGGCGCACGGGACTTTTTGGCAGGTCGGTTTTTTCAGGAACCGGGTGCCGCCGCGTACTTCGGGCAGTACGCCTTGATGCTGACCCCGACGAAGTAGCCGGCGTGATAGCTGTCCAGGTGGCTGCTGGACAGGACGTTGTTGGCGACCTGTTCCGGTGTCTGGCCCATATCGAGTTCGTGACACACGGTGTGCCCGGAATTGACCGCGGCGTCGGCTGACTCGTAGTTGATGCCCTTGGCTTTCAGCGCGGCCAGGAATTCGTCATCGGCGGACGTGGCGCCAGCTGTCGCGGATGCACCCAGCACGCCGAGCAGCCCGGCCACCGGCAGCACGCCCATCGCCAGGAGCCATAGCGATCGGCTGCGCTTGCGCATCGTGGTGGTCGTCATTTCTGATACTCCCGTGGAACAGAAGTGTCGTTGCTTGCTGAAGGCGGGCTAGTTCGCATGCTTGCATCTTGCGGCGTCCGCCGAAGCCGTATCGCCGATAATGCGATGTGTGCCACCCAAGCGTTTGCTCCGCAGTCGCAAACACGTAACCAGCGACCCTTCGGCGACGCGCCGCCGGTGATCTGACGACATGGCATACGCACGGTGGTTGTGGCTCGGTGTGGTGGCAATATGCGTGGTCGGCTGCGGTGTGCGGCACCTGCCGGCGGCCAACGCTCGAGACATCTCGGGCACCTTTCGCTCCGGCGGCATGGACCGAACCTACATGTTGCACGTGCCGACGGGCGAGCCCGTCGGGCTGGTGCTCAGTTTGCACGGTGCGGGCGGTACCGGGTTCTCGCAGCGCGGCCTGACGGGGTTCAACTCCGTTGCTGACGCCCACAACCTGTTGGTCGTTTACCCCGACGGTTACGACAAGAGCTGGGCCGACGGGCGTGGTGCCTCGCCCGCCGATCGCCGCCACATCAATGACGTGGCCTTCCTGGTCGGGCTGGTCAACAAGCTGCAGAACGACTACGGCATCGCTGCGGGGCATGTTTTCGTCACGGGGATGTCCAACGGCGGCTTCATGAGCAACCGGCTGGCATGCGACCGCGCCGACGTGTTCGCCGCGGTCGCCCCGGTGGCCGGGACTCTGGGCGTGGGGGTGGCCTGTAACCCGTCGCGGCCGGTGTCGGTCTGGGAAGCCCACGGGACCGCCGACCCGCTGGTGCCCTTCAAAGGTGGGACGGTGCGCGGCCGCGGCGGGGTCAGCCACTCCATCTCGGCGGACAGCATGGTGGAAAAGTGGCGCTCGGTCGATGGCTGCCAAACAAAGCAGGCGATGGAGGCGCTACCCGATGTCCGCGACGGCACCGTGGTGCACCGCTACCAGTTCACGGGATGCGCGGACAACACCGAGGTGGTGTTCTACAAGATCAACAAAGGCGGACACACCTGGCCGGGCGGCAAGCAATATCTGCCGGCGGCCGTCATCGGTCCCACCACCCGCGCGCTCGACGGGTCCGAGGCGATCGCCCAGTTCTTCCTCGCCCACGCCCGCGGCTAGGCCCGCGACCAAGGGCCACGCGCTTCAGCGCTGGCAGGACGGGCACCAGTACGTCACCCGATCCCCGGAGTCGTCGAAGGCGATCGGGGTACCGCAGCGCCGGCACGGCTGCCCGGATCGCCCGTAGACCCACAGCTGCCGTCCGGCCCGGGTGTCGCCCGTGGTGCACCGGTTCCACCGAAAGCGGTTGAGCCACAACATGTCCCGTGCCCGCGAGACGAGCCTATGCGGGTCGGCGATGTCGCGCACCGGCGCGGTGGGCAGATGCCCGGACAGGAAACACAGTTCGTTGCTGTAGACGTTGCCGATGCCGGCCAGCAGGCGCTGGTCCAACAGTGCCCCGGCGATCGGCCGGTCCGGGTCGGCCGTCAGGTTGGCGGCGGCCAGCGCGGGATTCCAATCCTTGCCCAGCAGATCGGGGCCCAGGTGCGCGACCGCGTCGCCGTCACGCTCGCGCTCCAGGATCTCCAGCACGCCCAAATCGACGCCGACGGCGCGGACGCTGTCGGTCTCCAAGATGATGCGCGCGCGGTGGTCGACCCGCACCGAGCGGTTGCCGACCCGCCAGCTGCCGTCCATCTTCAGATGCGAGTGAATGCTGGCGTCACCCACCCGGATGAACAAGTGCTTTCCCCGGCTGAGCACCTCGTCGACCACCCGACCGGTGAGGTCAACGGTGGCGAACCGCGGCACCCGGACGTCGCACCGGGTCAGGGTGTCGGCGACCAGGCGCTCGCGCAGTACGGCGGCGGTGTGCCAGACGGTGTCACCTTCGGGCATGTCAGCGCAGCCGCATTCCACGCGGAGTTCGGGCGAATCCGGCGTCGGAAAGGGCGTCGATCGGGCCGGGCCCGTCCGCGCGGGGCTGAAGGGCGGGCACCCCGTCGATGCGTTCGACCAGGATCGACGCGACGCGACGGGACGAGACCAGGTCGGCCAGCGCCGTTGCCGCAGCCTGATGGGCGGCGGGGTCGTCGGTGAAGGTGAGCAGCGACCGCCCGCCGCGCTCGAGGAACCAGGTCAGCTCACCGTCGACCAGGACCACCATTGCACCGGCCTTGCGGCCAGGGCGTGCCCCCGACCCACCAGACCCCGAGACCCCGTCGCCCCGGGAGGCGGGCCAGGTCAGCGCCGCGCCGTACGGGTTGGCCGGATCCGAGGCGGCCAGCGCGACCGCCCGGTACTCCGGCCTTTCCGGATCGACGCCGTCGGAGTAAGCGCGCAGCCGGTCGACCGTCGATGCGACCGCGAACTGTGCCCCGCCCAGCGACTCGATGAAGTAGCCGCGCTGGCACCGGCCGGCATCCTCGAAAGTGCTCAGCACTTTGTACAGGGTGGCGAACCCGCCGGGCACGCCCTCGGCCGTCACCGCGCCGCGGGTCAGCACGCCGTGGCGGCCCAGCAAGAGCTCGGCTTGGTAGTGGGCGCGCAGCGTGGAGTCCGGCTCCGGGGCTGGCAGGATCGACCACCGGCCGGCCACGGTCGGGTCGGCGGGCCGGGACTGCGGGTGCGCGACGCTGTATCGGCTCAGCCGCGGCGGGCGATGCGACCGGTGCGCGGGCGCCGAGCGCCTGCGGGTTCCGGCGCCACCGAGCAGGGCGCGCACCGGGGCGAACGTGTCGCCCGTGATCCAACCGGCCCAGATCAGCTCCCACAAGGCGCCTTTGAGCTCGGACTCACCGAACCCGCTTTGCGTGAGCTGGCGGAAGAAGTAGGCGCCCCCCGGCGCGAGCGTGTCCAGGATGGCGCGGTGGGCGTCGCCCAGCTCGATGTCGGCGGGCGCTTGCAGTGTCAACGGCGCGGATTCGCTGGGGTGCAACGCGATCCAACCGTCGCCGTTCGAAATCGACCCGGCCCCCGACCAGGTGACCTCGCCGGTGGCCAGCAGCTCGTCGAGCAGTGCGGGGGAATAGTCGCGGACGCGGGGGGCCAGCACCAGCGGCTCGATCGCCGAGGCGGGCATCCGTACGCCGGCCAGCTGGTCGATCACCGACATCAGGCCATCCAGCCCGGAATAGCTTGGGGAGCGCGACGATTCGGCCGTCCCCACCCGATGCCAGGCCGGCAGGAACCGGCCGTAGGCGGCGGTGCTGACGGGCTCGACCTGGGCCCGCAGCGCCGCCAGCGACCGCCGCCGCAGGATGCGCAATACATCGGCATCACACCACTGCTCACCCCCGGCCATCGGCACCTCCGCCGCCTCGGCAGTGGCGACGAAGTCGCCGCGCACCAGCCGGCCGTCGCCGGCGAGCCGGCCCAGGATGTCTGCGGTCACTCGCAGTCCCAGCCCGAACCGGGCGGCGGCCTCGGCCGTGGTGAACGGGGTGTGGGTGCGCGCGTAGCGACCCAGCAATTCGCCCAGCGGGTCGGCGACCTCCTCGGTGAAGGCGGCCGGCACGCCGAGCGGAACCGCGATGCCGATGCCGTCGCGCAGCCGGCCGATGTCCTCGATGGCCACCCACCAGCTGCGGCCGGCGAACGACACGGTCAGCGCGCGCCGCGCCGCGCGCAGTCCCTCCAGCCACCCGCCCACGTCGGCGTCGCCGGCCCGGGCGGCCACCTCGTCCTCGGTCAGTGGGCCCAGCAGCCGCAGCAGGTCAGCGACCGCCTCGGCGTCGCGGGCGGCCCGGTCGGTCGAGAGGTGCTGAAGCTGGCGGCCGGTGGCGGCGATGACCTCGGGATCGAGCAGGTCGCGCAACTCCACCCGGCCCAGCAATTCGGCCAGCAGCGTGCTGTCCAGCGAGAGCGCGGCGGCCCGGCGCTCGGCCAACGGGCTGTCGCCTTCGTACATGAACGCGCCGACGTAGCCGAACAGCAGCGACGCCGCGAACGGCGACGGCCGCTGCGTCTCGACCTCGAGCACCCGCACGCGCCGCTGCGCGATACCGGTCATCAGCATTGTCAGGGCCGGTACGTCGTAGACGTCCTGCAGGCATTCGCGGATGGTCTCCAGAACCACCGGAAAGTCGGGATATTTGCGGGCCACATCTAGTAACTGGGCAGCACGCTGGCGTTGCTGCCACAGCGGCGAACGGCGCCCGGCGTGCCGGCGCGGCAATAGTAGGGCCCGGGCCGCGCACTCGCGGAACCGTGACGCAAACAGCGCCGAGCCGCCCACCTCTGCGGTGACGATCGGGTCGATCTCCTCGGCATCGAAGACGAAAAGTTCGGCGCCCGGCGGAGCCCCGGAGCCGGTGTCCGATGCGAAATCGGAGAACGTGTCCGGCAGTCGGACCACGACACCGTCGTCTGAGGCGGTGGGCTTCTCGTCGATGCCGTAGCGCTCGCGCAGCCGGCGGGCCACCGCCAGCGCCAGTGGTCCGTTGACTGCAAGCCCGTACGGCGAGTGCAGGATCACTCGCCAGTCGCCCAGCTCGTCACGGAACCGCTCGACCAGCAGGGTGGTGTCGGTGGGCACCACCCCGGCGGCGCTCCGCTGTTCGTCGAGCAGGCGCAGCAGGTTCTCGGTGGCGTATGCATCGAAACCCAGTCCGGCGCAGCGCGTTTCGAAATCCTCCCGCTTCAAGCCGGCCAGCTCGCCGGTGAACGCGCCGAGTGCGGCGCCCAGCTCGGCCGGGCGGCCCAGACCGTCGCCGCGCCAGAACGGCAATCGGGCCGGCTGGCCGGGTGCCGGGATCACCAGCACCCGGTCGTGGGTGATCTCGGTGATCCGCCAGCTGGTGGCGCCCAGCGAGATGACATCGCCGGGACGTGACTCGTAAACCATTTCCTCTTCGAGTTCGCCTACCCGGGAAGGCTTTTCGGCCTCGGAGGCAAGGTAGACGGTGAACAGTCCGCGATCGGGGATGGCGCCGCCGGACGTCACGGCCAGCCGCTGCGCGCCGGGGCGGGCGGTCAACGTGCCGGTGTCGCGGTCGTACACCAGCCGCGGCCGCAGCTCCGCGAATTCGGTGGACGGGTATTTGCCGCTCAACAGGTCCAGGGTGGCCTCGTACACGCTGCGCGGCAGCGTCGCGAACGGCGCGGCCCGCCGCACCGTGTCGAACCACCGGTCGGCGTCCAACGGTTCCAGGGCGGCCGCCGCCACGGTCTGCTGCGCCAGGATGTCGAGCGGGTTGGCAGGTACCCGCATGGTTTCGATCTGGCCGGCGAGCATGCGCTGCACGCTGACCGCGCAGCCGATCAAATCGGTGCGGTGTTTGGGGAACAGCACGCCCCGCGAGACCTCGCCGACCTGGTGGCCCGCACGGCCGATGCGCTGCAGGCCGCTGGCCACCGAGGGCGGCGCCTCCACCTGGATCACCAGGTCGACGGCGCCCATGTCGATACCCAGCTCGAGGCTCGAGGTGGCCACCACCGCCTTGAGCAGCCCGCGCTTGAGGTCCTCTTCGACCAGGGCGCGCTGTTCCTTGCTCATCGAGCCGTGGTGGGCGCGGGCCAGGATCGGTTCGGCGCCGTAGGTCTGGCCGCTGCCCATGATGTGCGCCGGCGCGCCGCCGGCCACCTTCGGATTTGCGTCGGCGGCCGATCCCCCGGAAGCAAGAGGTTCTTCCACCGCACCGCTGCGTTCGGCGTGAATCTCGTTGAGGCGGGCGGTTAGTCGCTCGGCCAGTCGGCGCGAATTGGCGAAGACGATGGTGGAGTTGTGCGATTCGATCAGATCGACCAGGCGGTTCTCGACGTCCGGCCAGATGGTGTTGTTCGCCATGTTCGCCATATCGGGCACCGGCACCTGGACGTTGAGCTCGACCGTCTTGGCCGACGGCGGGGCCACGATGGTCGTCGGCGCGTGCCCGGAGAGGAATCGCGCAAGTTCCTCGGGCGGACGCACCGTCGCCGACAACCCGATGCGCTGCGCGGGTTTGTCCTCGCGCAGCGCGTCCAGGCGCTCGAGGGACACGGCCAGGTGCGCGCCGCGCTTGCCGGCGGCGATGGCGTGGATCTCGTCGACGATCACCGTCTGCACACCGGCCAGGGTCTCGCGGGCGGCCGACGTGAGCATCAGGAACAGCGACTCGGGAGTAGTTATCAGCACGTCGGGCGGTCGGTTGATCAGCTGGCGTCGGGCGGCGGGCGGGGTGTCGCCCGAACGGACCCCGACGCTGATATCGGGGGCCGGCAGCCCCTGGCGTTCGGCGATGCGGGTGAGCCCGGCCAGGGGGGTGCGCAGGTTGCGCTCGACATCGACTGCCAGCGCCTTGAGCGGCGAGACGTAGAGCACCCGCGTGCCGGGCGGGCGTTCCGTCGAACCGGCGAGGCTATCCAGCGCCCAAAGGAACGCCGCCAGCGTCTTGCCCGAACCGGTCGGCGCGATCACCAGGGTGTTGTGGCCGTCGGCGATGGCGCTCCAGGCGTCGGCCTGCGCGGTGGTCGGCGCGTCGAAGGTGCTGGTGAACCACTCGCGGGTGATCGCGCTGAACCGGCCCAACGGGTCGGAGCGGCCGGGCGGCCTCAAGTCAGCGCGAGTGCTCACCTAGCCATCGTGCCAACGGTCACCGACAAGATGCAGCTCCGCTCACAAACGCGAGTTGGACATCGCCTCGCCGAGCGCCTCCGGGAGCTCCGGGACCCGTCCGATCGCGTCCAGCAGCGCGTGCGCGCAGGCGTCGGCGAGCTTCTCGGCGTCGGTGCTGGGGTCGATGATCCGCTGCCGGCAGATCTCGAAGGTCAGTGCCAGCCAGCCGTTCAGAATCACCCGCAGGTGTCGCTCGACGTCGGGTGCCATGCTGGGTGCGTTGACCTCGGCGATCAACCGGTTGATCCGGGACATGATGTGTTCCATCTGCCGGTTCTTGGCATCGTCTTCGACGCCGAGCAGAACCGGATCGGACCGGCCGAGGCCGACGTACGCCGCCCAGGCGGCCTCCGGGTTCTGCTCGTGGTAGGCCATGTAGGCCAGCACACCGACCCGGATCTCCTCGTACATGGTCAGACCGGTCGCGTCGTCCATGTTGGTGTTCTCGTACAGGCGATCGGCCTCGTCCTTGACGACGGCCGCGAAGAATGCGCGCTTGTCGGGGAAGTAGTGGTACATCAGAGCCCGCGACACCCCCGCGCGTTCCGCGATCTCGTCGATGCGGACCTCGTCGTAGGGTCGCTTCCCGAAGACCTCTGCTCCTAAAGCGAGCAGCTCGGCGCGGCGATCCTCGGGAGACAGGCGCCTGCGGGCTGTTGGCATGTGTCAGATAGTACTCATCGGACGTGGCACGCCAGCCACATTGGATTCATTCGAACTCCATCCCTACCAGCGGTAAGTCACCGAAATAATTGACGGTGCCGGTAGTTTGGCGCGCGTAGGCCGCCGAGAAGCCGGTGTCGGATCGCGCCCGCCGCCGGTGTCATTTCCGCGCGAACGTCCTCGCGAACGCGCCGCCGATTTCCGCTCCGGACGTCCCGATGTCGGCATCGGCGATACCGCAGCCGGCTTCGGCCCTGAACTAGGGCTTGACCTCGCGTCGATGTCGTTTACCGCCGTTTGCCCCGGGGTATTTGATCCCATGCGTTTCCGCAGCTACCAGCGCGGGCAATGCTTGCCCTGTAACTAATGCGACGTAGCGAGCGATGAACTGGCCGCGGGGTACCCAATGGGAGGTGAAAACGATGCAGAAAGCGGACGCGCGATCAGGCGGTGACCGCTTGGGCCAGGAGGACGGCGAGGTGCACGCCGCGATCCGGTTCGCCGTCCTGTCCACGCTGGCCGCTGTCGGCTTCCTGTTGATCGCCGCGGTGTGGGTCAGCACCTGCCCGGGAGTCGGGACGGACACGGTGGCGTGTGGTGCCCCGCAGCGCACCCTGCTGGCCTTCGGGGGACCGCTGATCGCGCTCGGCGCCGGGATCTGGGCGTTCGTGCGCACGTATCTGGTGTGGAAGGCCCGGGGGACCTGGTGGGCATGGCATGGCGCCGGCTGGTTCCTGTTGACCGCGATGGCGTTGATGGTCGCCATGGGGGTGGCGCCGATCGCCGGTCCGGTACTGGCCCTTTAGGTTTGTCCTCCCGCGATCTAACGTGGATGGTGCGGTGAGGAGCAGCTATGGGAGACACCTACCACGACCCCGTCGACCATCTGAGGACAACACGGCCGCTCGCCGGCGAGTCGCTGATCGACGTCCTGCACTGGCCCGGATACCTCTTAGTCGTCGCGGGCGTGATCGGAACATGCGGCAGTCTTGCGGCCTTCGGCAGCGGACATCACCACGAAGGCATGACGGCGGGGATCGTCGGGGTCATCGCCGCGGTGCTGGGGCTGGCCTGGCTGGCGGTGGAGCACCGCAGGATTCGCCGGATCTGCGATCGTTGGTACACCGAACATCCGGATGTGTACCGGCAACGGCCGGCCAGCTAGGGACGCAGACCAGCCCGCACGCGCCCTTTCGATCGTGTCTTTTCTCGGCATGACCTGCCGTGACGCCGCGCCTGTGATATTGCGCATGAAAGGAAATTGCGAGGTTACCGGCGCGAACATGTGGGTATCAGGTTTGCACCATGATGAGTGCCGGAACGGTTGCGTGGTCACCCCATCATGGGGGACGGAATCACGAATACACCGATGTACATGCCTACTGCAACGACTATCGATATGACCAGCGTGACCCCGGCGATCACCGCGAAGCGCCGGTCTCGGCGCGTCCGGATCGTGTCGGTCGTGTCAGGCCCGCCCATAGCGGGCCGAATATCCGGTGGCGACCATGACTAACCGGCTCGAGCGCGACGTCCACGGCGGACTGCGAAGCAGTAGTAGTGTCACTCGAACATTGCCGGGAGACCATATGAACGATGCTGGATTGCACGCTAACAAGCGTCCGCGCGGCCATCGTGCTGTCGAACTTCACGTTGCTGCGCGGCTGGAGAACCTCGCGATGCTGCGCACCCTGGTCGGTGCCATCGGCACTTTCGAGGACCTGGATTTCGATGCGGTGGCGGACCTGCGGCTCGCGGTCGACGAAGTGTGCACCAGGTTGATTCGTTCGGCCACTCCCGACGCGACCCTGGTCGTCGTGGTCGATCCCCAGGATGACCAATTGGTAGTGGAAGCTTCCGCGGCATGCGACACTCACGACGTGGTGGCGCCCGGCAGTTTCAGCTGGCATGTGCTGACGTCGCTCGCCGACGACGTTCAGACTTTCCATGACGGTCGCGAACCCAATGAAACCGGCAGTGTTTTCGGCATCACACTGACGGCGCGACGGGCGGCCTCCAGCAGGTGACAGCGCGAGCTGCCGGCGGTTCGGTTTCGCGTCCGAACGAATACGCCGATGTTCCGGACATGTTCCGTGAGCTGGCCGCTGCCGCGTCCGACTCGGTGGAATTCCAACGTCAACGGGACAAAATCGTCGAGCGGTGCCTGCCGCTCGCCGACCACATCGCGCGCCGCTTCGAGGGTCGCGGCGAACCGCGTGACGACCTGGTTCAGGTGGCGCGCGTCGGATTGGTCAACGCGGTGGTCCGGTTCGACGTCGACACCGGGTCGGACTTCGTTTCCTTCGCGGTGCCGACGATCATGGGAGAGGTTCGCCGCCACTTCCGCGACAACAGCTGGTCGGTCAAAGTCCCGCGGCGGCTGAAGGAACTGCACCTGCGGCTGGGCACCGCCACAGCCGACCTCTCGCAGCGGCTCGGCCGGGCGCCCACCGCGACCGAACTCGCCGCGGAGCTGGACATGGACCGCGAAGAGGTGGTCGAGGGGCTGGTGGCGGGCAGCTCGTACAACACCCTGTCCATCGACAGCGGTGGCGGCGGTGAGGAGGAGGAGGCCCGCGCTATCGCGGACACCCTCGGTGACGTCGACACCGGCCTGGACCGGATCGAGGATCAGGAATCGTTACGTCCGCTGCTCGAGGCGCTGCCCGAACGGGAACGGACGGTGTTGGTGCTGCGATTCTTCGAGTCGATGACGCAGACGCAGATCGCCGAGCGGGTCGGCATCTCGCAGATGCACGTGTCGCGGCTGCTGGCGAAGTCGCTAGCGCGGCTCCGTGACCAGCTGCAGTAGCGGCCGGGGCTCTTCTTCGACCCACAGCGGTTCCAGCAGTGGCTCGGCCCGCTGCGTGGTCACCGGCAGCGTCGCGTCCGGGTCGCAGACCCGCAGCAGCCTGTCCACCGCCGGGCTCGGCGCCATGGCCCAGGACACCTGAGCGCCCGAGCAGGCCACATTGATCCGGTGCAGGGCCGAAAAGCCCGCAGTGCCAATGAATTTGAGGCCGCGCAGGTCAAGGATCACTCGCCGGGAGCGGTTGGTGCTGTGCTGCACGTACGCGACCAGTTGATCCGCATTGGCCGCGTCGAGCTCGCCGTCCACCGTGATCAGCGTGCCCGCTGGACCCCAGCGGGCGGTGAATTGTGCTGTGCGGCTTTGTTGCCAAGATTGGGCCACAGACATAGCTGACTCCATCCCATCGAGGGACATTCCTGCTGTGGATACGTCAGCGGTGTGAAAATAGTTCGAAGAAGGAGGGAATTCCGCCTACCCCCACGTCACCGACGTATCCCGGGCGGCTGTGAACTCAACCTTGTACGAGACCCTACTCCCGAATAGCCAGGGCCGACAGCGTTGTCGGAAAAACTCTTGCCAAGCGCTACTTGATCTCGGCGAGCACCGTGCCCTGGGTGATGGCGGCGCCGGCCTCGACCGCGAGTCCGGTGATGACACCGTCCTTGTGCGCGGTGACCGGATTCTCCATCTTCATCGCCTCGAGCACCACCACCAGATCGCCCGCGGCAACCCCCTGGCCTTCCTCGACCGCGACCTTGACGACGGTGCCCTGCATGGGGGCGGTCACCGCGTCACCCGATGCAGCCGCGCCCGCGTGCGCCCCGCGCTTGCGCGCCTTGGGCTTCTTGCGGATGACACCGGCCGGATCCGCCGCGCCACCGCCCGACAGCGCCAGGTCGCCGGGCAGCGACACCTCCAGCCGGCGGCCGCCGACCTCCACGACCACCTTCTGGCGCGGCCTGGAGTCCTCTTCGTCCAGCGGCTCGCCGCCGGTGAAGGGTTCGATGGTGTTGTTCCACTCGGTCTCGATCCAGCGGGTGTGCACCGAGAAGCCATCGCCGTCACCGATGAACGCCGGGTCACTCACGACGGCTCGGTGGAACGGGATGACCGTGGCCAGACCTTCGACGTGGAACTCGTCGAGGGCCCGGCGGGAGCGGGCGAGCGCCTCCTCGCGGGTGGCGCCGTGCACGATCAGCTTGGACAGCATCGAGTCGAACTGACCGCCGATGACCGAACCGGCCTCGACACCCGAGTCCAGGCGGACGCCGGGGCCGGTGGGGATGTCGTAGCGGGTGACCGGACCGGGAGCGGGCAAAAAGCCCCGTCCGGCGTCCTCGCCGTTGATCCGGAACTCGATGGCGTGCCCGCGCGGCGTCGGGTCCTCGGTGAGGTCCAGCTTCTCGCCGTTGGCGATCTTGAACTGCTGCAGCACCAGGTCGATGCCCGCGGTCTCCTCGGTGACCGGGTGCTCGACCTGCAGACGGGTGTTGACCTCCAGGAAGGAGATCAGGCCGTCCTGGCCGACCAGGTATTCGACGGTCCCGGCGCCGTAGTAGTGCGCCTCCTTGCAGATGCGCTTCGCCGACTCGTGGATCTCCTTGCGCTGCGCGTCGGTCAAAAAGGGCGCGGGAGCCTCCTCCACCAGCTTCTGGAAACGGCGCTGCAGCGAGCAGTCACGGGTGCCCGCAACGATCACGTTGCCGTGCTGATCGGCGATCACCTGCGCCTCGACGTGGCGCGGCTTGTCCAGGTAGCGCTCGACGAAGCACTCGCCGCGGCCGAACGCCGCGACGGCCTCACGGGTGGCCGACTCGAACAGCTCGGGGATCTCTTCGATGGTGCGGGCCACCTTCATGCCGCGGCCGCCGCCGCCGAAAGCCGCCTTGATCGCGATCGGCACGCCGTACTCCTTGGCGAAGGCCACCACCTCGTCGGCGTCCTTCACCGGGTCCGGGGTGCCGGGCACCAGCGGGGCCTGGGCGCGCGCGGCGATGTGGCGGGCGGTGACCTTGTCACCGAGGTCACGGATGGACTGCGGGCTGGGCCCGATCCAGATCAGATTCGCGTCCAGGACCGCCTGTGCGAAGTCGGCGTTCTCCGACAGGAAGCCGTAGCCGGGGTGGATGGCGTTGGCGCCCGACTTGGCCGCCGCGTCAAGGATTTTCGCGAAGTCCAGGTAGGACTCCGCGGAGGTCTGGCCGCCCAACGCGAACGCCTCGTCGGCCAGCCGCACGTGCGGCGCGTCGGCGTCGGGCTCGGCGTACACCGCCACGCTGGACAGGCCCGCATCGCGGGCCGCGCGGATCACCCGGACAGCGATTTCGCCGCGGTTGGCGACGAGCACCTTGGAGATCCTCGAGCTGGCGTGACTAGCCACTGCGCCTCCTGTTTGGCATATCCGCGGACGTATTTGCGCGGACTTCTCTAAGAGAATTTCTTACAACGAGTTCTGGGGAAGTCTAAGCGTCGCACCGTTTCGCCCCACGAGGCGGTCCGGAATTTCGTGGTTTTTTACGCACTCTCGCGCAGCCTGCGCTTGATGCGGGCGAGCATCGCCGACAGGCCGCGCAACCGCAGCGGGCTGATCAGAGCGGCCAGCCCGAGGTCGGCGTAAAAATCCTCGGGCACCGCCAGAATGTCGGCGGCCGGCTGTTCGTCGAGACCGGCGGCCAGAATCGACGCGAACCCCCGCGTGGTCGGCGATTCCGCCGGTGCGCTGAAGTGCAGCCGCACCCGCTCGGGGTCGCTGGCATCGACGTGCAAAAACAGCGGGGTCTGGCATTCCGGCACCGGCTCCATGGCCGCTTCTTCCAGGTCGGACGGCAGCGCCGGAAGTTCATTGGCGAACTCCAGCAGCAGCGCCAGCTTGTCCTGGCCCTCGACTTCGGCGAAATCGGACACCACCTCGGCCAGCGGCGCGGGCATACTCATCGCGATCAGACCGGGACCGCGCCTGGGGATTCGCCTGCCACGATCGGCGTGCGCACGGTGTTGCCCCACTCCGTCCACGATCCGTCGTAGTTGCGCACCCCCGGCTTGCCGAGCAGATGCGTCAGCACGAACCAGGTGTGGCTGGAGCGCTCGCCGATGCGGCAGTACACGACGGTCTTGTCGTCCGGCTGGATGAATCCGTACAGCTCCTCGAGCTCCTCGCGGCTGCGGAACCGCCCGCTCTCGTCGACCGCTTTGGCCCATGGGATCGACCGGGCGGTGGGGATGTGGCCGCCGCGCAGCACGCCCTCCTCGGGGTACTCGGGCATGTGCGTGCGCTTGCCGGTGTACTCGTCCGGCGAGCGCACGTCGATCAGCGGCTGGGTGCCGAGAATTCCCAGCACGTCGTCCTTGAAGGCGCGAATGGGCGCGTCGTTACGGGTGACGACGGGATAGCCGGTGGATGTCTTGGTGGGCACGTCCAGCGTGGTCTCCCGGCGTTCGGCCAGCCACAGGTCGCGGCCACCGTTGAGCAGCCGCACGTCGGGGTGGCCGAACAGCGTGAACACCCAGAGTGCGTACGCCGCCCACCAGTTGCTCTTGTCGCCGTAGATCACCACGGTGTCGTCGCGGGCGATGCCCTTGCGGTCCATCAGCTCCGCGAACTGCGCCCCGTCGATGTAGTCGCGGACGTGGGGGTCGTTGAGGTCGGTGTGCCAGTCGACCTTCACCGCGCCGGGGATGTGACCGACGTCGTAGAGCAGGACGTCCTCGTCTGATTCGACGATCGCCAGGCCGGGAGTGCCCTGGTTGGCGGACAGCCAGTCGGCGGTGACCAGTCGCTCGGGGTGGGCGTATTCGGACAATGTCGGGCTTGGATCGGGTGGTAATGCCACGCTGCCGAGCCTACCGCCAGGCTAGTTGCCCGCCCACAACGCGGACACCGACAGCCCGGCCCGTCCCAGCAGCGACCGCAGCAGCGGCAGGCTGACGCCGATCACGTTCGACGGGTCACCGACGATCCCGTCGACGAACCAGCCGCCCAGGCCGTCGAGGGTGAAGCCCCCGGCTACGTGCCACGGTTCGCCGTTGGCGACATACGCCCGCAGGTCTTCGTCCGTCGGGACGGCGAAATGCACTGTCGTGCACTGGGATTCAAATTCACGGTGGGTGATGGCGGCCTCGCGCAGCCGCAGCAGGCAGTGCCCGGTGTGCAATTCGCCGGCGCGGCCGCCCATCAGGCGCCACTGGCTCGCGGCGGCATCGGCCGATCCGGGTTTACCGCACAACTGGCCGTCCACGGACAGCATCGAATCACAGCCGAGGACAACGCAATCGGCCGCAACCCCGCCATCCAGTTCGCCCGCCACCTGTTCGGCCTTGGCCCGGGCCAGGGCGCACACCACGTCGGCCGGCGATGCCTCCGGCCCCTGCGCGGTGGCAACGGCATCCTCGTCGACGCCCGAGATCACGACCAGCGGATCGACGCCCGCCTGGCGCAGCACTTTGAGCCGGCCGGCCGACGCCGACGCCAGCACCAGGCGGGTCAATGCCTCATGTGAGTCATTTGCTGGAACGTCAGCCGCTGATAGTTGGTCATCGCGAACCGCAGGCGGTCGACCGGGAGACCCCAGCGGGTCCGCTCGGGCTGTTCGGGCTCCGGCGCGCCGCCGGCGCAGCCCAGCACCGCGACCAGCGCGGCCACCTCCTCGACCGTGGGTTCACCCTTGAGGATCTGAATGTGCGGCTCGTGCGCGTGCGGCTGCAAAGCGTCTCCGGCCGCGACCCCGTCGGCGTGCGCGTCGTTCTGCTCGGTCATAGGGGGATGTTCCCGTGCTTCTTCGGGGGCAGGTGGGAGATCTTGCGCTCCAGCAGGCGCAGCGCCGTGCCGATGTAACCGCGGGTGTGCGACGGCGGGATCACCGCGTCGACGTAGCCCCGTTCGGCGGCGACGTACGGGTTGACCAAGGTGTCTTCGTATTCCTGTTGCAGTTGCAGGCGCAGCGCGTCGACGTCCTTGCCCTCCTTGGCGGCCTCGCTCAGCTGCTTGCGGTAGACGAAGCCGACGGCGCCGGAGGCCCCCATCACGGCGATCTGCGCCGTCGGCCACGCCAGGTTGACGTCGCAGCCCATGTCCTTGGACCCCATCACGCAGTAGGCGCCGCCGTAGGCCTTGCGGGTGATGACGGTGATCTTCGGGACCGTGGCCTCGCCGTAGGCGAACAGCAGCTTGGCGCCGCGGCGGATGATGCCGTTGTACTCCTGGCCGGTGCCCGGCAGGAAGCCCGGGACGTCGACCAGCATGATGATCGGGATGTTGAAGCAGTCGCAGGTCCGCACGAACCGGGCGGCCTTCTCCGAGGCGTTGATGTCCAGGCAGCCGGCGAACTGGGTCGGCTGGTTGGCCACGATCCCGACCGGGCGGCCCTCGATGCGGCCGAACCCGACGACGATGTTCTGCGCGTAGCCACCCTGGATCTCGAGGAACTCGTCGTCGTCGAGGATGCGGGTGATCACCTCGTGCATGTCGTAGGGCTGGTTGGGCGAGTCCGGGATCAGCGTGTCCAGCTCGAGGTCCTCGTCGGTGAGGTTGTCCTCGATGGCGCCCGGGGGATGCGGCTCGGCGTAGCGCGGCGCGTCGGTGGCGTTGTTGGGTGGCAGGTAGCTCAGCAGGTCGCGGACCCAGTCGAAGGCGTCCTGCTCGCCGGAGGCGACGTAGTGCAGGGTGCCCGACTTGGCCATGTGGGTGTGGGCGCCGCCCAGCTCCTCCATGGTGACGTCCTCGCCGGTGACGGTCTTGATCACGTCGGGTCCGGTGATGAACATCTGGCTGGTCTGGTCGACCATGACCACGAAGTCGGTCAGGGCGGGGGAGTAGACGTGCCCGCCGGCGGCCGCCCCCATGATCAACGAGATCTGCGGGACGACACCGGAGGCCAGGATGTTGTTTCGGAAGATGCGGCTGTACAGGCCGAGCGAGACGACGCCCTCCTGGATCCGCGCGCCGGCGCCGTCATTGATGCCGATGAGCGGGCGTCCGGTCTTGATCGCCAGGTCCTGGATTTTGACGATCTTCTCGCCGTACACCTCGCCCAGGCTGCCGCCGAACACCGTGGCGTCCTGGCTGAAGATGCACACCTCGCGACCGTCGACGGTGCCATAGCCGGTGATCACGCCGTCGCCCAGCGGGCGGTTGTTCTCCAGGCCGAAGTTCTTGCTGCGGTGCCGCGCCAGCGCGTCGAGCTCCACGAACGAGTCCTCGTCGAGCAGGGCGAGGATGCGTTCGCGGGCGGTGAGCTTGCCCTTGGCGTGTACCTTCTCGACGGCCTCTTCGCCCACCGGGTGCAGTGACTCTTCCCGGCGCTTGTGCAGCTCGGCCAGCTTGCCCGCGGTGGTGTGGATGTCGATGCTGTGCTCGGCGGCCGGTTCCGCAGTGTGGTCGGTAACGCTCGTCATGGGAGTCGAGCTTAGCGGCGCGGTACTCTCCGCTGATGGACGCCCGCCCGTTGGGAACCGCGGACTGGGCGGCCGAATGCGACGTGCTGATCGCGGGCTCGGGCGGCGGCGGCGTGACCGGTGCGTACACCGCGGCGCGTGAAGGCCTCGACGTGTTGCTGGTCGAGGCGACGTCGAAATTCGGTGGCACCACCGCCTACTCCGGCGGGGGCGGTGTCTGGTTCCCGTGTAATCCCGTGCTGGTCCGCGCCTGCCCACCTGGCGCCTTCGACGACACCGTCGAGGACGCGCTCACTTACTACCAGGCCGTGGTCGGCGACCGGACCCCTCGCGAGCTGCAGGAAACCTATGTGCGCGGCGGAGCGCCGCTGATCGAGTACCTGGAAGCCGACCCGAACCTGAAATTCGTGCCGCTGCCGTGGCCCGACTATTACGGCAAGGCGCCCAAGGCGCGGCTGGACGGCAAACGCCACATCGCCGCCAAGCCCCTGAAAGTGGACGCCGCGCCGGAACTGCGCGAGGTGATCCGCGGACCGCTGGACACCGATTGGCTCGGTGCCGAACCCTCTTCGGACTACTACCTGGGTGGCCGCGCGCTGATCGCGCGATTCCTCAAGGCCATCGGGCAGTACCCGACGGCGTCGCTGCGGCGCGACACCGCCCTGGTCGAGCTGGTGGCGTCCGACGGGCGGGTCACCGGCGCGATCGTCGAGACCGCCGGCGAACGACGGGCGATCCGCGCCCGCCGGGGAGTGCTGTTGGCCGCCGGCGGCTTTGAAGCCAACGACGAGCTGCGCCGGCGCTACGGCGTGCCCGGGACATCGCGAGACACCATGGGCGGCCCGGGAAGTCGCGGCCTGGCGCTGCAGGCCGGCATCGCCGCGGGCGCCGACACCGACCTGCTCGACCAGGCCTGGTGGTCGCCCGGCATGACCCACCCCGACGGCCGGTCCGCCTTCGCGCTGTGGTTCACCGGTGGCATCTTCGTGAACCAGGCCGGCAACCGGTTCGTCAACGAATCCCGGGCGTACGACCGGGCCGGCCGCGAGATCATCGCACTGCTGGCCGACGGGTCGATCACCTTGCCGTACTGGATGATTTACGACGACAAGGAGGGCGAGGTGCCGCCGGTGAAGGCGGCCAACGTCACCATCGTGGAGACCGAGAAGTACGTCGCCGCCGGCCTGTGGCATACCGCGGACACGCTCGAGGAACTGGCCGCCAAGATCGGGGTTCCGGGTGGGCGGCTGGCGGCGACGGTGGCCCGGTTCAACGGGTTCGCCGCTGCCGGTGTCGACGAGGACTTCGGCCGCGGCGACGAGGCGTTCGACCGCGCCTTCTCGGCCGGCGCGTCGCCGCTGATCCCCATCGACTCGCCGCCCTATCACGCCGCCGCGTTCGGCATTTCCGATCTGGGCACCAAGGGCGGCCTGCGCACCGACGCCGCGGCGCGGGTGCTGGACACGTCCGGCGACCCCATCCCCGGCCTGTACGCGGCGGGCAACACCATGGCCGCGCCTAGCGGCACCGCGTATCCCGGCGGCGGTAATCCGATCGGAACCAGCATGCTGTTCAGCCATTTGGCCGTGCTGGACATGCGCGACCGGCGGCCCTGAGTTCTAGGCTGGGTGCGGTGACAGAACGAGATCGGCTCCGAACACCGTTGGACGAGAGCGCATTGCGCGCCGAGTTGATCGGCACCGGGCTGGGCTGGCGCAAGCTCGACGTCGTCGAACAGACCGGCTCCACCAACGCCGACCTGCTGGCGCGGGCCGCGTCTGGTGACGACGTAGCCGGGGCCGTGCTGATCGCCGAGCACCAGACCGCTGGGCGCGGCCGGCACGGTCGCGGCTGGTCGGCCACGCCGCGGGCCCAGATCACCATGTCGGTCGGGGTCAGCGTCGTCGACGTCCCGACCACGGGGTGGGGCTGGCTGCCGCTGGCCACCGGGGTGGCGGTGGTCGACACCGTCACGCCGTTGCTGGCGGGGGCGGGCGCGCAGGCGGGTCTCAAATGGCCCAACGACGTGCTCGCCGGCCCGCCGGATTCGCGGGGCAAGCTGGCCGGAATCCTGGCCGAGGTGGCGAAGCCCGTCGTCGTTATCGGCTTGGGGCTCAACGTGACTCAGTCCGCCGACGAGATCGACGACCCCGGGGCCCCCGCGCTCACGTCGCTGCTCGACCTGGGCGTCGCCGCGCCCGACCGCACGCAGCTGGCCGCCGCCCTGCTGCGCGAGCTGGGCCGGCGCATCGTGGCCTGGCGCGCCGCGCGCGGGGCCGACTGGGCGCTCGCCGCCGACTACCGCGGGCGCAGCCTGACCATCGGCACCCGGGTCCGCGCGCATCTGCCCGGCGGCAAGCAGGTCGACGGGACGGCGAGCGCCATCGATGACCAGGGCAGGCTCTGCCTGGAAAGCCACGGGCAGACCGTCGTCGTCGCGGCCGGCGATGTGGTGCATTTGCGCTAGTGGCGATCGCAAGCGCGGCGGAGCCGGGCGCGGCGGGTCGCCACCATTTGCACTAGTTACCTGCGGATTGTCGCGCCGCGCAGCTAATGTCGGCGGGCATGGGCTACCCGGATAACGTTCTGGCCGCCGGCGAACACGTCATCGTGCACCGCCACCCGCACTGGAAGCGGCTGATCTGGCCAGTGCTGGTTCTCATACTGGTGACCGGACTGGCCGCCTTCGGCTCCGGATACCTCAACTCGACGCACTGGGACCAGCTCGCCAAGAACATCATCGACGGCGTCATCTGGGGGATCTGGCTGGTCATCGTGGGCTGGCTGACGCTGTGGCCGTTCGGAAGCTGGCTCACCACCCATTTCGTGGTGACCAACCGACGGGTGATGTTCCGGCACGGGGTGCTGACCCGCACCGGCATCGATATCCCGCTGGCCCGGATCAACAGCGTGGAGTTCCGTGACCGGATCACCGAGCGCATGTTTCGCACCGGGACGCTGATCATCGAATCGGCGTCACAAGATCCGTTGGAGTTCTACGACATTCCGCGGCTGCGCGAGGTACACGCGCTGCTATATCACGAAGTCTTCGACACCCTGGGTTCCGAGGAATCGCCCAGCTGAGTAGGCCGGCCGGCGCGGTTGCGCCAGGCGCGCAGCAGCGTGACGTTGCCCCCCTCGATCTCGTCCTCGAAGACCTCGGCGATGCCGCCGGCGGTAAGGGCGGATTCCAGTGCCTTGTCGGGTTCGCGCGCGAACTGGTCGGGAAACACCCAGCGCCGAAACGCCCAGAACCGGAATGCCATCTGCAGCAAGTTGCCGATGATGTAAGCCGAGATGAAGTCGGCGACGTTTTCGACCGCCAGCGACACCGTCGGCTCGCGCAGCTGCAACACATAGCTGGAGAACCACAGCGGCGCCATGGAGAGCAGCACCCCGACGCCGCTGAACGCGAAGAACAGCAGCGCCTCGTGGTGGCGCTCACGGCCGCCGCGATTGCGGAAGCTCCATTCCCGGTTCAGCACGTAGGACGCGATGACCGCGACAATGCCGGCGATCACCTTTGCGGTCACGGGTTTGGGTTCGAGAATTGTCAGCTTCAGCGTGTAGAAAATTGCCGAGTCGATGACGAATGTGGTTCCGCCGACGATGGCGAATTTGATCAGTTCATGGTGGCGTAGCAAATAGGGCTGCAAAACCCTAGGTAGACGCGCGATCGTGGCTTCGGCGAAGGACACAACACGTCAGTCTACGGACGGACACAAATTTGACGCAAAATCGTACATAACAATTCTGTGTCGGTCCCGGTCAACACACCTTTGGCGCCGGTTTGTTTCGCCGTGACACCATGATGCCGTGCCGAGTTCACGCCCCCCGGGCGCAGCCCCAGCCGCGGCTGTGCGAACCGTCCCGCGCGTCGTCCCCGTGGTCGCAATGGTCGGTGGCGGTCAGCTCGCCCGGATGACCCACCAGGCGGCGATCGCCTTGGGGCAGACGCTGAGGGTGCTGGCCACCGCCGCCGACGAGCCGGCCGCGCTGGTCGCGCCCGACGTCGTCATCGGTTCACACACCGAACTCGACGACCTCCGCGGGGTCGCCGCAGGTGCCGACGTGCTGACCTTCGACCACGAACACGTCCCGAACGAACTGCTGGAAAAGCTCGTCGCCGAGGGTGTCAACGTGGCGCCGCCGCCACAGGCCCTGATGCACGCTCAGGACAAGCTCGTCATGCGCCGCCGGCTCGAGGCCCTCGGCGTCCGGGTGCCCCGCTATGCCGAGATCCGAAGCGTCGACGAACTCGATGCCTTCGCGCGCCGCATCGGCGGCCCCGTGGTCGTGAAAGCGGTCCGCGGCGGTTACGACGGGCGGGGGGTACGGATGGCACGCGACCCGTCGCACGCCCGTGAGATCGCGGCGGCCTTCCTGGCCGATCGCGTGCCGCTGATGGCCGAGGAGCAGGTGGACCTGCGTCGCGAACTGTCGGCCCTGGTGGCGCGGTCACCGTTCGGCCAGGGCGCCGCGTGGCCGGTCGTCGAGACGGTGCAGCGAGACGGGATCTGCGTGCAGGTGATCGCACCCGCGCCGGGGCTGCCCGCCGAACGGGCCGCCACGGCGCAACAGCTGGCGTTGCGGCTGGCGGCCGAGCTCGGCGTGGTCGGAGTGCTCGCCGTGGAGCTCTTCGAGACGGTCGACGGTGAACTGCTGGTCAACGAACTGGCGATGCGGCCGCACAACTCCGGGCACTGGACCATGGACGGGTCGCGCACCAGTCAGTTCGAGCAGCACCTGCGCGCGGTGCTGGACTACCCGCTCGGCGACACCGACGCCATCGCACCGATGACCGTGATGGCCAACGTGCTGGGCGCACCCGAAGTCCCCCAGATGAGCGTCGACGAGCGGCTGCATCACCTGTTCGCCCGGATGCCCGACGCCCGCGTCCACCTCTACGGCAAACGGGAACGTCCCGGCCGCAAGGTCGGCCACATCAACTTCGTCGGCTCCGGGCCGACGGACCAGAAAAGCGTAGGGAAGCTGCGGGAACGCGCCGATCTGGCGGCACACTGGTTGTCACACGGGCAGTGGATGGACGGGTGGGATCCACATGGCGCCGACGACGCAGAGCGAAGCGATGAGGAGAAGCGGCGGAAATGACGGAGCATGCGCCTCGGGTCGGGGTGATCATGGGCAGCGACAGCGACTGGTCGGTGATGGCCGACGCCGCTGCCGCGCTCGCCGAGTTCGACGTGCCTGCCGAGGTCCGGGTCGTCTCCGCGCACCGCACGCCGCAGGTGATGTTCGAGTACGCGCGCGAGGCGGCCGGCCGTGGCATCGAAGTGATCATCGCCGGGGCCGGCGGAGCCGCGCACCTGCCCGGCATGGTCGCGTCCGCGACGCCGCTGCCGGTCATCGGCGTGCCGGTGCCGCTGGCGCGCCTCGACGGCCTGGACTCGTTGCTGTCGATCGTGCAGATGCCCGCCGGAGTCCCGGTGGCCACGGTCTCCATCGGGGGCGCCCGCAACGCCGGCCTGCTCGCCGTGCGCATCCTCGGGTCCTCAGACCCTGCGCTGCGGGCGCGGATCGTTGAGTTTCAAGGCCGGCTGGCCGAGAGCGTGCGGGCCAAGGATGAAGCGCTGCAGGAGCGCCAAGGTAAAGTTACCGGCGAGTAGCAAGGAGGCCAACATGGCTCAGTGGGCCGGAGATCCCGCGTTCGATTTGTTCCAACTACCCGACGAGCACCAGGAATTGCGGGCGGCGATCAGGGCGCTGGCGGAAAAAGAGATCGCTCCGCACGCCGCCGACGTGGACGAGAATTCCCGATTTCCGCAGGAGGCCCTGGACGCGCTGAACGCATCCGGCTTCAATGCGGTTCACATTCCCGAGGAATACGGCGGTCAGGGCGCGGACTCGGTCGCCGCATGCATCGTGATCGAGGAAGTGGCGCGCGTCGACGGATCCGCCTCGCTGATTCCCGCCGTCAACAAGCTGGGCACCATGGGCCTGATCCTGCAGGGCTCGGAGGAGTTGAAGAAGCAGGTGCTGCCGTCGCTGGCCACCGAGGGGGCGATGGCGTCTTACGCATTGAGCGAGCGCGAAGCCGGCAGCGACGCGGCATCGATGCGGACCAGGGCCAAGGCCGACGGGGACGACTGGATTCTGAACGGCACCAAGTGCTGGATCACCAACGGGGGCAAGTCGACCTGGTACACCGTGATGGCGGTGACCGATCCGGACAAAGGCCCCAACGGCATCTCGGCGTTCATGGTGCACAAAGACGATGAGGGCTTTTCCTTCGGCCCGAAGGAAAAGAAGATGGGCATCAAGGGCTCACCGACCACCGAGTTGTACTTCGAGAACTGCCGCATCCCGGGCGACCGGATCATCGGCGAACCCGGCACCGGGTTCAAGACCGCACTGCAGACCCTCGACCACACCCGCCCCACCGTGGGCGCGCAGGCGGTGGGCCTCGCGCAGGGCGCGGTGGACGCCGCCGTCGCATACACGAAGGAGCGCAAGCAGTTCGGCCGGTCGATCTCGGACTTTCAGGGTGTGCAGTTCGAGCTGGCCGACATGGCGATGAAGGTCGAGGCGGCCCGGCTGATGGTCTACACCGCCGCCGCCCGCGCCGAACGCGGCGAGCCGAATCTCGGATTCATCTCCGCGGCCGCAAAGTGCTTCGCCTCCGACACCGCCATGGACGTGACGGAGGCGGCCGTGCAACTGTTCGGCGGCGCCGGCTACACCACTGACTTCCCGGTCGAGCGGATGATGCGCGACGCCAAGATCACTCAGATCTACGAGGGCACCAATCAGATTCAGCGCGTGGTGATGTCGCGGGCGTTGCTGCGCTGATAGTTTTCCGGCGATGCTCTTGCGAAGGGTCCGGCCGTACCGCTTAGGATCTGCACTCGGTGCGTGAAGTCCACACCGACGATCGGTAAACAGCCACCGATTTACGTCCGACCACTGTCACACAGCAAAGGGCTTATCGCGGCGAAGGGGTCTGCAGTGCAGAACGTGACTTCCGGTGCCCGTCCACAGATGGCCGGATATTGATACCGACACGCGCTCCGGCCACCCCCACGGCGAGCTGGCAGTCGTTGTCGTTGCTGTTGGTCGAGGACGACCGCGCCGACGCGGTGCTGGTGGAAGACCTGATCACCGACGCGGTCACCGACATCCGGGTGGTGTGGGCCAAGTCGATGGCACACGCCGAACGCGAGCTGAAATCCGCCCGCCCCGACTGCGTGCTGCTGGATCTGCACCTGCCCGACGCCAGCGGGATCGACGCGCTCAACCGCATCGCCAAGCTAGACGCCACCGTGCCGATCGTGGTGCTGACCGGACTCAACGACGAGAACTTCGGGGCTTCGGCGGTGGCCGCGGGCGCCCAGGACTATTTGGTCAAGGGTCGGGTCGAGCCGGAAATGCTGCGCCGAGCGCTGCTGTACGCCATCGAGCGCAAGCGCGCCGAACTCATCGCCGCCGATCTGCAGGCGACGCAACTGCGGGCCCGGGAGAACGCGCTGCTGGAACGCGGCCTGCTGCCCTCGCCGCTGCTGCTGGACAACCCGGGCGTCGACATCGTCGCCAGGTACCGGCCGAGCCGCGAAGACGCATTGCTGTGCGGAGACTTCTACGACGTCGTCCAGACCGCCGACCGAATCGTGCACGTGCTGATCGGCGACGTGGCCGGGCACGGTCCGCACGAGGCCGCGCTGGGCGCGGCGTTACGGATCGCGTTTCGCGCGCTCACCTTCGCCGGCGTGCACGGCGTCGACCGGCTGCGCCAGCTCGAGCGGGTCTTGTATTCGGAACGAACCGACTCCGGCATTTTCGCGACCGTGCTCAGCCTCGAGATCTCGCCCGACAGCCCTCGGGTCAGTGTGGTCCGCGCCGGCCATCCGGGGATGTTGGTGCAGGCCGCGGGAAACGTCCAGTGGCATGAGCCGTCGGGTGGCCCGGCACTGGGCCTGCGCGCCGGCGACTGGCCGTCCGAGGAGCTGGACCTGCCCGCCGGGCACGCCCTGCTCTTGTTGACCGACGGCCTCTTCGAGGGCTATTCGGGAGACGGCACCCGGCGCCTCGGCGAGGAAGGCTTGCTTGCCCTGGCTCGCGCGCACGCGAATCGGCCCGGCCCCGCGTTCGTCGACGCGCTCATCAACGACGCCCAGGCGCTCGCACAGCCACGCGGCGGCCTGACCGATGACATCGCCGTCCTGCGCGTCGAGAGGACTACCACGTGATCCGATCGCGTCCGCTTCGGCTCACGGAGCTCACCGTGCGGGGATGGCTGGCGTTGGTGCTGTGGGTAATGGGCGTGATCGTGCTCGTCGGGGCGTTGGTGGGCGCCGTGTTGCTGCATCGCACCGACGAGGTGTCGCGCCAGGTGGCGCACAACATCCAGCCGGCACGCGTCGCCGCGACGCACTTGCAGGCGGCCCTGCGTGACCAGGAGACGGGCATGCGCGGCTACCTGATCGCCGCCGACCGGCAGTTCCTCGCGCCGTATTACGACGGGCAGCGCGCCGAACGGGCTGCGGCCGACGAGATTCGGCGTCTGGTGGGCGGGCGCGCGGAACTGATGGCCGATCTGGACGCGGTGCAAGCCGCCGCCGCCGATTGGCGGACAAATTATGCCGAGCCGCTGATCGCCGAGGTGGCTCCCAGGACGCCCGCCTACGTCAGCGCCCGCACCGCCGACACGGGCAAGGTCAAATTCGACCATCTGCGTGAGCTTTTCGATACGCAGAACGCCCACCTGTCGGCGGCCTCTGCCGCTGCCACCGACGAGCTCAACGAGATCAACAGCTGGCGCGATTGGGTGCTGGGTACCACGGTGCTGATCGTGATTGGGGCGGCCGTGGTGCTGGGGTTGCTCAGCCGCGCCGCGATCACCCGGCCCATCGCGGCGCTGGCCGCGTCCTGCCGAAGCATCACCGAGGGCAACTTCGAGGAGACGATCTCACCTCCGCGGCGGCCCAAAGACATTCGTAACATGGCGATCGACGTGGAGAACATGCGCAAGCGCATCGTCGAGGAGCTCGAGGTGTCGCAGTCGGCGCAGGCGCAACTGGACGAACAGGCCGCAGAATTACGGCGATCCAACACCGAACTCGAGCAGTTCGCCTACGTCGCCTCCCATGATCTGCAGGAGCCGCTGCGCAAGGTTGCGTCCTTTTGCCAGCTGCTGGAAAAGCGCTACGGCGACAAGCTCGACGAGCGGGGCGTCGAATACATCGGGTTCGCGGTCGACGGCGCCAAGCGAATGCAGGCGCTGATCAACGACCTGCTCACCTTCTCCCGAGTCGGCCGGTTGGGCACCACGGAGACCGAGGTGCGGCTCGACGAGACGCTCGATGCCGGCCTGGCGAATCTGGCCGCCTCGATCGAGGAGACCGATGCGCAGATCGTGCGCCCGGCGCAGCCGCTGCCGCAGATCGTCGGGGATCCGATGCTGCTGACGATGCTGTGGCAGAACCTGATCGGCAACGCGATCAAGTTCCGGCACAAGGACCGTCGGCCGCGCGTCGTCATCGAATGCGCACCCGGCACCGGCACCCACGACCGGGAATGGCTGCTGAGCGTGGCGGACAACGGAATCGGCATCCCGGAGGAATTCTCCGACAAGGTTTTCGTGATCTTCCAGCGGCTGCACGGCCGGGATGTGTACGCCGGGACGGGAGTAGGCCTGGCACTGGTCAAGAAGATCATCGAGCACCACGGCGGCACCGTCCGGATCGACACGTCCTACACCGAGGGGACCCGATTCGAATTGACCCTGCCCATGCTCGAACCCGTCGACGACGCAGACTCGGCTGCTTTGGAAGGAGCGCATCAATGACGACACCAGAAGGCAGAGCAATCGACATCCTGCTCGTCGAGGACGACCCGGGCGACGAGCTCATCACCCGAGAAGCGTTCGAGCACAACAAGCTCAAGAACAGGCTCCATGTCGCCCATGACGGGGAGGAGGGCCTCAATTACCTCTACCGGCGCGGTGAGTTCGCCGACGCGCCGCGACCCGACCTCATCCTGCTCGACTTGAATCTGCCCAAATACGACGGTCGCCAGCTACTGGAGAAGGTCAAGTCCGACCCCGACCTGTCGCGCATCCCGGTCGTGGTGCTCACCACCTCCTCGGCAGAGGAAGACATTCTCAAGAGCTACAAGCTGCACGCGAACGCCTACGTCACCAAACCCGTTGACCTGGACCAATTCATGAAGGCCGTCCGGCAGATCGACGAGTTCTTCGTTCAGGTGGTGCGGCTGCCTGGCAACGGATCCTAAGTGCGCTAGACCGATTCCGCCGAGTGCCGCCGGGCGAACCAGGTGATCAGCCGACCGAAGATGATCAGCAGCAAGACGAAAACGATCAGCAAAAATGCCGCGTCATAGGACAGCTCGCGAGCAGCCTTGGAGGGCAGGTTGTAGAACGTCCAGATCGGGTACGTCAGGTAGCCGACCGGTGAGTCGGTGAGCTGCCCGGTCGGTGGGGAATTCGACCAGCCGGCCGTGTACAACATCGGCGCCGTCTCGCCGACCGCCAGCGCCAGCGCCACCAGCAGGCCGGTGACGATTCCGGGGATCGCCGATTTGAGCACGATTTTGCGCAAGGTCCACCCCAGCGGCAGCCCGAGCGCCTCCGCTCCCTCCCGGTAGGACGTAGGCACCTGGGAGAGCGCGGACTCGGTGGCCTTCGCGATGTATGGAATGCTCATCGCCGAGAGCGTCAGCACCCCGGCCGCCAGAGAAAACCCCCAGTGAAATGTCACCACCAGCGCCAGATAGCCGACGTAACCGAGCACGATGGACGGGATGCCCGAGAGTACCTCGTAAGCGCCGCGAAGAACGGAACGTGTTCTGCCACTGGCGAATTCGGACAGATAGATGCCGGTCAACACGCTGACCGAGCCCCCGATCAGCATGACCCCGAAGCCGACGACCAGGGTGCCGATGATGGCGTTACGCAAACCACCACCGTTGCCACGCGTGTCTTGCACCAGCACAGTCCATTTGAACACCGGCGCAGCGCGGCCGACGACTTCGAACAGCATCCACAGTGTCGGCACCACCACCACCGCCAGACAGCACACGCACGCAGCCCAGAACACCGCGTTGACAATCTTGCGCCGGGTTGTGTTCACCTCAGACACCTCGTCCCACGGGCAGTGCGGTACCCGATACCCGGCGCACCATCGCGCGGGCCGCCACGTTGGTCAGCAACGTGATCAGCATCAGCACCAGCGAGAGTTCCGCGAGGGTCTTCACCGCGAAGTCGGTGAAGTCGGTCATCGCCGAATCCAACTGTGACACAACGGTGGCAGCGATGGTGGTCATCGTCGAGTAGATGTTTGCCGGCATCGCACCCAACACCGCACCCGACACCATGGCGACGGCCATCGTCTCGCCCAGCGCGCGTCCGAGCCCGAGCACAATGGCGCCGACGATACCGCTCGACACCCACGGCAGGGTGACCCGTCGCGCGCATTCCCAGTCGGTCATCCCCAGCGCGACCGCACCCTCGCGGGGCAGCACCGGCACCTGCCGGATCAGGTCGCGGGTGGTGCTCGCGATGATGGGAATGACCATCACCGCCAACACCAGGCCGGACACCAGCAAGCCCTCGCCGTTACCGGTGTTGCCGCGAAAGTAGTCGAGCACCGGCACGTCCGGAGCGTTGCGGGCGATCACCGGAGCCACATCGTGGGCGATGAACGGCCCGAAGGTCATTGCGCCCCATAAGCCGACGATGACGCTGGGAATGCCGGCGAGCAATTCGAGCAGCATTCCGATGGCCGACGCGATCCGTCTGGGCAGCCGTTCGACGATCACCAACGCCGCGCCGATCGACACCGGCACCGCGATGATCAACGCGATCGCCGACGTCGCCAGCGTCCCGACGATCATCGGCAATGCCCCGTAGTGGGCGCCGACCGGATGCCGGACGCCGCGGGTGACGACGGCGTCGCCATACGTGTTGCCCGGATTCCAGTCGGTGGCGGTGAAGAAGTGCAACCCGTTGACCTTGATCGCCGGCAGCGCCTCGAGGAGCAGGGTCGCGAGCACGAACACGAGCGCGAGCAGCGGAATCGCCGCACCCACCGCGCCCAACGAACGGATGGCGAGGCCCGGTCGGCGCACGCCGCGAACCCGGGCCAGCGCGCTGCCCATCGTGAAATCGGTCACCGAACTCCTACTGGCCGCTGATCTTGGCGATCTGGGCGTCCGACAGCTTCGCCACCTCCGGCGGCAGCGGCTGGAAGTGCACCTTGTCCAAAAACGAGGCGTTGTTGCCGTCGGTGACCGCCCAGTGCAGGAAGGCCTGCAGGGTCTGCGCGGTGGCGGCGTCCTTCTGGCTGCTGTTGACGATCGCGTACTCGTAGTTGACGATCGGGTAGCCGTCCGCGGCGGGGCCGTTGATCAGCGAGATCGCCTGATTCGGCGGGGTTTTCGAGGCGAAGCCGGACGCCGCGGCCTGGATGCTCTTGGCTTCGGGCAGCAGGTACTTGTCCGAGGCGTTGGCCAGTTGCGCCTCGCCGAGCCCCTTCTGCTGGGCCTGGTCGAGGAAGCTGATGCCGATGTAGGCCACGCAGCCCGGGGTGTCCGCGCAGCCGGTCACCATCCCGCCGTTGCCGTTCTCGCCGAGTGCGCCGGGCACCGTCGGGAAGGCGACAGTGGTGCCGAAGCCGGGCGAGCGGCCCCAGCCGTCGGGATCCTGCTTGGACAGGTACTGGGTGAACAGGAAGGTGTCACCGGAACCGTCGGAGCGGTGCAACGGAACCACCGGCGTGGCCGGCAGATTCACGCCGGGGTTGAGCCCGGTGATCTGCGGATCGTTCCAGGTTTTCACGGTGCCGTTGTACATGCCGGCCAGCACCTTGCCGTTCAATTTGATGTGTTCGGTGACCCCCGGCAGGTTGTAGTTGACCTGCTGCGCGGAAATGGCCAGCGCGATGTTCATCAGTCCTTTGTGTGCGGCCATGTCGCCCTCGGACAGGTAGGCGTCGGAGGCGCCGATGTTGACCGCCCCCGCCGCCGCCTGGGAGATCCCGGTACCCGAACCCGTGCCCTGGGGCGTGAGCGTCACGTTCGAGTACTTGCCGTGATAGGCCGGGGCCCACAGGTTGAACAGCGGGTACAGCAGCGTGCTACCGGTCTCCGACAGCGTGATCGGCGAGGATGCCGGCGTCGTCGCAACCGGGCCGCCGCCACCCTGATTCGGCGCACCGCTCTGCGAGTTCGAACCACACGCGGCCATGCCCACCCCGAGGGCGAAAACCAATGGCGCCGTCGCGCCCATTGCCAGCAATCTAGTCAGACGAACTTTCACAACCTTCTCCTTTTCCCTTGTGCGCCTTGCGTTACCGTGCTCATCCGCTGATCTTGGTGATCTGGGCGTCCGATAGCTTCGCCACCTCGGGCGGCAGCGGCTGGAAGTGCATCTTGTCCAGGAACGAGGCGTTGTTGCCGTCGGTGACCGCCCAGTGCAGGAAGGCCTGCAGGGTCTGTGCGGTGGCGGCGTCTTTCTGGCTGCTGTTGACGATCGCGTACTCGTAGTTGACGATCGGGTAGCCGTCCGCGGCGGGGCCGTTGATCAGCGAGATGGCTTGGTTCGGCGGGGTTTTCGAGGCGAAGCCGGACGCCGCGGCCTGGATGTTCTTGGCGGTGGGCAGCAGGTATCTGCCGGAGGCGTTGTCCAGCTTGGCCTGACTGAGTCCGTGCTCATCGGCCTCGTCGAGCGAGCCAATGCTGGTGTACGCCACACAGCCGGGGTTCGCGGCGCAACCGGTCACCATGGCACCGTCGCCGTTCTCGCCCAGCGCGTCGGGCACCGCCGGGAAGGCGATGGTGGTGCCGAAGCCGGGCCAGCGGCCCCAGCCGTCGGGATCCTGCTTGGACAGGTACTGGGTGAACTGGAACGTGCTGCCGGACCCGTCGGAGCGGTGCAGCGGAACGACCGGGGTATCGGGGAGGTGCAGGCCGGGGTTGATGCCGGCGATCTGTGGGTCGTTCCACGTTTTGATCGTGCCCCGATACATGGCGGCCAGCACCCTGCCGTTGAGCTTGAGATGCTGATGGACGCCGGGCAGGTTGTAGTTGACCTGTTGCGCCGAAATGGCCAGCGCGATGTTCATCAGCCCCCGGTGGGCGGCCGTGTCGCCCTCGGACAGGTAGGCATCGGAGGCGCCGATGACGACCGCCTGGGCCGCAACCTGGGAGATTCCCGCGCCCGAGCCGCTGCTCTGGGTGGTGATGGTGACGTTCGGATACTTCGCACGATAGGCGGCGCCCCACTCGCTGAACAGCGGGTAGAGCAGCGTGCTGCCGGTCTCGGAGAGCTCAATCGTGGATGCAGCCGGCGTGGTGGCGACGCTGCCGGCGGTCGGCCCGGTAGTTGGCGCACCACGTAGGGAGTTGGAGCCACAACCTGCGATGCCTAAAGCTGGTGGCCCAATTGCCACCAGGCCCAGCAGCGCGCCCAGACGACCCCTCACGTCCTCGCTTCCTGTTCCCCGTCGTGTCCTATTCCGGCGAAACCTTCTCTGCGCTAATGTCTTTCCGTCATCCCCACCTGATGCGAGGAGCCCCCGGCCGGTCGGAACGGCGCGAAGTAGCGGATGGTCTCCTCGTGCTCCGGCGATAAGAACAACTGTTTGGTTGGTCCCTCCTCGACCAGCCTGCCCTCGAAGAAGAATGCGGTCCGGTCACCGGTGCGGGCGGCCTGCGCGAGATCGTGGGTCACCATGATCACCGTCAGCCGGCCGGCGAGGGATCGAATGAGCCCCTCGATCTTTTCGGTCGTGGTCGGGTCCAGCGAGGAGGTGGGCTCGTCGAGCAATAGCACCTCCGGGTTAACCGCTAGGGCACGGGCCAAACACAGCAACTGCTGCTGTCCCCCGGAGAGCCGGAATGGGGAATCACCGAGCCGATCCTTGACCGCATCCCAGAGACCGACCTCGGTGAGCCGTGCCTCGGCGACGCTTTTGAATTCCTTGCGCGGCGCGATCTTGTGCGCACGCACGCCGGCCACGACGTTGTCCACGATCGACATCGGAAACGGGTTGGGACGCTGAAACAGCATGCCCACGCTGCGGCGGAACTCCATCAGGTCGCGGTCGGAGAAGATGGTGCGCCCGCCCAACAGGACGTCACCACTGTGCCGGAAACCCGAAACCTTGTCGTTCATCCGGTTCAGGGTGCGCAGGAAGGTGGTCTTGCCCGAACCGGTCGGCCCCAGCAGTGTGGTGACGGATCGGGCGGGAAAGTCGAGGCTCACGTGCTCGAGGACTGTTTTGGGGCCGAATCCCAGGGTCAGGTCGACCGAGCGCACGCTAACGCCGCCGTCATCGGCAGCGGCAGCCGCAGTTGCGGCCTGGAACTGTTGTTCGCGACGCATCGACAACTGATGTTACGTGTTCGCGCGCGGCGCGCGGTCACCGGCAATTCACCTCTTATTGTTCGTCAAGGGTTTGTATATTCGCGAATAGTTAACTTTTGTTGAAGACCGAAGGAGTTTCGTGAGGTTCGCTCGACCTGGCGTCGCACTCAGCCTGGTGGCCGTCGCCGCGCTCGCGCTGGCGGGATGCGGCGACAGCAACTCGTCGTCGGGATCGGGCGAGAAGCCGGCGAAAGTGGATTGCGGCGGCAAGAAGGTGCTGAAAGACAGCGGCTCGACCGCGCAGCAAAACGCCATCGAGCAGTTCGTCTACGCCTACATTCGGGCCTGCCCGGGTTACACGCTGGATTACAACGCCAACGGATCCGGCGCCGGACTGACCCAGTTCCTCAACAATCAGACCGATCTCGCGGGTTCCGATATCCCTCTGGACCCGTCCACCGGTCAGAACGACCGGGCGGCGCAGCGCTGCGGTTCACCGGCGTGGGATCTGCCCACGGTGTTCGGGCCGATCGCGGTCACCTACCACCTCACCGGGGTGAGCGGGCTGAAACTGGACGGACCCACCGTCGCGAAGATCTTCAACGGCACGATCACCAAGTGGGACGACCCGGCACTGAAGGCCATCAACTCCGGCATCAACCTGCCGTCGACACCCATCACGGTCATCTTCCGCAGTGACAAATCCGGTACCACCGCGAATTTTCAGAAGTATCTGGACGGCGCGTCCAACGGCGCATGGGGCAAGGGTGGCAGCGAGACGTTCAACGGCGGCGTCGGACAGGGAGCCAGCGGGAACAACGGCACGTCGGCGCTGCTGCAGAACACCGAGGGGTCGATCACCTACAACGAGTGGTCCTTCGCGGTGGGTAAGCAGCTGACGATGGCATCGATCATCACGTCGGCAGGACCGGACGCGGTGCCGATCACCAAGGACTCCGTCGAGAAGACGATCGCCGGCGCGACCTTCAGCGGGCAGGGCAACGACCTGGTGCTGGACACCTCGTCGTTCTACAAGCCGACGCAGTCCGGCGCGTACCCGATCGTGCTCGCGACCTATGAAATCGTCTGCTCGAAGTACCCGGACGCGGCCACGGGCGCGGCGGTGAAGGCGTTCATGCAGGCGGCGATCGGTCCGGGCCAGGACGGTTTGGACCAATACGGTTCCATCCCGCTGCCCAGCTCGTTCACGTCGAAGCTGTCGAGCGCGGTCAATGCCATTTCCTGACGATGCGAAGGAGGCTCGAGGGTGAGCGATAGCGGGCCCGCCTCGCGGGAGGGATCCTGGTTCGGCCCGTACCGGCTGGTGCGACTTCTGCGCCAGGGCGGCATGGGTGAGGTTTACGAGGCCGAGGACGCCCGCAAGCGCCGCTTGGTGGCCCTGAAACTGATCTCCCAGCAGTTTTCCGGCAATGCGGAGTTCCGCGCCCGGCTACAGCGCGAGGCCGACATCGCGGGACGGCTGACCGAACCGCACGTGGTACCGATCCACGACTACGGCGAGATCGACGGGCGATTCTTCGTGGAGATGCGCCTCGTCGACGGGGTCGACCTGGGTACGCTGTTGCGCCGGGACGGGCCATTGGCCGCGCCGCGCGCGATCGCCATCATCAGCCAGGTCGCCGCCGCGCTCGACGCGGCGCACGCCGCCGGGGTTGCGCACCGCGACGTCACACCGGGGAACATTCTGGTCACCCCCAACGATTTCGCCTACCTGGCCGACTTCGGCATCGCGCGGGCCGCGACCGATCCTGGCCTGACCCAGGTCGGGACCGCGATCGGAACCTATTACTACATGGCCCCGGAACGATTCACCGACGACGATGTCACCCACAGCGTCGACATCTATTCGCTCGCCTGTGTTTTGAGCGAGTGTTTGACCGGCTCGCCGCCCTACCCGGCCGACACCATCGAACGGCTGGTCGCCGCGCATCTGACGAAGACGGCCGCGCCGCCCAGCCAATTGCGCCCCGGCGCGTTTCCGCCCGCGTTGGATCAGGTGATCGCAAAGGGCATGGCCAAACGTCCCGAGGATCGCTATCGCACCGCCGGCGAATTCGCCGCCGCCGCGCATCACGCGCTGAACACGTCCGAGCAGCGCAAGGCCACCACGATCCTGCGCGAGGGGGAAGACGCGGCCCAGCGCGCACAGGCGTCGGCTCGACGCCCGGAGTCCGCGCCGCACTCGGGCGCAGCGTGGCCCGGCGCCGAGACCATGGTGGGTCCGGCGGCGGCCAGGGCGGGCGGCACCGGTTGGTCCGAGCACTCCGGCCGTAACCCGTCGCTGATCCGGCCCGCCCCAACGACATCCGGCCCCGTATACGGGCCCGCGCCGGACTTCGGAAGGCCAGCCGCGCCGAACGACAAACGCAAGCAGTGGATCATCGTCGGCGCCATCGTGCTCGTCGCGCTGGTTGCTTTCGTCGTGGCGGTCGTGGGCTACCTGTCCACCGAATCGCCGTCGAAGCAGGCGAGTGGTCAAAGCGTGTTGCCGTTCAAGGGTATTGACTTCCGCCTTTCCCCGGGCGGGGTGGCGCTGGACAGCGCCGGCGGCGTCTATGTCACCAGCGAAGGCATGTATGGCCGGGTGGTGAAGCTCTCGGCCGGTTCGGACGCCACGACGGTGCTGCCGTTCCACGGGCTCTACCAGCCGCAGGGTCTGGCCGTCGACGGCGCGGGCACCGTGTATGTCGCTGATTTCAACAATCGTGTGGTCAGTTTGGCCGCGGGATCCAACGACCAGAAGGTGCTGCCGTTCAACGGCCTGAGCTACCCGGAGGGCGTCGCGGTCGACAGCCAGGGCGCCGTGTATGTCGCCGACCGCGGCAACAGCAGGGTGCTGAAACTGGCGGCGGGCTCCACGGCCCAGACCGAGTTGCCGTTCACCGGGCTGAAGAATCCCGATGGCGTGGCCGTCGACGCCGGGGGCACCGTCTACGTCGCCGATACGGACAACAACAGGGTAGTGAAGCTGGACGCCAATTCAAATACTCAGTCGGAGTTGCCATTTCGTGACCTGTCCGTGCCGTGGGGCATCGCCGTGGACAACAGCGGCACCGTCTACGTCACCGAGCACGACAAGAGCGACGTGGTGAAGTACGCTCCGGGCGCGACCACCGGGACCGTCCTGTCGTTCAACGGGCTCAACACGCCGTTGGCGGTGACGGTCGACAAGGACCAGAACGTCTATGTCGCCGACCGCGGCAACAACCGGGTGGTCAAGCTGACGCCGTGAGACTACGGCGCGGGCTGCGGTGCGCCCAGATACTCCTCGGTGTGCTGGCCGAGGGCGGGCGGGGGCGCGGCGGCCACGGCATCGAAACTCAAATAGCGTGCCGGAGTACGGATTACCGTGACCTCGTCGGCGCCCTCGCCGACGGGCAGTGCGAGCTCGTTCTCGGCGAACAGCGCGGTGCCGACCACCTGCTTCCAGGTGTGGGCGTGGCAGGCCATCAGGCCGGCCTGCTGGAGCAGCCGGACCCATTCGTCCGCGGTCTTGGCGGCCAGGGCCTTTTCGAGTTCCTCGGTCAGTTCGGGATAGTTGAGCGCCCGCGCGCGCTGGTCGGCGAATCGCTCGTCGTGGCGCATGTCCGGCCGGCCGACGACCTCGCACAGCTTCTCCCAGTGCTTGGGCACGTACGCGCTGATCACCAGGTAGCCGTCGGCGGCCTTGAAGGCGTCCGACGGTTGGGTGGCGAACCCGACGCCCTTGCGGCGCTTGGCCTTCGGTGCCGGGTCCGGGGTGGGGGCGTCGCTCGGCTTGTTCAGGTGGATGGTCAGCTGGCTGGCCTGCAGGCTGACCGCGACGTCATACATCGCGACCCGCACGACATCGGCGACCCCGTGGCGTTCACGGTTGAGCAGCGCGGCCAGCACCGCCTGGGCCAGCACGTGACCGCTGGCGGCGTCGACGAGTTGGAACGGGATGATCTGGGGTTTGCCGGTGGGCGTGGGCATCCCGGTGGTCATGCCGGACTCCGCGGCGACCATCAGGTCGACGCCCGGCCGGCTGCCCTCCGGTCCGTTGCCGCCGTACGCGGAAAGCCGCGCGTAGATGAGTTTGGGATTGCGCGACTGCAGCTCGGCGGGACCCAGACCCATGCGTTCCATCACCCCGGGCCGAAACCCTTCCAGCACAACGTCGGCGGTATCGACCAGCGCAAGGATCTGCCGTTTGGCCTCGTCGCTGCGCAGGTCGGCCATCACCGACTTCTTGCCCCGGTTGTGTGGGAGGAACAGGGTGGCCAGCGGTGGGCGCCCGGGCAGGACCGCGGTGATGTGCCGGGCCGCCTCGCCACCCGGCGCCTCGATCTTGATGACCTCGGCGCCCAGATCGGCCAGCACCTGTCCGGCCATCGGCCCGGCGATGTTCTGGGTGAAATCGATCACCCGGAAACCGTCAAGTGGCTTGGCGGGCTTGCTGTTTGGCATCGCGTTCGCCTTCCTTTCAACCTGCCCTGTGCAACACCGCGGTGCAGTAGTAGTTCTGCGCGAAGGGCGCATCGGGGTCGGTCGACTGCAGCGGCAGGCCGTTGTCGGCCAGCATCTGGTTCAACGGGGTGCGGACCGGCTGCCAGCCCCGCTGCTGCAGGTAGGTGGCCACGTCGTTGCGCTCGCCGGGGAAGCCGAGCTCGCCCAGGGCAATGTCGAGGCCGTTGCGCCGCCACTTCTCGCTCGCGGCGTTCAGCGCGTCCCCGCTGACTCCCGTGTTGGCGAACACCTCGGCCACCAGCTGACTGCTGTCGGCGGACAGGGCGGTGATGTTGTCCAGCAACCGATCCTGGGCCTGCGGCGGCAGGAAGCCGATCAGTCCCTCGGCGGCCCAGGCCGCGGAGCGCCCGGTGTCGAAGCCGGCTTGTCGCAGCGCCGACGGCCAGTCGTGGCGCAGGTCGATCGGGACGTTGCGCACCTCGGCGGCGGGCTGGGCGTCGAGTTCGGCGATGGTGGCGGCCTTGAACTCCAGGACTCGCGGCTGGTCGATCTCGAACACCGTGGTGCCCGGCGCCCATTGCAGCCGGTAGGCGCGCGCGTCCAGGCCGGAGGCCAGAATGACCACCTGATCGATGCCGGCGGCGCCCGCCTCGGCGAAGAACGCGTCGATGTAGCGGGTGCGGGCTGCCAGCATGTCGGTCATGCGTTGCATGCCCCACGCGGCGTCCGGTTCGTCGACATCGACGGAGGCGAGTTCGCCGGCGGCCCACCGGGTCATGAAGTCGACACCGACCGCGCGCACCAGCGGCAGGGCGAACCGATCGTCGATCAGCCCGTCGAGGGTGGCCCGGGCTCGTCCGGCGGCCACCATCGTGGCGGTCGCTCCCACGCTGGTCGCGAGGTCCCAGGTGTCGTCGTCGCTGCGCGCCATCGAGAAAATCCCTTCCGATCTACTGGTTAGCCACCATAACTAAGAGCGCCGGGCGCCCAGGTGCGAGGTGTGACAGATCGATCACGGGCGGGCGTTGCGGCGATGCGAACCGCCGCGGCCGCGGCTAGCCTCGCGCAATGACCACATCGGTTGCCATCGGGTGCACGAGCGTCGCTGCGCGCGACGCGGGCTGGCGGCGCGGCGCCGAGTGGGCGCGGCGGCTGGCCTGGGTCAGCCTGGCCGTTGTGCTCGTCGAGGGCGCGGTCGGGCTGTGGCAGGGCGTCGCGGTGTCCTCCGTCGCCCTCACCGGGTGGGCCCTGGGCGGCGCGGCGGAGGCGCTGGCCAGCGCAATGGTGGTGTGGCGGTTCAGCGGGGCGCGCGCACTGTCCGTAAGCGCCGAGCGGCGCGCGCAACGCGGTGTCGCGATGTCGTTCTGGCTGACCGCCCCGTATATCGCCGCCGAATCCGTCCGCGACCTGGTGGGCGAACACCACGCCGAGGTGTCCGTGATCGGCATCGGGCTGACCGCGCTCGCGCTGGTGCTCATGCCGGTGCTCGGGCGGGCCAACCACCGGTTGGGCACGCGGTTGGGCTCGGGCGCCACCGAGGCCGAGGGAACCCAGAACTACCTGTGCGCCGCCCAGGCCGCCGGGGTGCTGATCGGCCTGGCGATGACGGCGCTGTGCTCCTGCGCGTGGTGGATCGACCCGGCCGTCGGGCTGGTCATTGCCGGCGTCGCGGTCTGGCAGGGCGTGCGCGCCTGGCGCGGCGAGGATTGCGGCTGCTGAATCGTCAGACGGCGCGCTCGCCGTTCACCGAGCCGCGCGGTGACTCGAGCCGGTAGCGGATCAAACGAGAACTGTTGGCCACCACGGCAACCGACGACGCGTTGTGCAGGATCGCGGCCAGCACGGGGGACAGCGCCCCGCCCGCGCCGATGATCAGGCCGGCGGCGTTGACGGCTATCGACATGCCGTAGTTCTCCCGGATCACGTCGACCGCGCGAGCGCCCAGGTCGCCCACGTCGAGCAGGCGATGCAGGTCGTCGTTGGCCAGCGCCACGTCGGCGGTCTCGACGGCGACGTCGGTTCCGGCCAACCCCATCGCGATCCCGATGTCGGCGGCGGCCAGGGCGGGGGCGTCGTTGATGCCGTCGCCGACCATGCCGACGGTGTAGCCCTCGTCCTGCAGGTCGCGCACCGCGGCGAGCTTGTCCTCCGGCATCACCTCGGCGCGCCACTCATCGATCCCGAGCTCGCCTGCCACCACCTCGGCGATGTCCGGGTGATCGCCGGTGAGCATGATGATCCGGCGAATACCGTTGGCGCGCAACTTCTCCAGAACACCGGGGGCCTCGGGCCGCACCTCGTCGCGCAGGCTGATCAGCCCCACCAGTTTGCCGTCGACGGCGAGCAGCAGCGGGGTCTCGGCCTGGCGACGCAACCGATCCACCCACTCCGACGCCTTCTTGGACACCCGCACCTTCTCGGCGCGCAGCAGTCCGGGGCTGCCAAGCAGCAGGGTCCGGCCATCGGCCCAGGTGCGCATGCCCAGGCCCACCAGCACCTCGCACTCCTCGTGCGGCGGGATGGTGATATGGCGTTCCTCGGTGGACCGGATCACCGCCTCGGCCAGCGGGTGTCGGGAGTGGATCTCCGAGCTGGCCGCATAGGCCAGCACCTGCTCGGGCTGCCAATCCTTGTGTAGCGCAATGATATTGGTGACCACGGGGCGGCCGACTGTCAGCGTGCCGGTCTTGTCGAACACGATCGCGTCCACCCGGCCGGCCTGCTCGAGGTGCGAGCCGCCCTTGATCAGGATGCCGCGGCGAGCACCGTTGCCGATCGCCGCGCTGATCGCGGTGGGGGTGGCCAGGCCCACCGCGCACGGGCAGGCGATCAGCAGCATGGTCATCGCCCGGCGGACGTCACCGGTGACCGCCAGCGTGATGGCCGAGACGATGAACGAGGTGGGAACGAAACGGCGCGAGAAGTTTTCGCCGACGGTCTGGATCGGCGCCCGGTCGTGCTGCGCCTCCTCGACCCGGGTGATGATGCGGCCGATGGTGGTCTGGTTGCCGACGGCGCGGGCGCGCACCACCAGGCGTCCGCGCACCACCACCGAACCGGCGTGCACGTGCGCGCCGACCATCACGCTGACCGGCAGATTCTCCCCGGTGATCGCGGACTGGTCGACGATCGCCTCGCCGTCGACCACTTCGCCGTCGACCGGGATGGCGACGTGGTCGTGGACCACCACCTCGTCGCCGATCTGCACGGTGTCGATCGGCACCTGAACCTCGTTACCGTCGTCGAGCCGGATCCACGCCGTGTCCTGGCTGCCGCGCAGCAGTTCGGAGATGGCGCGCCGGGTCCGGCGCAGCGTCAGATCCTGAAGGTACTCACCGATATTGAGCAACCACAGCACGGTGAGGGCGACGACGTTCTCGCGCAACACCAGGCTCGCCACGGTCGCCGCCGAGACCAGCGCGTCGGTGCCGGCCTTGCCGGAGCGCAACGAACGCAGCGCGCCCCGCAGGAACGGATAGCCGGTGAAGACGGTGACGCCGGTGGCGAACAGCCGGCCGCCGGGTCCCAGCAGTGGCGGCCGCGCGAAGACGTAGCGGCGCACCCCGAGCAGGGCCAGCGCCGCGCCGCCGATGACCATGCGCAGCACGTCGGCGTTGCGGATCTCCTCCGAATGCGGCGGGCGGACCGGGATCAGCTCGGCGGCGACGTGCAACGCCTCGCCGATGGCGGCCAGCACCGCGGAACGGTCGCAGCGCCGGGGGGAGTACCAGACGACGACCGATCCGGTGCGCGGGTAGGCGTGCACCACCCGCACACCCTCACACTTGGCGACGGCCTCCTCGACCGCCACGGCGCGCCGGGAGCTGGCGCGCACCCACTCGACGGCGACCCGCATGCGCCCGGCGGCATCCGAAATCACTTGCAGCGCAGCGTCTTCGGTTCGCTCCTCGGCTGCGATGTCGGGGACCAGGGCGAGTTCCATATCGCCCGATCAGTGCTCGTGGTCGTGGGTGTCGGCGACCGAGGGCGTGGGCGCCTCCTCACCGATGCGCTCGCGGGCCTCGGCCATGACGTCGGCGAGCTTGAGGCGCGCCGACTCGGCGGCTTCCTCGGCCTTGCGGGTGCCGCGCAGTCCGAGCTCGGCCCCTTTGACCGCCGTCTCGTGCAGCGGCGCCTTGGCGACGGCTTTGCGCACCACCTCGTAGGCGGTCACGCCGACCAACCCGGTGACCACCGTGCCTGCCGCCTTCGCCAGAAGCCCGTACACCGCCATCGCCGCAACCTTCCTATCGTCCGCGCGTTTCGCCCATGATTGCACGACGTTAACATCGAAATATAGCGATATCAATATGTATCGCGCGCGGTGTGGCCCCGGGGTCGGCTCCTCAGGCCTTTACAGCACCCGGGTGATTTTCTCGGTGTCGATGCGGCGCTCTTGCCCGGCCGGGTCGGCATTGGCCACCTGCACCAGCGAGGCGCCGACGGCCATGATCGCCAGCAGGCCGTCCACCAGCTCGGCGGGCCCGGACCACGACGCGCTGGACAGCACCCGATCGCGCGACGTCAATCCCCTTGTCGCGGCGGAGCTTTGGCAATCGGCCAGCACCTGGTCGACCGATCGTCCGCCCAGCGCCGGCCCCGGGCGCGGTTCGGGAACGACCTGATCGCCGTGCACCCGCACCGCGGTGGCGTAGTCGGTCACGCCGATCGGCAGGTCCGGTGCCGGCCGGCCGAACGGGTCCAGCGACAGCACCGCCAGCTCGCCCCCCGATACCGCCGTGCTCACGGCGGCGTCGGCCTCATCGAGGCGCTCGGCCGTGCACAGTGCGATGTCCGACGCTATGTTCGAGGCTTTTGCCGGGTCTGCCGGGCCGGTCAGCACCGCCTCGGCACCGATCCACCACACCCCGAACAGCACCGCGGCCGTCTGCCAATGCGCGGGCAACAGAATCGCCACCCGGCTTTTTGGGCCGGCGCCCAATTCGTCGCGCAGCAGGTTGCCCGTCTTGGCGGCCCAGTTGGCCAGCGTCACACCGGACAGTTCGATGCGCTCGCCGGTGGCGTCGTCGTAGTAGGTGATGCGCGGACCGACCGGATCGGCCCGCAGCATCGGGTCGAGGATCGCCCCGCTCAGCGTGGTCAGTTGAGGCACCGGTCGTTAGTTTATGCACTCCGGCTTGTCCGAGCCGGCGGTCAGGATTGGCGATGGCGCGGGAACCCTGGGGTCGGCCGCCACCGCGCCGGCGGTCGACACCCGGGCGGGCATGATCGTCTCGCTGCCGGACAGGCCCGAGCCCGGTCCGCTGTAGTCGTCGGCCAGCACCACCCGTACCGCGCCCGGGGCCAGCGAGCTGTCGGCGATCACCGGCAGCCCGCCCAATTCCTTCGAGACCTCCCTGGCCCCCAGGTCGTCGCTCTTGGCGGCGCGCACCTGGCTGGTCTTGACGTGCGCCTCATCGTTGTTGCCCACGGTGCCCGCGGCAAAACCTTTGGCGGTCAACACGTCTGACACTGCTGCGGCCAGCCCGTTGATATCGGTGTCGTTGACGACGCTGGCGGTGGTCTTGGCGGGGGTGTACGCGATCTCCTCGGTCTTGCCCTGTTCCTGCTCGTGCAACAGGCCGCCCACCCAGTCGGCGACCTGATGTGGGTCCAGCCGCACCACGCTCTGCATGCCGTCGTCGCTCCAGCCGGCGCCGTCGAGCACCGGAATGGTGGCGAAGGCGACGTTACCCCCGGCCAGCTTCTGCATCTGCTGCACGAAATCCATGACGTCCCAACCGGCCGAGATCACCACCGAGCGCTGGACGGCGGCCTCTAGCCGCTTGACCGTGGTGGGGCTGGACAGCGTCTGCCCGGAGATGACCCGGTGGGCCAGCGAGGCCATCACCACCTGCTGGCGCACCACCCGGTCCAGGTCGCCGCGCGGCAGCTCGTGGCGCTGGCGCACGAAGCTCAGCGCCTCGGGACCGTTGAGTCGTTGCGGGCCGGCCGGGAAGTCGGCACCCGAAAGCGGCTCGAACACCGGCTCTTTGAGGCAGACGTCGACGCCGCCGAGGGCATCGGTGATCAGGGAAAAGCCGAGCAGGCCGATTTCGGCGTAGTGGTCGACCGTGACACCGGTGAGGTCCGCGACGGTCTTGATCAGCGCCTCGCGGCCCGCCTCGGTGCCCTGGGCCGCCGCCTCGGCGGCGGAGGCGCCCGCCCTGACCAGGGCGGTGCGCTTGGCCTCCCGGGTCTGGCCGTAGACGCCGTTGATCTTGGTCTTGCCCAAGCCCGGGGCGGCGACGTAGGAGTCCCGCGGGATCGAGATCGCGGTGGCCGACTTCCCGTTGTTGGGGATGCGGATCAGGATGATCGTGTCGGTGTTGGTCGCTTCCTCGTCGCCGGCCTTCAGCGTGTCCAGTTCCTCCTGCGACAAGGGATTGCCGTGCGCGTCGGTGCGGCTGTCCATGCCGACCAGCAGGATGTCGATCGCGCCGTCGTCGCCACCCTTGCCCAGCGAGGGCGCGGACATGTGGAAGATGCCGTCTTCGAAGGACCGGACATTGCTCCATGCGATCCCGGTGCCGACGACGACCGCGAGCGTCAGCGCGGTGGCAACCACACGAACCACACGTTGCACAGGCATCCCACTACATTACTTGCGACACAGGTGCTTCACCGGTAGCCGGTCCCCGCGTGCCCCGGGCGTGGTTGCAGCTTTGCGGGCCATGCCAGACTCGAACCATGTCGGGCAGGATCGTGATCGCCGGTGCCGGTGGGCAGTTGGGCGGCTATTTGACCTCGTTAACGGCGAGGCAGGGCCGTGCAGCGCTGGCGCTGACGTCGTCGCAGTGGGACATCACCGAGCCCACGGCCGCCGAGCGGATCGTGCGGCGCGGCGACGTGGTGATCAACTGCGCGGCCTATACCGACGTCGACCGGGCGGAGACCGACGAGGGGGCCGCATTCGCGGTCAACGAAGCCGGACCGGGGCACATCGCGCGTGCGTGTTCGCAGGTCGGCGCGCGACTGGTCCACGTGTCCACCGACTACGTATTCAACGGGGACTTCGGCGGCGCGCCGCCGCGGCCGTACGAGCCCACCGATCACACCGCCCCGCAGAGTGTGTATGCGCGCAGCAAAGTCGCGGGGGAGCGGGCCGTGCTCGCGGCGCTGCCCGACCCGTCCCAGGGCATAGTCGTGCGCACCGCCTGGGTCTACACCGGCGGCACGGGCAAGGACTTCGTCGCCGTGATGTGCCGGCTGGCGGCCGGGGACGGTCCGGTCGACGTGGTCTACGACCAGATCGGCTCGCCGACCTACGTCGGCGACCTCGCCGCCGCGCTATTACAGATCGTCGACGATGGCACGCCCGGCCCGATCCTGCACGCCGCCAATGAAGGAGCCTGCTCGCGGTTCGATCAGGCCCGCGCCGTTTTCGAGGAATGCGGCGCCGACCCCGAGCGGGTGCGACCGGTCCCCACCGAGCACTTTCCCCGCCCCGCCCCCCGACCGGCCTACTCCGCCTTGTCGAGTGGCCAGTCCGTCGCCGCGGGGATGCGGCCGCTGCGGCCTTGGCGCCCCGCGCTTGCCGCTGCGCTGGCCGCCGCCGATAGCGGTGCCGCGGCCGTTCGACCGTTACCCTCTACGCGTGACTGACGTCCTGCCGGTCGTGACGGTGACCTTCTCACCGGGTCCGCACCTGGAGCGCTTCCTGGCCTCGCTGTCGCTGGCCACGGAGCGGGAGGTGTGCGTGCTGCTGGCCGACAACGGCTCCACCGATGGCACTCCGGAGGCAGCCGTCGACCGCTATCCCAATGTGCGGTTGTTTCGCACCGGAGCCAACCTCGGCTACGGGACCGCGGTGAATCGTGCCGTCGCGCAACTGGATCCCGACGATGACTGGGTGATCATCGCCAACCCGGACGTGCAGTGGGGACCGGGCAGCATCGACGAACTGCTCGACGCCGCGTCGCGGTGGCCGCGGGCCGGCGCGCTGGGCCCGCTGATCCGTGATCCCGACGGATCGGTGTATCCGTCGGCGCGGCACCTGCCGAGCCTGATCCGCGGCGGCATGCACGCGGTCGTCGGACCCTTCTGGAAAAGCAACCCGTGGTCGGCGGCGTACCGCCAGGAGCGGATGGAGCCCAGCGAGCGGCCGGTGGGCTGGCTGTCGGGGTCGTGCCTGTTGGTGCGGCGTTCGGCGTTCGCCCAGATCGGCGGGTTCGACGAGCGGTACTTCATGTATATGGAGGACGTCGACTTAGGCGACCGCCTCGGCAAGGCCGGTTGGCTGTCCGTCTACGTGCCGTCGGCGGAGGTCCTGCACCACAAGGGCCACTCCACCGGCGCGGACCCGGCCAGCCACCTGGCCGCGCATCACAAGAGCACGTATATGTTTCTGGCCGACCGGCATTCCGGTTGGTCGCGCGCCCCGCTGCGCTGGACGCTGCACGCCTCGCTCAGGGTGCGTTCGCGCCTGATGGTGCGCAGTGCGCGGCGCGTGTCCGGCCGGCGGAAACTTCTAGAAGGGCGTCACTGAGGTGGGAACTCCAGAAGTCGATGTGGTGATCCTGGTCGGCGGCAAGGGCACCCGGCTGCGGCCGCTGACGCTGTCGGCGCCCAAGCCGATGCTGCCCACCGCGGGGCTGCCGTTCCTCACGCATCTGCTCTCGCGAATCGCCGCGGCCGGGATGGACCACGTCATCCTGAGCACGTCGTATCAGGCTGCGGTGTTCGAGGCCGAGTTCGGTGATGGCTCCAAGCTGGGTTTGCAGATCGAGTACGTCACCGAGGAGCGGCCCCTGGGCACCGGCGGCGGCATCGCCAACGTGGCCGGCCACCTGCGGCACGACACCGTGATGGTGTTCAACGGAGACGTGCTTTCCGGAGCCGACCTGGGTCAGATGCTCGACTTCCACTCGGCTCAGCAATCCGACCTCACACTGCATCTGGTCCGGGTGGGCGATCCGCGGGCGTTCGGCTGCGTGACCACCGAGGAAGGCCGCGTCACCGGCTTCCTGGAGAAGACCCAGGACCCGCCGACCGACCAGATCAACGCCGGGTGCTACGTCTTCTCGCGCCAGATGATCGACCGGATCCCGCGCGGCCGGGAGGTCTCGGTGGAACGTGAGGTGTTCCCCGCGCTGCTGTCCGATCCCGGAGTGAAGGTCTGCGGCTACGTCGACGCCAGCTACTGGCGCGACATGGGCACCCCGGAAGACTTCGTGCGTGGCTCAGCGGATCTGGTGCGCGGCATCGCCCCGTCGCCGGCGCTGCACGGCCACCGCGGCGAGCAGCTGGTGCACGACGGCGCGGCGGTGTCGCCGGGCGCGGTGCTGGTCGGCGGCACCGTTGTCGGGAGGGGAGCCGAGATCGGCCCCGGCGTCCGGCTGGACGGCGCGGTGATCTTCGACGGCGTCAAGGTCGAGGCCGGCAGCGTGATCGAGCGATCGATCATCGGCTTCGGCGCGCGCATCGGCCCGCGGGCGCTGATCCGCGACGGCGTGATCGGCGACGGCGCCGACATCGGGGCGCGCTGCGAGTTGTTGCGCGGCGCCCGGGTGTGGCCCGGTGTGTCGATTCCCGACGGCGGGATCCGCTACTCGTCCGACGTCTAGCGGCGGAGACTCCTGTTCGCCGAGGGTGACGCTAGCCGCACATTCGAGGCCGAGCGTGAAGCTAGCCGCACACTCGGCGGCTAACCCGCTCGCGTGGCTTGGGCGACCAGATAGGCCAGCGCGTAATCCGTCCCGTCGGGCAGCGCGTCGGCGGGCCACCACCGCAAGTCCTCGGACTCGTCGCTGATCGCGATCTGCGCGCCGGCCGGCGCGTGCGCGACGAACTGCAGGTCCAGATGACGGGTCGGCACGCCCAGCGAGCAGGTCACCGGGTGCACGTGCACCGCGGCTAATCGGGGTTCGATGCGCAGCCCGTCGATCCCGGACTCCTCGGTGGCCTCGCGCAGCGCGGCGGCGAGGACGTCGGTGTCGTCATCGTCGCAGTGGCCGCCCAACTGCACCCACCGGCCCAGGCGGGGGTGCAGGGTCAGCAGCACCTGGTCGCCGGAGTGGTCGAGTACCAACGCGGACCCGGTCACGTGGCCCGGCACGCACTCGCGCCGGCACGCATCGCTGCGGGCGTGCACGAACGCCAACACGGCGTGGCGCAACGAATCCTGGGCCGGGTCGGGTGGATCCCAGCTCGACAGCAGCGCGATCGCCGACTCCCGAACGCTCATCGTGACCCCCGCCGTTTCCGCCGATCCCGCAACGACACCCACGCCGCGCGGCAGTCCGCCACCGCCTCGGCCGCCAATCCCAGGCCGTCGATCAGCACGCGGCGGTCGACGAGGTCGAGCGCCTTGTCGAACTCGTTGGCCTTCAGCAGCAGGTCGACGTCGCGGACGAGATCGGCGTCCGCGCAATTCGGCGGGGGAATGGGCAGCTGCTCGGCTTCGCGGGGCTCCAGCTCAAGAACACCGCCGCCGTAACTGCGACCGATGATCTCGCTGAAGGCGAACGTCGCGCTGTTGTGGAACACCGCGGCGAGCGCGGCCGGGTCGATCCCGGCATCGGCGCGGGCGCTGAGGCGCACCCGGTGCACGGTGTCGGTGCTCGTGGCCGCGGCGGCGTTGACGGTCAGCCGCGGCGCCCGGTGGATCTGGCGCAGCAGGAACAGATCGGGCGCCCACAGCGAGGGCGTGGCAAACCACGGCTTGCGGATCGAGCACTTGTAGCCGCGGTGCACCCCGGCTGCTTCACCCGCGCTGATGTGGGCTCGCAGCGCCGCATCGGCGGGCTCGCGCGGCGCGTTGAGTAACCAGCCGCGCTGCCCGGCGGCGAGGTCGCTTGCCCGGCAATCGTCGTCGTAGATCAGCCCGGACAGTTGGGCACTGCGCGAGACGAGCGGGACGCAGTGCGGCCGTAACCCCAGCGCGGCGGCCTGAGCGTCGGTGAAGGTGAAGAAGGCGTTGCGCCCGGTCACGATTCCGACGTCGACCTCGGCGAAAAACCCGAGCCGCGTCAGGGTGCCCGAACCCTTGAGCGCGCGCAGCAGCCGGATCGCGGCGGGATCCAGAAAGTACTTGGTCCACTTCTCGTTTTCGTGCAAGAGCGCGGGCCCGAAAGGACGGTGTCGCACGTTTAGGTCCACGCTAGCCAGGGCGCCGGCGTCCTGGAGGTGCACGGTGCGGATGCGTGCGGGACCGGTGCCGGCGACACCGCAGAACAACACGACTTCCTGCAGGATGCCGTCGAACACCAGGCGCTCGAACGTCAGCAACGTGATCTCGCGGAATCGGGACAGAAGGTAGTCGCGCAGCTGTGCGGCGTAGCTGACCTGGAGCAGCTCGGCAGGGAGCACCAGCGCCACCCGCCCGCCGTCGCGCACCAGCATGGTGCTCGCCACCACGAACGGAACCCAGGCGTTGGTCAGTCGGGTGGGGCGCAGACCCGCGCGCCGCATCAGGGCCAGCGCCGGATCGCGCTGCTGCGCTGGCCAGTTGCCAAAACGAATGTAGGGCGGGTTGCCGGCGACCCCGTCCCAGCCGCCGGCCTCGGCGGTGGCGAGCCAGGCGAACAGGCTCTCGGCGTCGACGGGGGCGAACCGGCGGGATTTGGCCGCCTCGTCGGCCATCAGTTCGACGCCCTGCACCCGGTCGCTGAGCGTGGCCAACTCGCGCAGGATCGCGCCGTCGCCGCAGGAGGGCTCCACGATCTTCGGTCCCGCCGCGTGGACCCAGGTGGCCAGGAACCGGGCCACCGGTGCGGGGGTGTAGTAGCCGCCGCGAACCTTGTCGGCCGAGGCCGCCGCCTTGCCGGCGAACTTCATGGGCTCAGTATTACTTGCGGATCAGCAAATCACCGGGGTCTGCCGGATCACGCGGCCCGGCCGGTTCGGCGGCATATCCGATGGCAATGGCGCCCAACGGTTCCCAGTCGGGGGGCAGCCCGAGCTCGGCGCGCACCAGGTCGGCGGCGAAGATCGTCGAGCCGATCCAGCAGCTGCCCAACCCGCGCACCGCCAGCGCGACCAGCAGGGCCTGCACCGCCGCGCCGACGGCCACCGTGAACATGGTGTGCTCGGCGTCGGTGCGGGCGGCGTCGGGATAAGCGTGCGCGCCGTCCGGCACCAGGATCGGGATGACGACCTCTGGCGCGTCGTAGAGGATCTGACCGCGCGCCACCCGGCGGTCGATCGAGTCAGCGGGCCGGCCGTCGCCGGCGAGGTCGGCGCGCCACTTGTCCCGCATGCGATCCAGCAGCCGGGTCCGGATGGCCGGGGTCTGCAGCCAGACGAACCGCACCGGGCGGGTGTGGTGCGGAGCCGGCGCGGTCAGCGCTTCGGCGACCGCGGCTTCCAACAGATCCGCCGGCACGGGTTCGGCGCTGAAGCGGCGCACCGATCGGCGCAGCAGCTGCGCCTCGCGGCGACCGGCTTCGAGGGCTTCGGCGGTGCCGAGCCAGAACAGGTCTTCGGTGCCCGGCCGCAACAACCGCCGCGCTGTCGAGCCGTCGTCGGTCACGGACATGCCGCGCACCACTGCCACCGGCATCGCGGTCAGTTTGCCCTTGACCAGATCGGCGGCCGCGGCGATCTCGTCGGCGACCGCCACCTCGGTGACCAGTAACTCATTGCCATGCTGATCGACGGCCCCCGAATAGCCGTGCAGCACAGCCATGCCCGCGGCCCCCACGGCCGCGTCGGTCTGGCCGTTGCGCCACGCGCGGCCCATCGTGTCCGTGATGACCACGGCGACCTCGACACCGAGCCGTTCGCGCAGGGCGGCCCGCAGCGTCGCGGCGCTGCCGTCCGGGTCGACCGGCAGAAGCGCCAGTTCGTCGCGACCCACGTTGGATCCGTCTACGCCCGCGGCGGCCTGCACCAGGCCGATCCGGTTCTCGGTGATCAGGGTCCGGCCCTTGCGGGCCAGCACCCGGACGGCTTCGTCGTCGACCAGCTTGCGCCTCAGTCGGTCGCGCTCCTCCGGATCCTGCGGGGCCGGCACCAGGCGGCCCTCGCATTTGGACACCGCCTTGCTGGTTACCACGACGACGTCGCCGTCGCGCAACCATGGGGCGGCCGCGGCGACGGCAGCGCCCAGATCGTCACCGGGCCGGAATTCGGGCAACCCGGCGACGGGCAGGATTTCGATCGCGGCGGCGGTGCCATGCTCGCCGGGCCGAGACGTCAAGGGGTCACCCCTGCCAGCTCCAGTCCGGCCCTGACCATCTCGGCCGTCGCCTTCGGGTCGATCATCACCAGCGGTACCGAGCGCACCGCGATGCCGTCGATGTCGCCTTGGAAACCGGCCCGGTCGTCTTCGCTCACCAGCCAGCCGTCCAAGATGCCGGTGTCCCGGCGCGCGCCGTAGTGCCGGGCGACCGCCTCGGCGGTGGACTCGACCCCGATCACCGACAGGCAGGTATCGGCCATGCCGCGCAATGGCTTTCCACCGATGATCGGCGAGTAGCCGACAATCGGCGCGCGCGCGCCGCGCAGCGCCCCGCGAATGCCGGGGACGGCCAGGATGGCGCCGACGCTCACCACCGGGTTCGAGGGCGCCAGCAGGATGACGTCGGCGTCCGCGATGGCCGCCGTGGCATCAATTGTGGCGGCCGCCTTTTCAGCGCCGACGAAGGCGAAGCTGTGCGTGGGCACCTGGGCCCGGTAGCGCACCCACCACTCCTGGAAGTGAATCGCCCGCCGGCTGCCGTCGTCGGGATCGGTTATCACCACGTGTGTCTCGCACCGATCGTCGCTGGCGGGCAGCAGCCGCGCGCCGGGTTGCCAGCGGTCGCACAGCGCGGTGGTGATCTGGGTCAAGGGATAGCCGGCGTTGAGCATCTGGGTGCGCACCAGGTGGGTGCCCAGGTCACGGTCACCGAGCCCGAACCAGTCCGGCTGCACCCCGTAGCGCGCCAATTCCTCTTTGGCGTGCCAGGTTTCGTCGCGGTGCCCCCACCCTCGCTCCGGATCTACACCTCCACCTAAGGTGTACATGCAGGTGTCCAAATCGGGGCAGATTCGCAATCCGTGGATCCAGGCGTCATCGCCAATGTTGACGATCGCCGTGAGTTCGTTGGCTTCCGTGCCCGGGCACCCTTGCGTTTGAAATTGACCGAGCCCGAAAAGCTGTTGAACCCCCAGCAGGAACCGGGCGCCGCCAACCCCACCGACCAGAACGGTGACCTTCACATTGCACGACAGTACTGCCCGGCGGTAGCGCTGTGGCGGGCCCATCGGGGGTGCCTCAAAGTTGCGGTTCCCCACCACTTGTGGGCGACTTCTGGGAAGGCTGAGGATCGTGTGATCGACACGCCGAAGCCTCAAAACAACAGAAACGCCGAAATTTGATCACGAGATGGTATGGAAATGCGCCGAAGTGCTTGACCCGGCAGGTCAACCCGTGTCTAATCACAACAGTGTCATTTCCCGGTTGGCCGGCCGACTCCGGTGTCGCAGACCGAGATTCGATCACTTGTTCGAATTGTCTGTACATCAGAACAGTGGGAAACCAATCACACACTCTCTCAAACAAGCTGAGGAGGCGGACGACCGTATGTCTTACGACACTTTTCGAAGCGCCATGGCGAGCACGCCGCACACTGACATCGACCCGGCACCGGACCGTCCCGCTCGGCCGCATTTGACCGTGGTCCCTGATGCGCCAATCGCATTCGAGCCCGAGCCCATGCCGGAGCCGGCCGCGGATCAATGGCAGGATCGCGCGCTGTGCGCCCAGACCGACCCCGAGGCCTTCTTCCCGGAAAAGGGTGGCTCCACCCGAGAGGCCAAGAAGATCTGCCTGGGTTGCGAGGTGCGTCATGAGTGCCTTGAGTACGCCCTCGAGCACGACGAGCGCTTCGGTATCTGGGGCGGTTTGTCCGAGCGCGAGCGCCGCCGCCTCAAGCGGGGCATCATCTGACGCACACTGATCGCAACGCACGCCGAGCGTTCGGCGGCCGACGTGCAAGGAGAAGTTATTCGTCGTCGATCGTCGGATCGATGACGGACGGATCAACGTCGAGGTAAATCGCGACCTGGGCCACCAGGATTTCGTGTAGCAGGTCGCCGAGTTCGACGGTGTCTTTGGCCCGTCGCTCAATTGGCTTGCGGAACAACACGATTCGCGCCCGGGTGGAGTTGCCGCGGATGTCGACGCCGGCCGGGATCAACCGCGCCAGCGGGATCGGACCGTCCGCGATCACTTCGGGTGGCCACTGCACGCTCTCGGGATCCTTTGCCGAGATGCGCGGAATCTCGTCGACGGCGACGTCGAGTTCGGCCAGCCGGTCCTGCCAGCTCCGCTCGATGGGCTCGTAGGCCTCCAGCACCGCCATGTCGAACCGCTCGGCGCGGCTGCGCCACCCCGGCACGGTCGGGGGCAACAGCGGGCCGCGCATATCGCGGCCCCTGCGAAAGAGTCGGTGCGTCCCGCTCCGGCGCGGAGCCGGCCCGTTGGAGAACCGATCTCTTCGCGGATAGCTGGGCGAATCAGCCACGCGCCGATGGTAACGGTTGCACATCGAGGGCCGAGGAGTTGCGCGTGTCCGGCGCTTCGGCGGCGTTTGCGCACGATAGCCTTTCGATCGTGAACGTTCCCCGTCGCTGTTGCCGGCCCGGGTGCCCGCACTACGCCGTGGCGACCCTGACGTTCGTCTACTCGGACTCGACCGCAGTCGTCGGTCCGTTGGCGACGGCGCGGGAACCGCATTCCTGGGATTTGTGCGTCAACCATGCCGGCCGGATCACCGCGCCCCGCGGGTGGGAGTTGGTACGCCACGCCGGCCCCTTGCCCACCCACCCCGACGAGGACGACCTGGTTGCCCTCGCCGATGCGGTGCGCGAGGGCGGCGATCGCGCCTTGCCGTACGCCGGCGGTGCGACACCGGTGAACGGCTTCGCCGACGCCCACATCCATCACGGCGGATCTCAGGCCACCGCGCCCAGTCGCAGTCTGCTGGCCCCGCCCGAGCATCGCTCCGGACGGCGACGCGGACATCTGCGCGTGTTGCCCGATCCCCACTAGCGCCGATGGTGGCGACCCGCCGCGCCCGGCTCCGCCGCGCTTGCGATCCCCACTAGCGCCGATGGTGGCGACCCCGCGCCCGGCTCCGCCGCGCTTGCGATCCCCACTAGTGCCGATGGTGGCGACCCGCCGCGCCCGGCTCCGCCGCGCTTGCGATCCCCACTAGCGCCGATGGTGGCGACCCCGCGCCCGGCTCCGCCGCGCTTGCGATCCCCACTAGCGCCGCCCCAGTTCTCCGTGGCCCGATAGGCTGACGGCCAAGAGTTCACGTCGTCAGGAGTCCCGCATGTCTCGGCCCGCCGCGACTGTCCACCGTGTCGTCAAGGCGTACGACGTGCGTGGGCTAGTCGGCGAAGAGCTCGACCAGCCGCTGGTCACCGATCTTGGGGGAGCGTTCGCCAAACTCATGCGCGGCGAGGGTGCCCGCCAGGTGGTGATCGGTCACGACATGCGGGACAGTTCGCCTACGCTGGCCGCGGCGTTCGCCGCCGGAGTGACCACCCAGGGACTGGACGTGGTGCGGATTGGCTTGGCGTCGACCGATCAGCTCTACTTCGCCTCCGGACTGCTGGATTGCCCCGGCGCGATGTTCACCGCGAGCCACAACCCGGCGGCCTACAACGGCATCAAGCTGTGCCGGGCGGGGGCCAAACCGGTCGGCGCCGAGACGGGCCTGCGCCTGATCGCCGATGATGTGATCGCCGGCGTCGAGGCTTACGACGGGGAACCCGGAAACGTGAGCGACCGTGACGTGCTGGCCGACTACGGACAGTTCCTGCGGTCGCTGGTGGACACCTCCAAGCTGCGCCCGCTGCGGGTGGCCGTGGACGCCGGCAACGGCATGGCCGGTCTGACGACGCCCGCCGTGCTCGGCCCGATCGGCTCGATCACGTTGGAGCCGTTGTACTTCGAGCTCGACGGTTCGTTTCCCAATCACGAGGCCAACCCGCTCGACCCCACCAACCTGGTGGACCTGCAGGCTTACGTGCGCGAGACCGGCGCCGACATCGGGCTGGCGTTCGACGGCGACGCGGACCGCTGCTTCGTGGTCGACGAATGCGGCAACCCCGTCTCGCCGTCGACGGTGACCAGTCTGGTTGCCGCGCGCGAGTTGAGCCGGGAGATCGGTGCGACGATCATCCACAACGTGATCACGTCGCGCGCGGTGCCCGAACTTGTCGCCGAGCGCGGCGGCACGCCGCTGCGGTCCAGGGTGGGCCACTCCTATATCAAGGCACTGATGGCCGACACCGGCGCAATTTTCGGTGGCGAACATTCGGCGCATTACTACTTCCGCGACTTCTGGGGTGCCGACTCCGGGATGCTGGCGGCGCTGTACGTACTGGCCGCCCTCGGCGAGCAGGACCGCCCGCTGTCGGAGCTGACCGCGGATTACCAGCGCTACGAATCGTCTGGCGAAATCAACTTCACCGTCGCCGACGCTGGGAAGTGCACGGAGGCGGTGCTGAAGTCGTTCGGCACCCGGATTCACTCACTCGATCACGTGGATGGGGTGACGGCCGACCTCGGCGACGGCAGCTGGTTCAACCTGCGCAGCTCCAATACCGAGCCGTTGTTGCGGCTGAACGTGGAGGCGCGCACGATCGAGGACGTGGCCGAGGTCGTCGCCCAGATCAGCTTTGAGATCACCGCGGCCTCGGCGGACGTGAAGGCCACGCCGTGAATGCCACCCGAGCGATCGATCTCGAGGACGCCGAGGGACTGTTGGCCGCCGACCGCGACGGCCTGCTGCGTGCCGCATCGTCGGCCGGTGCCCAGGTGCGTGCGGTCGCCGCCGCGGTCGACGAGGGTGCGCTGGACCCGCTGCGCGCGAACGACCCTGCGCGCAGCGTCATCTGGGTGGCCGGGCGCGGCACCGCGGAGACCGCCGGGACGGTGCTCGCCGCGACCTTGGGTGGCACCTCTTCTCAGCCCTTCACTCTCGCCGACGAGGCACCGCCGTGGGTGGGCCCGCTCGACGTGATGATCGTCGCGGGCGACGATCCCGGCGATCCCGCCCTGGCCGCCGCCGCCGCCACTGGGTTGCGTCGGGGCGCCCGGGTAGTGGTGACCGCGCCGTACGAGGGCCCGTTGCGGGACGCCACCGCCGGGCGCGCGGCGGTGCTGGCGCCCCGGCTCTCGGTTCCCGACGACGAATTCGGATTGTGCCGGTACCTAGCCGCCGGGCTGGCCGTGGTGCATGCGGTGGACCCACGGCCGAAGGTCGATCTGGCATTGCTCGCCGACGAGTTGGACGCCGAAGCGCTGCGCAACAGCGCCGGCCGCGAGCTGTTCACCAACCCGGCCAAGCTGCTGGCCGCGCGCGTTGCCGAGCGTCAGGTGGCGCTGGCGGGCGACGGCGCCGCGACGCTTGCGCTGGCCCGGCACGGCAGCTCCGTGCTGCTGCGCGTCGCGAACCAGGTGACGCCGGCCACCGGGCTCGCGGACGCGCTGGTCGCCTTGCGGGCCGCGGCGTCCGACGGATATCAGGATCCCGACGCCGCGGTGTTCCACGACGAACAGATCGACGGGCCGCTGCCGCAGCGGTTGCGCGTACTGGCCGTCGTCCTGGAGTCGGAGCAGGCGGGTGTGGCCGCCCGCACCGCCGGGCTGGACAACGTGTACCTACTCGCCGCCGAGGACGTGCCCGACGGGCCCGGCGGCTCGGCAGGCTACGGGGTTTCGCCGGCGCTGGGGGGCCCCGGCAGCCCCGAACAGCAACTGGCAGTATTGGCCGTCCGGCTGGAAATGGCCGCGGTTTACATGCGACTGGTGCGGGGATAGATACAACGGTGGAACTGCTTCGCGGGGCCTTGAGAACGTACGCCTGGGGTTCACGTACCGCCATCGCCGAATTCACCGAGCGTCCGGTGCCGGCGGCGCACCCCGAGGCCGAGCTCTGGTTTGGGGCGCACCCGGGCGATCCGGCGTGGCTCGAAACAGACAACGGCGAAGTCTCATTGCTCGAGGCGCTGGTCGACGACCCGGAGGGCCAGCTCGGGCCGACGTCGCGGGCGCGCTTCGGGGACGTGCTGCCGTTCCTGGTCAAGGTGCTGGCCGCCGACGAGCCGCTGTCCTTGCAGGCGCACCCCAGCGCCGCCCAGGCGGCCGAGGGCTACCTGCGCGAGGAGCGGGTCGGCATTCCGCTGACGTCGCCGGTGCGTAACTACCGCGACACATCCCACAAGCCCGAGTTGCTGGTCGCGCTGCACCCGTTCGAGGCGCTGGCCGGCTTCCGGCCGGCCTCGCGCACCGTCGAGCTGTTGCGGGCCCTGGCCGTCTCCGACCTCGACCCGTTCATCGAGCTGCTCAACGACCAGTCCGACGCCGACGGTCTGCGGGCGCTGTTCACCACCTGGATCACCGCGCCGCAGCCCGACATCGACGTGCTGGTTACCGCGGTGCTGGACGGTGCCATCGCGTACGTCAGCTCGGGCGCAACCGAATTCGCGGCCGAGGCCAAGACGGTGCTGGAGCTTGGCGAACGTTATCCCGGTGACGCCGGCGTGCTGGCGGCGCTGCTGCTCAACCGCATCAGTCTCGCCCCGGGTGAGGCCATTTTCGTCTCCGCCGGCAATCTGCACACCTACCTGCGCGGTTTCGCGGTGGAGGTGATGGCCAACTCGGACAACGTGTTACGCGGTGGCCTGACGCCTAAGCACGTCGATGTACCCGAGCTGCTGCGCGTGCTGGACTTCGCGCCCACCACCGAGGAGCAGCTGCGGCCGAGGATCCGCCGTGAGGGCTTGGGACTGATCTACGAGACGCCGACCGACGAGTTCGCCGTCGCGCTACTGGAGCTCGACGACGAGTACGTCGGCCACGAGGTGGACGCGACGTGCAGCCACGACGGCCCGCAGATCCTGTTGTGCAGCGAGGGTTCGACGACGGTGCATGGCAAATCCGGCTCGCTGACGCTGAAGCGGGGAATTGCCGCCTGGGTGGCGGCCGATGACGCGCCGATCCGGCTGGTGGCGCATGAACCCACCAAGCTGTTCAGGGCGACGGTTGGGCTGTGAGGCTAGCTCTGATGGTGGCGACCCGCTTCGCCCGGCTGCGCCGCGCTTGCGATCGCCGCTAGGCCTGATGGTGGCGACCCGCTTCGCCCGGCTGCGCCGCGCTTGCGATCGCCGCTAGGCCCGATGGTGGCGACCCGCTTCGCCCGGCTGCGCCGCGCTTGCGATCGCCAAGGTCCGCCGCTGTTTGGCGGCTTTGCGCCGCTCGCTGAGCCAGAGCCGCAGGTTGTGCGCCATTGCGCGGCCGATGATTCGCGGCGGCGGAACCATGTAGAGGCTGTCGAGCAGCGAGAACCGCCGCAAGAACCATTCCGCCAGAACGGGTTCAGTCTCCGCGGCGCCCAAAAATTGATCGAACAGCGCGCCTGAGGGCCGCCACCACCAGGGGATCGCCGCCTTGGAGCCGGCATGGTGGAACGTGACGTCGCCGATCGCGTTCATCGTCCACACCGGAAAGGTGCTTTTGGCGGTGGCCCGGTTCAGCTCCGCGGCGACTTGGTCGTCCGGCAACTGAAGCGCGCGGCGCAGATGCCCGGCCTGCAGTGAGGTCATTGTCATGCCCTGACCGAAGGTGGGATTGAAGCTGGCCACCGCATCGCCGAAGGCGATGATGCCGGCCGGCAGGCGCTCCAGTTTGTCGTAGCGGCGCCACTTGCTCGCCGGAAAGGCGTGAAACGCAGGCTCTCCCAGCGGCTCGGCCCGCGTCAGCGCGGCATTGAAGTGGTCCGGAAGCAGCCGCTGCGCCAGCCCAAGCATGTCGGGAAAGGTCCGCGGCGGTTTCGCGTTGGCCACACCGAAGGTGGTGAGGACCCAGGTGCCGTCCTCGTAGCAGAGCATGCCCAGCCCGAGCGACATGTCATGCGAGGCGCCGGCGACGACCACCTTCTCCGCGATCAGCCCGTCGGGGATGCGGAACCGCTGGGTGGCGTAATGAATGCCGATGTCCAGTTCCTGTTCGACCGGGCGGTCGAATCCCCATTGCGTCAGCCACACCGGTAGCCGGGTGCCCCGGCCGGTCGCGTCGACAACCAGATCCGCCGCTACGAATTCGGGGTCCTTGCTATCGGGGTCGGCCGGATTCAGCAACACGCCGGTGACCCGTTGTTGCACGCGGTCGAACGTCGGCTCGGCCACCGAGCGCCGCGCCACGGCGATGTTGTCGATGCCGAGGACCCGTTTTCGCAACTGCCATTCCAGGTGCGGGCGACTGGGCACGTAGGCGGTGAACTCGTCGCGCAGCGTTTGCCCGGTGCCGAGCACGTGGCCCGCGGCCCCGAGGTGGATGCAATCCGGCCGGTTGTGCAGTTTGGGCACGCCGGCGCTCACCATGTCGTCGAGCAGGCCCGGGAAAAGGTCCTCGAATTCGATCGCCCCGCGCGCCATCAGCATGTGCAGATGCCGGTCCTGGGGAACGGTCGCTCGATTCGCCGGCTCGGCCGGCAATTCGTCGCGCTCGTACACCGTGACCCGCGAATACGAATCCGAAAGCACCCGAGCGGCGCAAAGACCGGCGATGCTGCCCCCAATGACCACGGCATGATCCCTGGCCGTTTTTCTGCTATCCGGCATTTGCCGAGAGTACCCAGTACTGTGACGGACCAATGGCTCCCAGCGCTGGGGAAGGGCGAATGCATGGCCAATGGATGGCGGACCAAGTCGATCGAGCAATCCATCGCCGATACCGACGAGCCGGACACCAAGCTACGTAAGGACCTGACCTGGCGGGACCTGGTCGTGTTCGGCGTCGCGGTGGTAATCGGCGCGGGCATCTTCACCGTCACCGCCTCGACGACCGGCGACATCACCGGCCCGGCCATCTGGGTGTCGTTCGTCATCGCGGCGGGCACCTGCGCGCTGGCAGCGCTGTGTTACGCGGAGTTCGCCTCGATGCTGCCCGTGGCCGGTAGCGCCTACACCTTCTCTTACGCCACCTTCGGCGAGTTTCTGGCCTGGATCATCGGCTGGAACCTGGTGCTGGAATTGGCGATCGGTGCCGCCGTGGTGGCCAAGGGCTGGTCCAGCTATCTGGGCACCGTGTTCGGGTTCGCCGGCGGGACGGCGAGATTCGGCTCCGCAGAGGTGGATTGGGGGGCCCTGGTGATCGTCGCCGGGGTGGCGACCTTGATCGCATTGGGCACCAAGTTGTCGTCGAGATTCTCCGCGATCGTCACGGCGATCAAGGTGTCGGTGGTGCTCTTCGTCGTGGTGGTCGGCGCCTTCTACATCAAGCGCGCCAACTACTCGCCGTTCATCCCGAAGGCGGAGGGCGGCAGCCAGGCCAAGGGCATCGATCAGTCCGTCTTGTCGTTGCTGACCGGCGCGCACAGCAGTCACTACGGCTGGTACGGCGTACTGGCGGGGGCGTCCATCGTGTTCTTCGCGTTCATCGGGTTCGACATCGTCGCCACCATGGCCGAGGAGACCAAGAATCCGCAGCGCGACGTGCCACGGGGAATTCTGGCGTCGCTGGGCATCGTCACCCTGCTCTACGTCGCGGTCGCCATCGTGCTGTCCGGCATGGTCCCCTACACCCAACTCCAGACGGTCCAGGGCCGCGGCCACGCCAACCTGGCCACCGCCTTCACCGCGAACGGCATCCACTGGGCGAGCAAGATCATCTCCATCGGAGCGCTGGCGGGACTGACCACCGTGGTGATGGTCCTGATGCTCGGCCAGTGCCGGGTCTTGTTCGCGATGGCGCGCGACGGGTTGCTGCCACGGTCGCTGGCCAAGACCGGCGCGCACGGCACCCCGGTGCGCATCACCGTGCTGGTCGCCGCGGTGGTCGCCGTGACGGCGTCGGTGTTTCCCATCACCAAACTCGAGGAGATGGTGAACGTCGGAACGCTGTTCGCGTTCGTCCTGGTTTCGGCCGGCGTGATCGTCCTGCGCCGGACCCGGCCGGACCTGCAACGCGGATTCAAGGCGCCGTGGGTGCCGTTGCTGCCGATCGCCTCGATCGCCGCGTGCGTATGGCTGATGCTCAACCTCACCGCCCTCACGTGGGTCCGGTTCGGTGTATGGCTGGTGGTCGGTACGACGATCTACGCCGGCTACGGCTACTGGCACTCGGTGCAGGGCCGGCGTGAGGAGGGGGAAACCGAGCGCAGCGACTCTCTCCAGTCCGATCCGCACAGCCCGGTGCCTTAGACTCAGGTGGTTTTACAAAATGCCGTCATTTGTCTAGACAGGAGACGCCAACATCGGTATTGTCCAACCTCAACGTGGTGTGACTCACAAGGAGGTTTGGCATATGACCACATTCGAACGGCAGCTGAGCCGGGAATCCGAACCGCTTCAGTGGCGGGACAAGAAGCGCCGCCTGTGGCTGATGGGGTTGATCGCCCCGACGGCCCTGTTCGTGATGCTGCCGCTCATCTGGGGCCTGAACCGGCTGGGCTGGCATGCCGCCGCGCAGGTGCCGCTGTGGATCGGACCGATCCTGCTCTGGGTCGTGCTGCCGATCCTCGACCTCCGCTTCGGGCCCGACGGGCAGAACCCTCCCGACGAGGTGATGGAGCAACTGGAGAACGACAAGTACTACCGGTACTGCACCTACGTCTACATCCCGTTCCAGTACCTCAGCGTCGCCTTTGGCGCCTACCTGTTCACCGCGTCGAACCTGAGCTGGCTGGGCTTTGACGGCGCCCTCGGCTGGGCCGGCAAGCTGGGCGTGGCGCTGTCGGTCGGCGTGCTCGGGGGCGTCGGCATCAACACCGCGCACGAGATGGGCCACAAGAAGGACTCGCTGGAGCGCTGGCTGTCCAAAATTACTTTGGCGCAGACGTGCTACGGGCACTTCTACATCGAGCACAACCGCGGCCACCACGTGCGCGTCGCCACCCCGGAGGACCCGGCGTCGGCGCGCTTCGGCGAGACCTTCTGGGAGTTCTTGCCGCGCAGCGTCTTCGGCAGCCTGCGCTCGTCGCTGCGGCTCGAGGCGCAACGGATCCGCCGACAGGGCGCCAGCCCGTGGCACCCCAAGACGTATCTATCCAACGACGTCCTCAACGCCTGGTTGATGTCGGTGGTGCTGTGGGGCGCGCTGATCGCGGTCTTCGGCCCGGCGCTGATTCCGTTCGTGATCATTCAGGCGGTCTTCGGCTTCAGCCTCCTGGAATCCGTCAATTACCTCGAGCACTACGGCCTACTGCGGCAGAAGAACTCAAGTGGCCGCTACGAGCGGTGCACCCCGGTGCACAGCTGGAACTCCGACCACGTGGTGACCAATCTGTTCCTGTACCACCTGCAGCGGCACAGCGACCACCACGCCAACCCGACCCGTCGGTACCAGACGCTGCGCAGCATGGAGGGCGCCCCCAACCTGCCGAGCGGATACGCGTCGTTGATCTCGCTCACCTACTTTCCCCCGCTGTGGCGCAAGGTGATGGATCACCGGGTGCTGGCGCACTACGACGGCGACATCACCAAGGTCAACATCCAGCCGCGGCTGCGCGAGAAGGTACTGGCGCGCTATGGGGTGCCCGCATGACCGCCTACCGCTGCCCCGGCTGCGGCTACACCTACGACGAAGCGAAAGGCGCACCGCGGGAAGGCTTTCGCCCCGGCACACCCTTCAGCGACATCCCCGAAGACTGGTGCTGCCCCGATTGTGCGGTGCGCGAGAAGGTCGATTTCGAAACGACGTCCGGCGACGACGTGGGACCACGCGATGAGAAGGAGCCGGACCACTGGTTAGGAGCGAACCGATGAACGACGACTACAAGCTTTTCATCTGCGTGCAATGCGGATTCGAGTACGACGAGGCTAAGGGTTGGCCCGAAGACGGCATTGCGCCCGGAACCCGCTGGGACGACATTCCCGAAGACTGGAGCTGCCCGGATTGCGGCGCGGCGAAGACCGACTTCGTGATGGTGGAGATCGCCCGTTCGTGACCGCCGGCGACGATGCGCAGCGTAGCGATGGGGAGGAGCGGCGCCGATGATCGGCGCCACCGCCGCGTCGAAAGCCGCTATTGTCGCGCCTGTGAAGCGGATGTCGTACGCCGAGGCGTCGCGTGCCCTGCTGCGCGATTCGGTGCTCGACGCCATGCGCGATCTGCTGCTGACCCGGGACTGGTCGGCCATCACGCTGTCCGATGTGGCCCGCGCCGCGGGCGTCAGCCGGCAGACGATCTACAACGAGTTCGGCTCGCGGCAGGGCCTGGCGCAGGGGTATGGCCTGCGTCTGGCCGATTGGCTGGTCGACGCCGTCAACGCCGCGCTGCAAGCCAACATCGGCAACATCTATGAGGCGTTCCTGCAGGGTTTTCGCGACCTGTTCACCGAGTTGTCGGCGGACCCGCTGGTGATCTCGCTGCTCACTGGGGTGGCCAAGCCGGACTTGCTGCAGATCATCACCACCGACAGCGCCCCGATCATCAACCGCGCCTCCGAACGGCTGACCACGGCGCTGACCCAGAGCTGGGTGGCGACCAGCGACGAGGACGCCGGAGTGCTGGCGCGTGCGATCGTGCGGCTGGCGCTGAGCTACGTGTCGATGCCGCCCGAGGCGGACCACGACGTGGCGGCCGATCTGGCCCGGTTGATGACGCCATTCGCGGAGCGGCACGGCGTGGTCAACGTTCCCTGAGCCCTTCCCTGAGCCGAGGGGCGCACCCAACCCCGACTACAGTGGCCTAAGAACATACCTAAGCTAATTACCGCTTGGACCGAGCGAGCCGAAAAAGGAAGAACACGTTATGACGACGACCGAAAACGCACTCACCCCCGACGTCCGGAACGGCATCGATTTCAAGGTCGCCGATCTTTCGTTGGCGGATTACGGTCGCCGGGACATCGAGCTCTCCGAACAGGAGATGCCGGGTCTGATGTCGCTGCGCCGCGAGTACCACGACGTGCAGCCGCTCAAGGGCGCGCGCATCTCGGGTTCGCTGCACATGACCGTGCAGACCGCGGTGCTGATCGAGACCCTCGTCGCGCTGGGTGCCGAGGTGCGCTGGGCGTCCTGCAACATCTTCTCCACCCAGGACCACGCCGCCGCCGCAGTGGTCGTCGGCCCGCACGGCACTCCGGAGGAGCCCAAGGGCGTTCCGGTGTACGCCTGGAAGGGCGAGACGCTCGAGGAATACTGGTGGGCGGCCGAGCAGGTGCTGACCTGGCCCGACGAGCCGGCCAACATGATCCTGGACGACGGCGGTGACGCCACCATGCTGGTGCTGCGTGGCGCGCAGTACGAGAGGGCCGGCGTGGTGCCGCCGGACGACGAAGACGACTCGACCGAGCACCGCGTGTTCTTGAACCTGCTGCGCAAGCGTTTCGAGACCGACAAGGACAAGTGGACCAAGATCGCCGCCTCGATCAAGGGCGTCTCCGAGGAGACCACCACCGGTGTGCTGCGGCTCTACCAGTTCGCCGCCGCCGGCGACCTGGCCTTCCCGGCGATCAACGTCAACGACTCGGTCACGAAGAGCAAGTTCGACAACAAGTACGGCTGCCGGCACTCGCTGATCGACGGCATCAACCGCGGCACCGACGTGCTGATCGGTGGCAAAAAGGTGCTGATCTGCGGCTACGGCGACGTCGGTAAGGGCTCCGCCGAGTCGGTGGCCGGCCAGGGCGCGCGGGTGACCGTCACCGAGATCGACCCGATCAACGCCCTTCAGGCGCTGATGGAGGGCTTCGACGTCAAGCGGGTGGAGGACGTGATCGGCGAAGCCGACATCATCATCACCACCACCGGCAACAAGGACATCATCACCCTCGAGCACATGAAGGCGATGAAGGACAAGGCAATCCTGGGCAACATCGGCCACTTCGACAACGAGATTCAGATCGCTCGGCTGGAGCGCTCCGGTGCCACCAAGACCAACATCCGCCCGCAGGTCGACCTGTGGACCTTCCCGGACACCGGCAAGTCGATCATCGTGTTGTCCGAGGGCAGGCTGCTGAACCTCGGTAACGCGACCGGACACCCGTCGTTCGTGATGAGCAACAGCTTCTCCAACCAGGTCATCGCCCAGATCGAGCTGTGGACCAAGAACGACGAGTACGACAACGAGGTCTACCGGCTGCCCAAGCACCTCGACGAGAAGGTGGCCCGCATCCACGTCGAGGCGCTCGGCGGCAAGCTGACCAAGCTGACCAAGGAGCAGGCCGAGTACATCGGCGTCGACGTCGACGGCCCCTACAAGGCCGACCACTACCGCTACTGAGCCGCGCGACCGCCGAGTGTCGCGTAAGCGTGGCACTCGGCGGCGATAGGCTCGCGCCGTGCTGATCGCGATCGAGGGCATTGACGGCGCCGGCAAACGGACGCTGACGGACAAGCTGCGCAACCTATTTCAGGCCGACGGCAAGTCGGTCGCGTTGCTGGCCTTTCCGCGCTATGGGGAATCGGTGATCGCCGACATCGCGGCCGAGGCCCTGCACGGCCAGCACGGCGACCTCGCGTCGTCGGTGTATGCGATGGCGTTGCTGTTCGCGCTGGACCGTGCCGGGGCGGTCGACGAAATCGATGCGCTGCGTCGCGCGCACGACGTGGTGATCATGGATCGCTACGTCGCCTCCAACGCGGCATACACCGCCGCCCGGTTGCACCAGGACGCGGCCGGACCGGCCGTGGAGTGGATACACGCGCTGGAATACGGGCGCCTCGGGCTGCCCACGCCCGACTGGCAGGTGCTGCTCGCGGTGCCGGCCGAATTGGCCGGGCGGCGCGCCCGCAGCCGCGCCGAGTCCGAACCCGGCCGGGCGCGCGACAGTTACGAACGCGACGACGGCCTTCAGCAGCGCACCGGCGCGGTCTACGCAGAGTTGGCCGCAGCCGGCTGGGGCGGCCAGTGGCGCAGCGTCGACGCGGGCGTCGATCCGGGGCGATTGGCAGCCGATTTGGCCGCCACCTAGCACAGATTTGTCACGATTCGGCCGTTTCGAAGGAGAAACGCCCGCGTGATGTCCGAGTTTTGTCCCGATGTGGTGACACCATGGACTCCATGAGGCAAAGGATTTTGGTCGTCGACGACGACGCTTCGCTGGCCGAGATGCTCACCATCGTGCTTCGTGGGGAGGGTTTCGACACTGCGGTCATCGGTGACGGCACCCAGGCCCTGACTGCGGTGCGCGAACTGCGCCCCGACTTGGTGTTGTTGGACCTGATGCTGCCCGGCATGAACGGCATCGACGTGTGCCGGGTGTTGCGCGCCGATTCCGGCGTGCCGATCGTGATGCTGACCGCCAAGACGGACACCGTCGATGTGGTCCTGGGCCTCGAGTCGGGTGCCGACGACTACATCATGAAGCCCTTCAAGCCGAAGGAGCTGGTGGCCCGGGTGCGGGCACGGCTGCGGCGCAACGACGACGAGCCGGCCGAGATGCTGTCCATCGCCGACGTCGAGATCGACGTGCCGGCGCACAAGGTGACACGCAACGGCGAGCAGATCTCCCTGACACCGCTCGAGTTCGACTTGCTGGTGGCGTTGGCGCGCAAACCGCGGCAGGTGTTTACTCGTGATGTGCTGCTCGAACAGGTGTGGGGCTATCGTCACCCGGCGGATACCCGCTTGGTGAACGTGCACGTCCAGCGTCTGCGGGCCAAGGTTGAGAAAGACCCTGAGAACCCGACCGTGGTGTTGACCGTTCGAGGAGTGGGATACAAGGCCGGACCTCCGTGACCGCGGGCGACGATGCAGGGCGCCGCAGTGCTGGAAAGCGGCGCTCCGGCACCGGTAGCCACAATGTGAAACGTCGTGAACAGGGGGAGCGCCGGCGGTGATCTGGGGCTCCCGGCGACGAACTCGGAGCCGCTGGGGGCGCTCCGGCCCCATGACTCGTGGCATGGGCACGGTGAGTCGGGCCGTGGCCATCGCCTGGCGGCGCTCGTTGCAGCTGCGGGTGGTGGCGCTGACGCTGGGGCTGTCCCTCGCGGTCATCCTGGCTCTCGGCTTCGTATTGACCAGTCAGGTCACCAATCGCGTGCTCGATGTCAAGGTGAAGGCCGCCATGGAACAGATCGAGCGGGCGCGCACCACCGTGGGCGGAATCGTCAACGGCGAAGAGGCGCGTTCGCTGGACAGCAGCCTGCAGCTGGCGCGCAACACGCTGACCTCCAAAACCGATCCGGCCTCGGGTGCGGGGCTGGCCGGCGCGTTCGACGCGGTGCTGATGGTGCCGGGCGACGGACCGCGCGCGGCGACCACGGCCGGCCCGGTCGACCAGGTGCCCGGTTCCCTGCGCGGTTTCGTCAAGGCCGGGCAGGCGGCCTACCAGTACGCCGTCGTGCACACCGACGGGTTCTCCGGACCGGCGCTGATTGTCGGTACCCCCGCGTCGTCTCAGGTCGCCAACCTGGAGCTCTATCTGATCTTCCCGCTGAAGAACGAGCAGGCCACCATCCAGTTGGTGCGCGGCACCATGATCACCGGCGGCGCCGTGCTGCTGGTGCTGCTGGCCGGCATCGCTCTGCTGGTGTCGCGGCAGGTGGTGGTGCCGGTGCGGTCGGCGTCGCGCATCGCCGAACGGTTCGCCGAAGGCCATCTGTCCGAAAGAATGCCGGTGCGCGGCGAGGACGACATGGCGCGGCTGGCCATGTCGTTCAACGACATGGCCGAAAGCCTGTCGCGCCAGATCACCCAGCTCGAGGAATTCGGTAATCTGCAGCGCCGCTTCACATCCGACGTGAGCCACGAGCTGCGTACCCCGCTGACCACCGTGCGGATGGCCGCCGACCTGATCTATGACCACAGCGCCGACCTGGACCCGACGTTGGCGCGCTCCACCGAGCTGATGGTCAACGAGCTGGACCGGTTCGAGTCGCTGCTCAACGACCTGCTCGAAATCTCCCGGCACGACGCCGGTGTCGCCGAGCTGTCCGTCGAAGCCGTCGACCTGCGCACCACCGTGCAGAGCGCGCTGAGCAACGTGGGGCATCTGGCCGAAGACGCCGGCATCGAACTGAAGGTGGATCTGCCAACCGAAGAGGTGATCGCCGAGGTCGACACCCGCCGGGTGGAGCGCATCTTGCGCAACCTGATCGCCAACGCCATCGACCACGCCGAGCACAAGCCGGTCAAGATCCGCATGGCCGCCGACGAGGACACGGTCGCCGTCACCGTCCGCGACTACGGCGTGGGACTGCGACCCGGCGAGGAGAAGCTGGTGTTCAGCCGGTTCTGGCGGGCCGACCCCGCCCGGGTGCGCCGCTCCGGCGGCACCGGGCTCGGCCTGGCGATCAGCATCGAGGACGCGCGCCTGCACCAGGGCAGGCTGGAGGCCTGGGGTGAACCGGGCGACGGCTCCTGCTTCCGGCTGACGCTGCCGCTCGTTCGCGGCCACAAGGTCACCACCAGTCCGCTGCCCATGAAGCCGATTCCGCAACCCGCCCCGCAGGCCGGTGCGCCCGAGCGCAAGGAACGCCAGCAGCGCCAGCGTGAGCACGCCGAGAGGACCCTGTGATGCGGCGATTGTTGGGCCTGCTGATGCCGGTCATGCTGCTCGCCGGCTGCGCCGGGGTGCCCAGCTCATCGGCGCCCCAAGCCATCGGCACCGTCGAGCGCCCGGCGCCGTCGAACCTGCCCAAGCCGACCCCGGGCATGGACCCCGACGTGCTGCTGCGCGAATTCTTCAAGGCCACAGCCGATCCCGCGAACCGGCATCTGGCCGCGCGGCAGTTCCTCACCCAGTCGGCGTCCAACGCCTGGGACGATGCGGGTAGCGCACTGCTGATCGACCATGTGGTGTTCGTCGAAACACGTGCGGCCGAACGTGTTTCGGCCACCATGCGGGCGGACATCCTGGGTTCGCTTTCGGACGTGGGGGTGTTCGAGACCGCCGAGGGCGTGCTGCCCGACCCCGGTCCGATCGAATTGGTCAAGACGTCCGGCGGTTGGCGCATCGACCGGTTGCCCAACGGGGTGTTCCTGGATTGGCAACAGTTTCAGTCCACCTACAAACGCAACACGCTGTACTTCGACGACCCCACCGGCAAGACGGTGGTTCCCGACCCGCGCTACGTCGCGGTGCCCGACCACGACCAGTTGGCCACCGAGCTCGTCTCCAAGCTGATCGCCGGGCCGCGGCCCGAGATGGCGCACACGGTCCGCAACCTGCTCGCACCGCCACTGCGGCTGCGTGGGCCGGTGACCCGCGCCGACGGCGGCAAGAACGGCATCGGGCGCGGTTACGGCGGTGCGCGCATCGATCTCGAGAAGCTGTCCACAACCGATCTGCACAGCCGGCAATTGCTTGCGGCACAGATCATTTGGACCCTGGCCAGGGCCGACATCCGGGGACCGTATGTGATCAGCGCCGACGGCGCGCCGCTGGACGACCGGTTCCGCGACGGGTGGACCACTTCGGACGTCGCGGCCACCGATCCCGGCGCGGCCGACGGTGCCGGCGCGGGCCTGCATGCCCTGGTGAACGGCTCACTGGTGGCGCTGGACGGCCAGCACACCGCCATGGTGGCCGGCGCGTTCGGACGCATGGGCGACCAGACCGGCGCAGCGCTGTCGCGCAGCGGGCGGCAGGTGGCGTCGGTGGTGACGCTGCATCGCGGTGCCCCGGACATGGCCGCGTCCTTGTGGATCGGCGATCTCGGCCAGGAGGCGGTGCAGTCCGCCGACGGGCACACGCTGTCGCGGCCGACCTGGTCGCTGGACGACGTGGTCTGGGTCGTGGTCGACGGCAACAACGTGTTGCGGGCGATCCAGGAGCCGGCCTCCGGGCAACCAGCGCGCCTCCCGGTGGATTCGGTGGCGGTGGCCACCCGGTTCCCGGGGCCGATTACCGACTTGCAGCTGTCCCGCGACAGCACCCGCGCCGCGATGGTGATCGGCGGCCAGGTGATTCTCGCCAGCGTCGAGCAGACCCAGGCCGGGCAGTACGCCCTGACCTTCCCGCGCCGGCTCGGCTTCGGGTTGGGCAATTCGGTGGTGTCGCTGTCGTGGCGCACCGGTGACGACCTCGTGGTGACGCGCACCGATGCCAGCCATCCGGTGTCTTACGTGAACATCGACGGGGTGAACTCCGACGCCCCGCCGCACGGTTTACAGATGCCGGTGACCACGGTGGTCGCCAACCCGTCGACGGCCTACGTCGCGGGTCCCCAAGGGGTGCTGCAGTATTCGCCGTCGGCCGACGGTCAGCAGGGCTGGTCGGACGTGCCCGGGCTGACGGTGCCCGGGGCGGCCCCCGTGCTGCCGGGTTAGCGGCGATCGCCAGCGCGGCGGAGCCGGGCGCAGCGGGTCGCCGCCGTCGGGCCAGCGGCGATCGCCAGCGCGGCGGAGCCGGGCGCAGCGGGTCGCCGCCGTCGGGCCAGCGGCGATCGCGGAATAGCTGTCACACCCATCCGCCACACTGGCGCCATGCTCGACCTGTTCCTGCCCTCCGAATGCGGCGGCTGTGGGGCGCCGTCGACCCGCTGGTGCGACTGGTGCGCCGCCGAGCTGTCGGTGGCCGCGGATCAGCCGCATGTGGTGAACCCGCGCGTCGACCCGGGGGTGCCGGTATTCGCCTTGGGCCGCTACGCCAACGCACGCCGGAACGCGATCCTGGCGCTCAAGGAGCAGGGCCGCGCCGATCTGGTCGGGCCGCTGGCGCGCGCACTGGCCGTCGGGGTGCACCGGCTGCTGTCCTGGGGGATCGTGCCGACCCCGCTGACCGTCGTGCCCGCACCGACCCGGCGTTCGGCCGCGCGCCGGCGCGGCGGTGACCCCGTCGCCCGGCTGGCGCGCGCCGCGGTGGCGCGGCATCCGGACATCACCGTCGCACCCGCCTTGCGGCTCAAGGCGCTGACACGCGACTC
>NZ_LZJR01000143.1 GCF_001667925.1 Mycobacterium sp. E2479 | reverse complement strand
CCCACCCAGACCTACAGCTGCGCGTACTTCGAGCGTGAGGACATGACCCTCGAGGAGGCGCAGATCGCGAAGATCGATCTGGCGCTGGGAAAGCTCAAGCTCGAGCCCGGGATGACGCTGCTCGACATCGGTTGCGGTTGGGGCGGCGCGCTGAAGCGGGCTGTCGAGAAATATGACGTCAATGTCATCGGAATTACGCTGAGCCGCAACCAGTTCGAGTACAGCAAGAACAAGCTGGCCGGCCTGCCGACCAACCGCAACATCGAGGTGCGCCTGCAGGGCTGGGAAGAGTTCGAAGACAAAGTCGACCGGATTGTCTCCATCGGCGCCTTCGAAGCATTCAAGATGGAACGCTATTCCGCATTTTTTGAACGCGCCTACGACATCCTTCCCGATGATGGCCGGATGCTTTTGCATACGATCTTGATGTATCACTGGCAGGAATATCCCGCACTGGGCGTCACATTGACGATGAGCGATATTCGATTCGCGCGCTTCATCGGCCAGGAGATTTTCCCCGGGGGTCAGTTGCCGGCGCAGAAAGACATTTTCAAATTCGGCGAGGCCGCGGGCTTCTCGATCGAGCGGGTGCAGCTGCTGCAGGAGCATTACGCGCGGACCCTCAACATCTGGGCGGCGAATCTGGAAGCCAACAAGGAGAAGGCGATCGCTCTCCAGTCCCAGGAGATCTACGACAAGTACATGCACTATCTGACCGGGTGCGAGAACTTCTTCCGCAAGGGCATCAGCAACGTGGGGCAATTCACGTTGGTCAAGTAGCTCACAGCATTTCAGCGCACAACGGTGATCCGTTGGGGCTGAGTGCCTATGGTGAGCCGGTCACTTCTCCAACGTGAACTGGTTGACGTCGGTGTAGCCCTCCCGGAACAGCTTCGCGCAGCCGGTGAGGTACTTCATGTAGCGGTCGTAGACCTCCTGAGACTGGATGGCCAACGCCTGCTCGCGATTCGCCTCGAGCGCCTCGGCCCATAGATCCAGTGTCCTGGCGTAGTGCAACTGCAGCGACTGGACCCGGGTCAGGTCGAAGCCCGCCGTGACCCCGTATTCGCCGACGGTCTGCGGGGTCGGCAGCCAGCCGCCGGGAAAGATCTCGGCCAGGATGAATTGCGAGAACTGGACGATCTCGTGGGTCAGTTTCATGCCCCTGGCGCGGGCATCCCTGAACGACGGCCGAACGATGGTGTGCAGCAACATCACTCCGCCTGGCGGCAGCGCTTGGTAGGCCATCTTGAAGAAGCGGCCGTAGCGCTGGCGACCGAAGTGCTCAAACGCGCCGATCGACACGATCCGGTCCACCGGCTCGTGGAACTTTTCCCAGCCCTCCAGCAGCACCCGCCTGCTGCGGGTGGTGTCCATCTGATCGAACGACTTCTGCACGTGCTCGGCCTGGTTCTCCGAGAGCGT
>NZ_LZJR01000142.1 GCF_001667925.1 Mycobacterium sp. E2479 | reverse complement strand
CTGGCCGCATCAAACACATCGGTGCGGTATTCCACCGTCCCACCGATCCCAGCCGGCTGCCCCTCCACGGTGAACCGCTCCGCCAACGAAAACGCCAAATCCATCCGAGCGGTCTGCGTATCCACCGGCAACGGGGTGACCTCGAGGTCACCCAAACTCGACCCGGCGGCGCCGTTGTCGCGCCCGCCGAAGTTCTGCCAGGCCAACATCACCTGCACCAGCGGGTGATGCGACAGGTTGCGGGTCGGGTTGAGCCGCTCGACGAGCACCTCAAAGGGCACATCCTGGTGTTCGTAGGCGGCCAGGCTGCGCGCGCGCACCTGAGCCAGCAACTCCGCCATGCTCGGATTGCCGGCCAAATCGACCCGCAACACCAAGGTGTTGACGAAAAACCCGACCAACTCATCGAGCGCGGCATCATTACGTCCGGCGATCGGGAAACCCACCGCCACATCCGCGCTGGCACTCAACTTTGAGAGCAGCACCGCCAGGGCGGCCTGGATCACCATGAAACTGGTCGCGTTGTGCTCGCGGGCCATCCGCGCCACCTGCTGCTGCAACCTGACCGGCCAGTCCAGCTCCACGCTGGCCCCGCGCTGATCAGCCACCACCGGATAGGGCCGATCCGTGGGCAACGCCAACCGCTCGGGCAACCCGGCCAACGCCTGCTCCCAATAGGCCAGCTGGGCGGCGATCGGGCTGTCGCTGTCGTCGAGCTCACCGAAGCTGTCGCGCTGCCACAGCGTGTAATCGACATACTGCACCGGCAACGGCGCCCAACCCGGGGCCCGCCCAGCGCACCGGCTGGCATAAGCCATACCCAAATCACCCAACAACGGGGCGATCGACCAGCCATCAGCAGCGATATGGTGCACCACCACCACCAGAATGTGCTCGTCATCGCCGAGGCGAAACAGCCGCGCCCGCAACGGGACTGCGCTAGCCAGGTCGAACGGGCGACGCACCTCGGTATCGATGGCCTCCTGCAACCGGGCCGTAGGCCACCTGCTGGCCTCCACCACCTCCCACCCCATATCGGCCCGCTCCACCGGCAGCACCACCTGCTCAGGGATCCCCTCGGGCGCGATGAACACCGTGCGCAGCGATTCGTGCCGGCCCACCACATCAGCCAACGCCGCACCCAACGCCGCGGCATCCAGACGCCCCTTTAGGCGCAACGCGGTCGCCATGTTGTAAACCGCAGACGGCCCCTGCAACTGGTCAACAAACCACAACCGCTGCTGAGCAAACGACAACGGCACCACCGCCGGGCGCTGCACCGCCAC
>NZ_LZJR01000141.1 GCF_001667925.1 Mycobacterium sp. E2479 | reverse complement strand
GCCAACCGGTTCGAGGCCTCATCGAGCTCTCGGTAAGTCACCGACCGGCCCTCGAACGTCAGCGCCACCGCCCCCGGCGCACGCGCCACCTGCGCAGCGAACAATTCCGGAATCGATTGCCGCGCAGTCGGATCGGACTGGATCAACATCGTTCGATTACCGATTCGATCCAGGTGGGCGCGCTCATCGGCATCCATCAGATCCACCGACGACAATCGAAGCGTCGAGTCGGCGGTCATAGCGTCCAATACGCGTCGCAACCGCTCGATCAGCGCGTCAATGCTTTCCGTGTCGAACACGTCGGTGCGGAACTCCACTGCCCCGCCGATCCCGGCGGGCTCACCGGCTTCGCTCCAGCATTCGGCCAGCGAGAACGACAGGTCCATGCGGGCGGTGCGGGTATCCGTCGGTACAGGGCTGACCTGCAGATCGCCCAATTCCAAGCTGGCGGCCGGATCATTGGCGAAGTTCTGCCAGGCCAACATCACCTGCACCAGTGGATGATGGGACCGGCTACGGGCCGGGTTGAGCCGCTCCACCAGCACCTCGAACGGCACATCTTGGTGCTCGTAGGCGGCGAGGCTGCGCTGGCG
>NZ_LZJR01000140.1 GCF_001667925.1 Mycobacterium sp. E2479 | reverse complement strand
GTGGTCAGCACCGCGCATCCGGCGCCCGTCTACACCCCGAGGCATACGGCACCGCCGTCGAGCGCGCCGCCGACGACCGCGCCGCCGATGACGACGCCGCCGCAACCGGCGGTCACCACGACGGTGACGCCGCCTTCGATGGAAACCACCACACCGCCGCCTCCGCCGCCGACAACCACCACTACGACGGTGCCGATGACGACGGAATGGATCCATGTTCCGCTGCTGCCGGTTCCGATTCCGGTTCCGGTTCCGCAGCAGCAGGCTCCCGCGACTCCGCAGTATCCGCAGTACCCGCAGTACCCGCAGTATCCGCAGTACCCGGAGTATCCCCAGTACCCGGGGAACGCGCAGAATCCGTACTTCGGGCCGGGGTATTAGCGTCCTTCCTGCTTACGCGCATCGCCTGCGCGACTAGCCACACGCGCGTAACGTTTATGTCACCAAGTTCGGGCGGGGATCATCCCGTCATGCCCTCGCTGAGGGCGTTGAAAAGGACCTTGGAGGCGTTACGTGGACATCGTGCTTGGGGTGTCGATGGCTCCCAGGACAGTCCGCCTGGTGGCTATCGAGGGCCAAAATGCTGACGGCGTGACCGTCGAACAAGAAGAGTTCGAGGTTGGGGCCGCAGGAAATTCGGCCGATTCGCCGGCCGACGCTCTCGATCAGGTGATCGATGCGATCATCGGCAGCCGCGAAGGCGTGTTGGAGGGCGGTCACCGATTGACCGCCACCGGGGTCACCTGGAGTGATCCTGCCGGCGTCGGCGCGCTGCGGGAGGCGATTGCCGGCCACGAGCTGGACGGCGTGATGTTGGTCGCACCGTTGCTCGCCGCGGCAGTGCTGGCCCAGACCGTGGGTTATGCGCTGGGCTACGAACGCCTCGCGATGCTGTTCGTCGAACCGGCGAATGCGACGCTGGCCGTTGTCGACGTCGCCGACGGCTCCATCGTCGATCTGCACCGGCGCCAGATCGGCGACGGTAGCGCGGGAGGCCTTGCCGCCGAACTGGCGGCGATGGTCTCCGGTCTGGACGCTCGTGGCTCCCGGGCCGACGGGGTGTTCCTGATCGGCTGCGGAACCGACATCGTGGCGCTGAAATCCACGGTCGAGGCCGCCACCCCACTCCCGGTCACCGGCCCCGAAGAGCCGGACATGGCATTGGCCCGCGGCGCGGCGCTGGCCTCGGCGAACGCCCCGCTGTTCGCATCGTCGACCGCCGCCCTGGCCTATGCGCTGGACCCTGGCACCGGGGAGCTGAGTCTCCCCGCGATCAGCCCGACCTACCTGGACGACTGGGACGATGCCGACGTCGGCACCGACGCGCGGGCCTACAGCGCCGTCCCGGACTACGACGAGAGGCCTCCAGGCCGGCCCAGGTCCATGCTGCTCGCGGGTAGCGCCCTGGTCGGCATCGTTGCCGCGATCGGCGGGGTGGTGCTGGTGACGTTGACATCGGATCGCCCGGGGTCCGACGGTCGGCACAATCCGGGCGTCAGCGTCGCCACGCCGGCCGTCCAGCTGCCGGCGGCCCCGCCGAGCAACCCGCCGCAGGCGCAGCTGCCCGCCCCGAGCGCGGCGCCACCTCCGCCGGCGCCCCCGCCGAGCCCGTCCGGGGTGGCCGCCCCGGCGCCGGCACCGTCGACGGTGCAGCAGCCCGCACCGCAGACCGCGGTCACTCCGCCGCCCGCGGCACCGGTCCGTCGTGCCCCCGCCCGGTCGGTGCCGCAGTACGTGCCGCCACCCGTCCAAGAGGCGGCGCCGCAGCACGTGCCGCCGCCCGTCCAAGAGGCGGCGCCCCCGCCGGCCGCGGTGCCCGCGCCCGCACCGGCCGCACCACCACCGCCGCCGCCCGCGGCTCCCCCGCCCGCGGCGCCGCAGCTGCCACAGCAGCCGCCGGTGACGATGTATCTGCACTTCCCGTTCGTCACGGTGCCGATCCCGATCACCCCACCGCCGCCGCCTGGGCAGTAAGCACGTGGCAAACCACCTCCACTGAGCGCACACTGGCAGTTACGAACAAGCGCCAGGGAGGTCGCGTGGGCGAGCACAGTGGATTCGGATTCGATCCAGAAGAGTTCGATCGAATGATCAGGGAAGGCAGCGAGGGGCTGCGCGACATTTTCGAGCGGGTCAGCAAGTTCGTGGTCGCTCCCGGCGCCCGCGCGGGGTGGTCCGCCGTTTTCGATGACCTGTCGCGGCGCCCGCGCGGTGCCCCCGAAACCGCGGGCGAGGCCGGTGAGGGCGTGTGGGCCATCTACACGGTGGACGCCGACGGCGGCGCGCGCGTCGAACAGGTCTATGCGACCGAACTCGACGCGCTGCGGGCGAACAAGGACAACGTCGATCCCAAACGCAAGGTGCGGTTCTTGCCCTACGGCATTGCGGCCAGCGTCCTCGATGACGACGACACCGAGAGCGTCCGCGGCGGCGACGACACCGAAGAGCCTGCATAACAGTCGGTTAGCTCAGCCCTGCTCCACCACGTTGGACCCGCCGGAGTTGCTGATCTTCGGCGCGCCCGAGCGGTAGGTGACTTTATTGTTGAAGCCGGACGCCTCGATGCTGTCGACGGCCTCGACCGTGACCGAATTCTGGACTCCGGACACCGACAGGCGGGTGCAATGGCCGGTGATGGTGACCGTGTTGGATACCCCGCTGACGCGGACGATGTTGTCGTTGCAGGCGATGGTCCGGTTCTCGTTGATACCGGCGACGCTGAGTTCGGAGCCCGGGGGTGCGGCGGGCGAGGTCGACGGCGAGGGTGATGTCCGGCGGGTGGTCGATGGGCCGGGACTTGTCGAAATGTTCGGTGAGCTGAACGTTTTGGAGATGGTCGGCGGCGAGGCGATGACCGACTTCACGCCGGAAAGCTGGTGTGCGGCGAATGCCGCGATGCCACCGGCGAGGGCCAGTACGCCGATCACGACGACGGTGCCGAGGATCCACCAGACGCGGTTACTCGAGGGGCGTTGCTGGGGCAACCCGGGCATCGGTCCGCCGTAGGTCCACGGGGTCGGCGGCCCGGGTGGCGCGCCGGACGTGCCGGGCTGAGAGTACTGGCCGGCGGCCTGCGAGCCGCCCTGCTCTGACGCCCGCGCCGCATCGGCGAGCGGGCGCTCGAGTTCCCGGATCCGGTCTTCCGGGTCTTCGTTTGCTGCCATGCATTGAATATGCCATTCGCTTCTGGCTTTTCGGGCCGTTCGGTAGTTTTTACGATCGTGCCCGATTTGCCGAATCGCCAGGTCCTGTTGCGTCGCCGTCCCTGCGGGCTGGTCCAACCGGAGGACACGGAAGTGGTCACCACGCCGGCGCCGGAACCCGCCGAGGGTGAGGCGCTGTTGCGCACCACCTACGTCGGCATCGACGCCGCCGCCCGCACCTGGCTCGACGACCAGCCCAGCTACCTTCCGCCGGTACAGCTGGGCGAGGTCATCCGCGCGGCCGGCATCGGCGAGGTGGTCGCGTCGCGGTGCGACGCGTACGCCGTCGGCGACGTCGTCACCACGTTGACCGGTTTCCAGGAGTACGCGATCATCCGCGACGACCTGTTCAGCACGCCGATCCCGGGCGAGAACGACCAGCTGGCGATCATGTCCGTCTACGGGCCGACCGGCGCCACCGCCTATTTCGGGATGACCGACATCGGCCGGCCGCAGCCGGGAGAAACGGTGGTGGTGTCGGCGGCCGCGGGCGCCACCGGATCGGTCGCCGGCCAGATCGCAAAGATCGCCGGCGCCCGGGTGGTGGGCATCGCAGGCGGTCCGCAGAAATGCCGGGCGGTGGTGGAGGATTTCGGGTTCGACGCGTGCATCGACTACAAAAACGAAGACATCGCGGCGGCGCTGAAAAAGCACTGCCCGCAACGCGTCGACGTCTACTTCGACAACGTGGGCGGGCCCATCCTCAACGCCGTGCTGGGCCGGCTGGCCGCCCGCGCGCGCGTCGTCCTGTGCGGCGTCATCTCCAGCTACCTGACCGGGGAGCATCCCGGGCCGGCCAATTACGTGAACCTGCTGTCGAAGACCGCCCTGATGCAGGGGTTCAACGCGCTCGATCAGTGGGGGCGCTTCGACGAGGCGTTCGCCGCGTTGCGCCAGTGGGAGGCCGAGGGCCGACTTCACCACCGGCAGACCATTTTTGAGGGCATCGAGTCGTGTGTCGATGCCCTCAACGGCCTGTTCACCGGCGTCAACGTCGGCAAGACCCTGGTCAGGCTGAGCGAACCCAGTCGCCGCTAGGCGCGTGGATGGGGATGACGATGGTCTTGCCGTGCAGGTGGCCGCTGTCGGAATCGGCGTGCACGGCCGCGGCCTGGTCCAGCGGGAGGCGGTTGGCGACCTCGATGCGTAGCTGCCCCTGTTCGACGCGAGTGACCAGCTCGGCAAGCTGGGCGGCGTCGCTCCGGACGAAGACCCGCTGGCTGCGGACCCCCCGGCCCGGGTTCTGCGGCCCGAAAACCATGGTGCCGACGTGGAAACCGCCGTCGGCGACCACGCCAATCAGGGCTTCGGTTTGCTGGTCGGTGGTGGTAACGAGGTTGAGCACCACATCGAACGGTGCACCTTCCACGTCGATCGGCGAATGCGTGTAGTCGATGTAGTCCACGATTCGATCCGCACCCAAGCCGCGCAGCCGCTCGGCGTCGCGTTCCTTGGCCGTCGCGGTGACGACCGCCCCGGCCCGCTTGGCCAGCTGAACCGCGTAGCCACCGACCGCCCCGGAGGCGCCGTTGATCAGGATCGTCTGTCCGGCGGTGAGATCCGCGATCTCGAACAGCGCCTGCCACGCCGTCAGCGCGGCCTCCGGCAGCGCCGCCGCGTCGGCCAGGTCGACCGACCGCGGTGCGGTGGCCAGCGATTCGGCCGGCGCTATGGCGTACTGGGCGGCCGCTCCATCGGCATCCAACGGCAAGAACGCCACCACGGCGTCACCCACGTTCCAGCCGTGCACGCCCTCGCCGATTTCAGCGACGGTTCCGGCGACGTCGACACCGGGTATGTGCGGGAAGCCGATCTCGTACACCTGCGCCAAATAACCGCCACGGATGCCGGCATCGACCGGATTGAACGAGGTGGCGGCGACCTTTACCAGCACCTGGTGCCGGCCTGGCACAGGTCGTGGGGCCTCCTCGTACCGTAGAACGTCGCTACCGCCGTATTCGTGGTATCGCACAGCCTTCATGATGTCCTCCTCAGTTATTTGCTTCAATTTCGAAGCAGTTATATGGCCTGCAACCCGCTTCGATGTCGAAGCAATTCCAGGGCGCCCTGTGATCGTCGTCATACCGCTGAGTGCCGGACGATCGCCGGCGTCAACGCCCGATGCTGCACGGGTGACGTCCGCGGAAATCGGGCGCAGAGGTCTTAGGGGATGAGCAGGAGCGCGGTCGTGACGAGCATGACGGCCGCGGTGCCGCCGTGAACTCCCCAAGCAACCGACTTGGAGCCGCCATTGCGCAGCACGATGTTCGCGTCGACGAGCGGAATGATGGTGGCGGCCAACATCACCCAGCCGACGAGGTAGGTCGCACCCGCGATCATCAGGATGATGACGAAAAACCCCGTGGCGATGTCGCGTACGCCCTTGACGCTCAGGTAGGCGCCGGAGCCCGGCTCGTTCAAATCGGCCGGCACACCGTAGCCGGCGGCGGCGACGCGCGGCGCGACGAGGAAGCGTGCGCCGATGAAAATGATGGCCGCGGCGAGCAATCCGGCGAGGACGTAGCCGACGGTGGTGGTGATCGTCATGTCGAGCGCTCTCTAGGTGTCGTTAACGAATCGGTGAAAACGGAGCCGGGTCAACGAGTATCGATTCCACGTCGATGATGTCGTCGACGTCGAAGCCGGCCATGTCGGCGCGGAATTCCGCGCTGGCCATCACCCGTCGCGTCAGTTGTTCCGGGTCGACACCTTCTGGATAGCCGACCAGCGCGACGAGCCGAGTGGCGGTGGCGCCCTCGTCCTGCTCGGTCCACACACCGTGGGTGGTGACCCCGAACGCCCGGAAGGTGTCCAGGTGACGGGCCCAGTGGACCGTCGCATACTGCCGGAGGGCTTCCGATGATCGGAGGGTGTAGATCCTGAGCTGAAGCATCAAAGTCCTTCGAGTTGAATTCGGCCGGGGAATCTGTGGGGATGCGTCAGATCATCAACACCGCGCAGAGGACGACCACTGCCAGACCCTGCAGTGCCGCGCGGGCGTCGATGACCGAGTCCCACTTCGCTTGCAGCGCACGTCCATTCGGGAGCGCTTGACCCGCATCGGCGGCAGTCGTCAGTTGCCTGTTGATGGGCGCGCTTATCCGGGTGTAGAGCACGAGCCAGATCACCAGCAGAACCAGCGCGACGCCCGCCGCGATCGCCTGCGCCCAGTGCGCGGTGAGCGCGGCCAGTGCCGCGCTCACCGCGGTAGCCACTATCCCGAGCGCTCCGGGCACCGGCATGCGCCGGTCTCCGTATCGGTGTACGCGTCCCATGACCGCGACCAGAGCATCGTTGTCAACCGACGCCAGCGCCGGCCGCATGGCAATCGCGCAGAACACGTCGGTGCCGTAAACCACCGCGGTGCCCAGGACCGCGACCAGTGCGGCGGCGCGGGTGATGAGGTCCGAAAACATGTCGTGACTCCCCTCGTTCGCAGGTGTTAGCAACGCTAACCCCCGCTGGTAGCGGTGTCAATAGCAGCGCTATTTTTCCTAGCTGTGATACGTTGGGGTATGTCCATGGAGGATCGCCGCGAACGCGATCGGGCCGCCCGCCGGCGGCTGATCATCGGGACTGCCCGCCGGCTGGCCGAGACCGAAGGCTGGGATGCCGTCACCACCCGTCGGCTGTCCACCGAAATCGAATACAGCCAACCCGTCTTGTACAAGCACTTCGCCGGCATGGAACAAATCGCGGACGCCGTGGCGCTCGACGGGTTCGCCGAACTCGCCGAAGTGATCCGGGCCGCCCACTCCGACGCCGGCGCCGCCGGCGACACCCTGACCCGGATCGGCCGCGCCTATTTGGACTTTGCCCGCGACAACCCTGCGGTCTACGACGCAATGTTCACCCGCGCGACCAGTCTGCAATTTGCGGCGCAGGACACGCCTTCTCAGCTCTCGGCGGCCTTCGCCGCGTTGCAGCAAGGGGTCGGCATGGTCGCCGGCGAACAGGACGCCGACACGCTCACCGAGGTGTTCTGGGCCGCGCTGCACGGGCTGGTCACACTCGGCCGTACCGGCCGGCTGCGCGCCTCGCACGACTTGGACCGGCTCCAACTGCTTGTCGACGAGTTCACCGGCACCCGACGAACCGGCCGCTAGACGATGTTCTCGAGGCGGAAGTATCGCTCCCGTTAGGCATCGTGTCTACCAATGACGAAGTCTCGCATATTGTTTCGAGTACGCGGCATCATCCGCGCGGGCGTTGTCGCGGCCGCTTTGGCTCGGTCGTCGCGCGCTTCCACTGCGAAGCAATCGGGGCCGAACCGGGAACTCGCTGCGATGTCGAAGCATTAGGATGGCCGCATGGTCAAAGGCCTCAAGCCTGCGCAAATGCGCACGTACTTCGCCCTGACGGAGGCGGCCAGCTTGCTGCAGTACGCCGTACGAGAGCAGTTGCAGGCCGAGGGTGACCTCAGCTACGTCCAGTTCGAGGTCTTGGCCAAACTGGTCGACGCCGACCGGCCGCTGACGATGACCGAACTGGCCGACGGTGTGGTCTACAGCCGCAGCGGCCTTACCCATCAGGCCGGACTTTTGGAAAATGCAGGCCTGATCACCCGCGAAGGCAGTACCCATGACAAGCGCGCCACGGTAGTCGAGATCACCAAGGCGGGCCGAGCCCGCGTCGACAAAGTCCTTCCCGGTCACATTCAGATCGTGCGCGAGCTGTTGTACGGCTCGCTTTCCGACCAGGACGTGAACACCCTGGGCGACCTCATGGCTCGTATCCGCGACCACATGCGTGGCCGGCCACCCCGCTCGGCCGCGCCGCGTAACCGTCGCAAAGCTGCGATCAGAACAGCGCGCCTATGATGGCCGGCTCGCACTCATAACCGTTGTGCGGGCTGCTCTTTCGACGCAGCCTGCTGCCGGCGGTCTACGCCGCGCCGAGCGTCCGGTGCAGCGCCTTGCGCGCCTCCGTTAGCGCCTCCAGCACCTTGGTCCGGGTCTCGGCGAGCTGCCGCTTCTGCTCGTCGGTGCCCGCCCACGCGATGGTGCGCGCCAACCCGGCGATCTCGAAGAACTCCTTGCGGATCTTCACGACATCGCCGAACTTGGCAGCGCGCCCCAGGAAGGCGTGCGCGGTCTCGCTGCTGATTCCGCGCCAGGCCAACAGGTTTCGTCCCAGCTCGGTCAGCGTCGCCACGCCGCCGTCGACGGTGACCACGCCGTGGCCGGCGAGAATGCCGATCGCCAGCTCGGCCACGTCCTGCGGCGGGGTGAACGCGCCGCCGGTCGCGTCGGACACCCGCTGCACCACTTGAGCGGCGTCGGCCGGCCCGTCCAACAGCAATGCCGCGGTGACGAATGCCGCGCGCTTGAGGCCGTGACGACCCCTCTTGCCGAAGGGTCCGAAGCCGGGACCACCCGCACCCGGGCCACCAAAGCCGGGACCACCCGCACCCGGGCCACCAAAGCCCGGGCGGCCGAAACCGGGTCCACCAAAGCCCGGAGCGCCGAAACCGGGTCCACCGAAGCCGCCGAAGAATCCATGAGACATGGTCGTTTTCCTTTCTCAATCCATCAACCTCCTTGATACCAGCGCTCTGGAGTATGTCAACGTGGTTGATGGTTAGCGCGGGAAATCCCAGGAAATCGCGGTCGCTGCTGCTATCGTCGCTTGCTTGTGCCAGCGGAATGGCAGCGACGGACCGGCGCGCGGGTCGTGACCGGGAATGCCGCGCGCGGATCCCGATCGCGGGATGCGGGCCACCCCACCGCGTGGTTTCATAACACCGTTTGCGAGAGTTGCCTGGGGAGATCTCGCCGAGCTTGACGAGCCGGCTTTGAACGATTGGTGGTTTAGATGGATCGTCGCAGCATGATGTTGATGTCGGGCCTCGGCATGATCGGGGCTGCGATGCGCTTGCCGGGTGCCTGGGCCACTCCGTCGGCGCCCGCAGCGCCGCCGTCAGCCGGGGGTGGACCGTTCATCTTCGCCGACGAGTTCGACGGCCCGGCCGGTTCGGCTCCCGACCCGGGCAAATGGACCATCCAGACCTGGCAGGACGACGTCTTCCCGCCGGTCGCGGGCATATACCGCGACGACCGACGAAATGTGTTCCAAGACGGCAACTCCAACCTGGTCTTGCGCGCCACCCAGGAGGGGGACACCTACTACGGCGCCAAACTGCGGGGCAACTTCCGCAGCATGATCAACCAGACCTGGGAAGCTCGGATAAAGCTGAACTGCTTGGACCCGGGCCTGTGGTCCGCATTCTGGGGTGTCAACGAGGATCCGCTGCCCGACGGCGAGGTTGACCTCTTCGAGTGGTACGGCAATGGTTCGTGGCCTCCGGGAACGACGGTGCACGCCGCATCGAACGGCAAGACCTGGGAAGGCAAGTCGATCCCCGGAATGGTCGACGGCAACTGGCACACCTGGCGAATGCACTGGGGCGAGGAAGGGTTTGAATTCGCCCGGGACGGGGCGCAGTACTTCAGCGTTCCGAACAAACCCATCCACGTCCACGGCGGCGCTCCCGACGACTTCCGGTGGCCGTTCAACAACCCCGGCTACTGGATGACGCCCATGTTCACCCTCGCCGTCGGTGGTGTCGGCGCCGGCGATCCCGCCGCGGCGACCTATCCAGCCGACATGCTCGTCGACTGGATCCACATCTGGTGACTATCGCTCCGCTTTGAGCACCTGAACCAGGTTGAACTGCCAGCGCTCGACCAGTCGGAAGCCCAGGTCACGCGGCACCGCGAAGGCGGTCGATGCCCAATAGACCGGGCCCGGCGGCAAGGCCGGGCCCTGCTCGTGCGCCGGCTGGGACGGGTCGGCCTGAGTGATGATCCAGACGACGCCGCACTGGCTCAACGGTCTGGCCACCACCTCGGGGATCAGATTGGTGTCGAACACGTCGTTGCGGTCGGTCGCCCGCTGCCAGAGCGTGAGATCGATCAGCTTGCGGTAGGCATCGGGGCGCGCCGCCAGCAGTGGGCGCATGGGAGCCGGCATGAACGTCACGGTGTCGTTCACCAACAGGCAATCGCCCGGCGCCGCGTTCGCGCTGATCAGATCGGCGACCTGGCTGTAGTCCATACCGTATTTGGCATACGGGTTGCGCTGCACCCGAACATAATTCGGCGCGGCGGCCACTGCGAACAGGCCGACGAGCGCCGTGGCCACCCACGGTTTGGCGGTCACCGCGCCACTGCAGACGCCCAGTATCAGCGCCACCGCGGGCGCGGTGAAGCACAGGTAGCGCGGCGTATAGATCGGGTGAACCAGCGCCGAATACGTCACGATCGCGGCGGTCGGTGCCGCGAGCCACCCCGTCGCGAGCACCAGCAGTTGGCGCTGCGACCCTGTCAGACGCGCGGACCCGCTGAGCCACAACGCGATTGCCGCGCCGATCAGCAGCGTAGACAGCACTGCGAACGGGGGGCATCGCTCGAAGTACTGCTGCATCAGCACGTCTTCGATGGTGCGGTGACCGATGGGTGCGACCCAACTGATCTGGTGCGCCTGGCCGGCGACCGTCATCAGGAACGGCGACAGCGCGGCCACCGCAGCGGCCGACGCGATCGCGAAGCCCAGCAGCGTCATTCGGCTCCGGTGGTACACGCCGACGAATACGGCATATGCCACCAGCAGCAGCGCGAGGTAGGCGTCGAGCCCGATCGAGCCGGCCAGCGCGACGGCATACGACACCCACAGCCACACGCTGTCACGGCGCGCGGCGCAAATGAGCAGGACGGTCAGCCACGCGGCGGCCATCATCGACATCGCATAAGGGCGAGCCTCGATGCCCGCCCACGTGGCCCGGGGCAGGATCGCGCAGAATGCACCGGAGGCCACCGCGACGCCGCGGGACGAGAACTGCTTCCCCAGCACCACGACGCCGGCGGCGGCGCCGCCCACCGCCAGGGCGCTGGGCGAGCGCGAGAAGAACTCGGTGGGCGGGAAGACCTGAAACCAGCCGTGCATGAGGACGTAGTACAAACCGTGGACGGCGTCGACATTGCCCAGCATGTGCCACAGCTGGGCCAGTGACCGGCTATACGCGGCCGAAATGGTTGCGGCCTCGTCGTACCAGAACGACGGCCGGGCGGCACCGGCCAGGCTCACCGCGGCGGCCACAACCGCGACGACCAACGGGTCCAGCACGGCCGGCGCGGCCATTCGGCGACCGCCCGGTGCGCCGCGGCGACCCCGTGCTTCTTCGGTGGTTTCGATGCTCACCGAACCGCCCGGGACGTCGCGGTTCGGCTGAGCACACCGCTATGTTGCCAGAGGCCAACCGGGCCGATCAGGGGACTCAACCGAGCGACCATTCGAACGTATGATCGATCAATGGGTTCGCTCGCATCGATCGGGTACAACGGCCAACCGGTCCGCAGCCCGTTCCGGGTGGTGCGTCCGGCGATCGCGGTCCTGGTCGACCTCACGGTTCTGTTCCCGCGCGAGCCGCACCGCTCGGGGCGGTATCAGCCCAATGGTCTGCAGCTGCACAAGGTCGTCGAGGGGTGGCTGAGCTGCTGGGGTCTGTGCGAGCAGGGCGACTGGTGGGGGCTGGTGACCTATCCCGTCGCGTACGGATCCAAACGCAGAACCGTGACGCACTGGGTGCCCGCGTGGACCCTGCGCCGCAAAGGCTGACCGGACGTCAACCGCCGCGTGGGCGTGACGCCAGTGCGATGATTGCTGCCCGTGGACGCAACTTGGGCCTCGGTGCTGAGCAAACTCGTCGCGTTGGCGGCGGTCATCGCGCTGTCACCGATCACGGTCATTCCCGCTGTGCTGGTACTGCATGCGCCCCGCCCGCGTCCGTCCAGTCTCGCCTTCCTGGGCGGCTGGCTGCTGGGCCTGGTCGCCCTCACGGCCGCTTTCGTCAGCGGCTCGGAGCTGCTCAGTGGCTTTCACGCGACCCCACCGAAATGGGCATCCTGGGTGCGACTGGCCTTCGGTGCGGCGCTGATCGCCCTGGCCGCCTACCACTGGTTCACCAGGCATCGCCAACGCGACATGCCGCGTTGGATGCGTTCGTTCGCCACGCTCTCCCCGGCACGTGCCGGGCTGATGGGGGCGGTGCTGGTGCCGGTGCGGCCCGAGGTATTGATCCTGTGCGCGGCCGCCGGCCTGGCCGTCGGCAACAGCAGCCTGAGCGCCGGAGCCCAGCTGATCGCGGCCGCGATCTTCGTCGTGCTCTCGGCATCGACGGTCGCCATCCCGATATTGGCTTACGTGGGCGCCGGTGATCGCCTCGACGATGCCCTGGAACGTCTCAAGGCCTGGATGGAGGCGAACCACGACGCGATGATGGCCGTCATCCTGTTCCTGATCGGGTTGATAGTGCTCTACAACGGAATTCGCGCCCTGGCCTGACCCGGTTCGGGGCGAGTACGGCGCGTTTCGGCGCCGCACCGGCACCGCAATGGCAGGATGCCGCCCATGGCAGGAAGCTGGGGGACGGTGCTGACGGGGCTCGTTCCGCTTGGACTGGTCATCTCGCTCTCACCGCTCACGGTCATTCCGGCGGTGTTGGTGCTGCAGGCGCCGCGGCCGCGGCCGAGCAGCCTGGCGTTTTTGGCGGGCTGGGTGCTGAGCCTGTCCGCGCTGACGGCGCTTTCCGTCGCGGCCTCTGGCCTGCTGGGTGGCCTGGACAAGGCGCCTCCGCGGTGGTCATCGTGGCTGCGCGTGGTGTTGGGGTCGGCGCTGATCGTGTACGGCACCTACCGATGGCTGAACCGGCACGGTCAAGCCGAATCCCCGGCCTGGATGCGCTCGTTCGCCAGCATCACACCGGCCCGCGCCGGGATCATCGGGGCGGTGCTGGCCGTGGTGCGTCCGGATGTAGCGCTCATCTGCGTCCCCGCGGGATTGGGCATCGGCACCAGCGGGCTCGGCCTCGCCGGCGACTGGGCGGCCGCCGCGTTCTTCGTGGCCATCGCCGCCTCCAGTGTGGCGATCCCGATATTGGCGTACGTGGCGGCCGGTAGCCGACTCGACGACACGCTGGCGCGGCTCAAGGACTGGATGGACCGCAACAACGGCGCCCTACTCGCGGCGGTCTTCGTGGTGATCGGTGCGATGGTGCTCTACCACGGGATTCACGCCCTATAGCCACCGTCGGCCAGGCCCGCGTCCTGTTCGAACCTGTTCACCGCGCCAAAGACCAACTCGCGGAACAACTCCCGACCGTAGCCGACCAGCATGCCCAGGTAGCCGCGGTCTGCCCATTGCGCGGCGTGGCGCTCTTCGTGATGCAACACCCGGTCCAGGTCCAGGCGGCTCGCGCGGGGTATGCCGCTGCCGTCGAGATACCAGGCATACCCAGAGGCGACGACTTGGCGAAGCTGCCCGCCGGGGTCGGCGGGCCTACCCGTGTTCATCATGAAGATGTCACCCCAGGTGGTGCCGCCGCGCTGGCTGAACAGCCGCTGAATCCAGTTGCCGCCCAGACCCATGAGCATGCCGTTGGGGGTCGCGACCAGGCGCCCCCCGTTGCGGTGTACGAAGGGGACGTCGCGGCTGTAGCTCCAGCGGTTTGCGTTCTGCCGGGACATGATTCGCCCCACCTCGACGGCACTGTAGGGAGCTGCCGGAAAGTCGGTCGGCGGCCGGTCCGGCTTACCGTAGCCGGTATCCGCGTTGAGGATGTAGGTCATCAGTGCGGCGTCGCGGGCCCGGGCGCCGTCGGCGTACGCCGGGATCAGGAAGAACGACTTGCCGTGCGGGTCGTTGAGCTCGGCCATGCCCTCGAGGGCTTCGAAGCGCGCGGCGGTGACGCCGTGCCGGCGGGCGATCTCGGCGACGGCGTGCGCCGCCACGCCGCGGCGTTCGGCGTTGTCCTGCCACCTCATGCAATAGCCCTGTGCGTCCATGTCTTCGGACCAATTTAGGGTGTAGCGAATGAACAGGGGGCGCCGCCAACGCGCACGCGGCATCAACCAGATCACCCGGGGCTTGGGCACGCTGGACCAAGAGCTGTTCGATGCCATCGCCGAGACGGACACCCCGCTACTGGACGCGGTCATGCCGCCACTGACCCGGGCGGCCGACCATTCCAAGCTGTGGGTCGGCATCGGCGCGGCGCTGCTCGCCACCGGCAGGCAAAGCGCGCAGCGCGGCGCGACTCGCGGTTTGATGACGTTGGCCGCCACCAGCCTGGTCACCAACCAGGTCGCCAAGCGGATCCGGCGGCGGCCGCGGCCCAGCTATGACTTGGTGCCCTTGGTCAGGCAGGTCCGCCGACGCCCGACGTCGAACTCGCTTCCGTCCGGGCACGCCGCCAGCGCCGCGGCGTTCGCCATCGGGGTGGGCCTGGAGAACCCACCGCTGGGCTTCGGGCTGGCGCTGCTGGCCGGGCTGGTGGGTCTCTCTCGGGTGGCGACCGGCGCGCACTACCCGGGCGACGTCATCGCCGGATTCGGCATCGGCTCCGGCTTGGCCGTGTTGGGCGGCCGGCTCGTCCCGCCGATCATCGAAACAGCCCTTCCGAGAACCGAACCGCTCCGTGTCGCCGCGCCGGAGCGGCCTGACGGCGCCGGCGTGGTCTTGGTCATCAATCCGGAGTCGGGCAGCGGGACCGGCGCCCGGGTCGTCGACGCGGTGCGCGCGGAACTGCCCAGGGTCGACATTCGCGAACTGGGCCCCGACGACGACCCGGTGCAGGTGTTACGCAGCGCGGCCGAGCGCGCCGAGGTGCTGGCTGTGGGCGGCGGTGACGGCACCGTCGCGGCCGCCGCGGGGGTGGCTATCGACGCGGGACTCCCCCTGGCGGTCTTTCCCGCCGGAACATTCAACCACTTCGCCAAGGACATCGGCTGTGACAGCGTGGCCAAGACGGTAGACGCGATCCGGCGCGGCCACGTGGCGTGCGTGGACTTGGTGTGCCTCAACGAAACTCAGATGATCCTCAACACCGCCAGCATCGGCGCCTACCCGACCTTCGTGCAGCAGCGCGAGAAAGTCGAGAAGCGCATCGGCAAGCCGCTGGCGGGTTTCTACGCCATGCTGCACACGCTGCGCAAAGACCAGCCAGTGCGCATCAGCTATGACAACAAGACCCTGCTGACATCGCTGTTCTTCCTGGGCAATTCGCTGTACCTGCCGACCGGTTTCGCGCCGGCCCGGCGAACCCGCATGGACGACGGCTTGATCGATGTCCGCATCCTCGAGACCGGCCCCCGCTGGGCGAGGGCCAGAATTCTGACCGCGCTCGTCTTGGGGCGCCTGGAGCGCAGCCCGCTTTATCACGAATTGCAGGTGCCGGAATTCAGCTTCAGCGCCGTCGACGGTCCCACGGTCATCGCCTGCGACGGCGAGGTAGGCGACGAATACGACAAGGCAAGCTTCAGCGCGAAGTATCGGATCCTTCCGGTGTTTCGTCCGCTTCCCGACGGCCAGTGACTCCCTCGGTCAGGTCGCGCACCCGTGCATAGTGCGCGGGAACCTCGGGCGCGGGGTCGGCGGTGTATTCGTTGGTGGGCGGCGGATCCCACGCGGGGGGATGGGGCGATCCGTTCAACGCCCAGGCCGCCTGCCGCGCCGCGCCCAACGCGACGTATTGCGCCGGCGTGGGTGCGAGCACCGGCATGCCGAACACCGCGGGCGCGATCTCGCGCAGCGCCCGTGATTGCGCCCCACCCCCGACCAGCAGGATGCGGCGCGCTACGACACCGTGCGCGGCCAGGTGCGCGATACCGTCAGCGAGTGAGCACAGCAGTCCCTCCACCGCGGCCCGGGCCAGATTGGCCGGAGTCGCGTTGGAGACCCGCAGACCGTGCAATGCTCCAGTTGCGTTGGGCCGGTCGGGAGTTCGCTCGCCTTCCAGGTAGGGAACCAGCACCAGGCCCGCGCTGCCGGGAGGCGCCGACAGCGCGAGCCGGGAGAGCTCGTCGCGGCCGACTCGCAGCATCGCGGCGGCGGCCTCCAGCACTCGCGCGCCGTTGAGGGTGCACACCAGCGGGAGATAGCGCCCGGTGCCGTCGGCGAATCCGGCGACGAATCCCGCGTCGTCGCGGACCGGGTCCGCGGTGGCCGCGGCCACCACTCCTGAGGTCCCGATGGAGACGATCACATCGCCCTCTTCGGCACCCAGGCCCAGCGCCGCGGCGGCATTGTCGCCGAGTCCGGCGCCGAATGTGCTTGTGCCGCTGTCGGTTCGACCCGAAGGGCTCAGCACTGTCGGCAGCCGGGGGCGGCGGTCGCGCAGTGCCAGCTCTAGCAGATCGAAGCGGTAAGCGCCCGTTGCGGCGTCGTAGTAACCGGTGCCGCTGGCGTCGCTGCGATCGGTGGTCAGCGCCGCGATATCGGACTCGCCGCGCAGCCGCCAGGTCAGCCAATCGTGCGGTAGGCAGACCGCAGCGGTGCGGTCGGCGTGCTGTGGCTCGTGGTCGGCCAGCCAGCGCAGTTTCGCCACCGTGATGGCGGCCAGTGGCACGACCCCGACGGCCTGGGCCCACGCCCGCGCGCCACCGAACTCGCCGACGAGTGCGCGTGCGGCGTCGGCCGATCGCACGTCGTTCCACAGCAACGCGGGGCGCACCACCCGTCCCGTCCCGTCCAGACACACCATGCCGTGCTGCTGGGCACCGACGGCGACCGCCTCGACGCCATCGAGGCCACCCGCGTCGGCGATGGCCTCGTGGGCGGCGATTTCCCATGCCGTCGGGTCGATTTCGGTACCCTCGGGGTGACTGGCGTGTCCCTCGCGCACCACCCGGCCGGTGGCGCCATCACAGACCAGTACTTTGCAGGATTGTGTCGATGAGTCGATGCCGGCGACCAGGGTCATGATTGGCCGGCACCGATCAGTGCCCGCAGCGTTGCGCGTGCGCCGTTGCGGTGCAGCGAGTCCAACGCCCACAGGTAGGACTCGCGGAAGCGCTCGTGGTCGACGAGATCGCCGAATATCGAACGGTTGGCCAGGAATGCGACCGGGTCGTCGCGCTGCGTGCGGGCGATCGGAACGAGAGAGTCGGCGAGCCGGTCCACCACCTCGATCGGCTGGCCCTGCTCGTCGACTCCCTCGGCGTAGCGTGCCCAGCTCGCGACGATCGCCGCGGAAAGCCGCACCGCACCGCCGGAGCGCAGGTTGTCGCGTACCACGGGCAACAACCACTTCGGGATGCGATCCGAGGACTCGGCGCACAACCTGGCCACGGTGTCGCGGATGTAGGCGTTGGCGAAGCGCGGCAAGAGGCCGTCCCGGAACTCGTCCAGCCCCGGGATGCGCTGCAGCGTCGGCATCGCCTCCGAATTCATATAGCGCGCAAGGAACTCGGCGATCAGCGGATCCTGTGCGGCCTCGTGCACCAGCCGGTATCCGGCGAGGTAGGCGAAGTAGCACAGGCCCTGGTGCGAGGCGTTGAGCAACCGCAACTTCATCGCCTCGTAGGGTGCTACGTCGTCGACGAGTTGCACGCCTGCTCGATCCAGCGGTGGCCGCCCGGCGGCGAAGTTGTCTTCGACCACCCACATGGCGAAGGGCTCGGCGATCACGGGCCAGGCGTCGCCGACACCGAATTCGGAGTCCAGTCGCTCGAGCACATCGGGCGTGGTCACCGGCGTGATCCGATCCACCATCGAGTTCGGAAAGGTGGTATTCGTGCGCATCCATTGCGCGAGTTCGGGATTGATCCCTTCGGCGTACGAAGTGAAGACGCGTCGCGCCATGTCTCCGTTGCCCGCGATGTTGTCGCAGGAGACGATCGTGGGGGAGGGCAGGTCTCGCTTGCGACGCCGGTTGCACGCCTCGGCCACCAACCCGAATACCGCGCTCAGCGGTGGCTGATAGCCGCCCTCGGTGATGGTGAGCGAGATGATCCGGGTGGCAGGATCGGCGAGCAGATCGATCACGGAGTCCGGATCGTCGGGCGCATAACGGTAGTCGATGATGGAGCCGATGACCCGCGGTTGCCGGGTGCCATCGGGGTGTTCGAGGATCAGCGTGTAGAGCTGGTCCTGGCCGCGCAACGCCTCACGCATCAGCCGGTCGCGCGGCAGCACACCGATCCCGCAGATCCCGAAGTCCCGGGCGAGTCCGTCGCTGAGCAGCCGATCGATGTACATGGCCTGGTGGGAACGATGGAACCCACCGACACCGAAATGCGCTATGCCGACGCCGATTTGGCTGCGGTCATATGTCGGGACCGGGATCTTGAGGCCGGCCAGGTTCCGTGCGTTCAGCTTCACTCGAATGTCACCATAGCGCGGACCGCCGAGCGCGGGGGCTGATCCGCCTCAGGCGTTAGGGCACAGATCGCGCAGGGCGAAGATCACCACGTCCGCGGCCTGTCGGCCGTTGATGCCGCCGGTGCCCTGGTCGGCGTCCGAGCGTTGCAGCGCCAAACCCTCCAGCTGTTGCGGAGAAGCGCCCCACGAAAGTTGTTGGCAGAGGTCCGCACCCATCTGCAACAGCTCCGCGTCGCCGCCGTTCACGGCGTGGATACCGGCGTTGTGCAGGTCGTTGATGAAGGCGTCCTGATCGGCCCGTGCCGGGCCGGCGCAAAGGACCCCGGCGAGTGCGAGCGGGCCGGTCGCCAGGGCCGCGCCCACGAGCCGGCCGAAATGCCTGCGTGCCGCCATCAACCTTCTCCTTGTCTGCGCCCGATGCGGATGATGCACTTTTACACAAGAGTGCGAAGATCCGCTGCGCAAGCAATTCGGGATAGTGAACGGCCGGCCAACAACGGGCGGCGCCGCCGGTGGACCGGCGTGCGAACAATGGACCGCTCTCGCGGCCCGCCGGACTGCGGGAGCGTCAGATCGGCGTTAGACGTTGGGGCAAAGATCGCGCTCCGCGTAGCCGACGATGTCGTTGGCCTGCTGCGGACTGAGCCCGCCGGCCCCTTGCCGTTCGCTGGAACGTTGCAGCGCCAAGCCAACGAGCTGGGATTCGGGAGCGCCCCACGACAGCTGCTGGCATACGTTCAGGCCTGCCTGCAGCAGCGCGGCGTCACCGCCTGCGACGGCGTGGATCCCGTCTCTGTGCATGTCGTTGATGAAAGCGGTCTCGTCGGCCTGCGCTGGGCCGGCCAAGACGATGCTGGCCAGAAGCGGGCCGCCGAGTAGGGCTGAACCGATGAGCCCGGTGGTGAGACGATGCGAGCACATAGCCTCTTCTCCTCTTTGCGTCAACCGTTCTAATCTCGATGTTAACTTTTATGTAACCTCCAGCGCGATAACTGTTCATCAACAATTTCCTGTGAGGGCCCTGCGCGAGAATGAGCTCCGTGGGCTCCGGAGCCCCCTGGCAACCTTGATCCTCGCGTTTCGTGGCGTTTCGCCGCCGCCAGTAATGTTTGGCTCGATTTGCCGAGCTGAGAGGAGGGCGCCGTGGAGCTGGGTCTTGGCGGCAGGGTGGCGGTGGTGACGGGGGCCAGCAAAGGCATCGGGTTGGCGGTGACCCGGCGTTTCGTGCAGGAGGGTGTCCGGGTGATCGCCGGATCGCGCAGCGTCAGCGCCGACCTGGCCGAACTGGTCGATGCGGGAGCCGTCGAGGCCGTCGCCGTCGACCTCGCCGAGCCTGGCGGCCCCGCGCAGTTGGTCGCTGCGGCGGGGGAGCGGGTGGACATCCTGGTCAATAACGTCGGCTTCGCGGCGCCGCGACTGGACGGATTTCTCGCGATCACCGACGAGATGTGGCAGCAGACCCTCGACCTGAATTTCATGGCCGCCGTGCGGGCGATCCGCGCCGCGATTCCCGCGATGATGTCCCACGGCAAGGGAGTGATCGTCAACGTCGGATCGGTCAACGCGCGGCTGCCGCTGCCGATGGTCGTGGATTACAGCGCGGCGAAAGCGGCTTTCAACAACCTCGCAAAGGGGCTGTCCAAAGAGTTCGGGCCGCACAACATCCGCGTCAACACCGTTGACCCCGGGCCGGTCGCCACCGACTTCTGGCTGGGCAGCGACGGGGTTGCGGCCAAATTGGGTGGCGCCGATAAGTCTCCCGAGCAGGTGACCGAGGAATTCGCGTCGGGAACGGTCAGCGGCCGATTCACCAGGCCCGACGAGGTCGCCGATCTGGTCGTCATGCTGGCCAGCGATCGGTGTGCCAACATGATGGGCGCCGGAGTCACAGTCGACGGCGGTATGGTCCCCACCCTGTGATCGGTTGTGCCGATATTTGGGCGAAAATCATTCAGTAAGCCTAGGGCGCAAGCGCATTCGCACAGGTCGATCGGTGTCTGCGGAGTGTGTTTCGATTCGTGACACCGTTGTGACGTCACCATTTGGAAACGGCGCGGTGCGGCGTGGTGCGTGTCGCGCGTCTGCTGCCGACAATTGGCGCGGTCGCGAAAGTGACCTCGGTACGGCTAGGCGGGCCTGCTGCACCACTGCGGAAATTGCTGGGCGTGATTGAAGGAGAGTTGACGCTGATGGCGATCGTCGATCGGTTCAACATCAAAGTAGTTGCCGGCGTTGGGTTGTGCGGAGCTGCTATCGCGTTGAGCCCCGACTCGGCGGCCGCCCCGCTGATCACGGGTGGCAACGCGTGCATCGAGGGGCAGGCGGGCGAGGCGGCGCCGGCCGCCGGTGGTCCGGTCGCAGCGGCTGGACCGGTGGCTGCGGGTGCGCCGGCTGCCGGGGGCATGTGTGCGGCGCCCATGATTGACATGTCCGGCGTGCCGATGGCAGTGCCAGGCCCGGTGCCGATCGGTGCTCCGGTGCCGATCGTGCCGCCGCTACCCCTTGCGCCACCGATCCCGGTAGTGCCGCCGGTGCCGGTGGTGCCGGCCGGTGCGCCGCTGATTGCGCTCGGTGGGCCGGCGGCCGCCGGTGCTCCCCTGGATGCGGCCGCCCCGATCATTGACATGTCCGGTGTGAAGGACGCGCCGACCGGTGCGGCACCCGCCGGCGGACCGGTGCCTGGTCAGCCGGTTCCTGCCGGTCCCTCGGGCGCGAGCTGAGGCCAATTCGCTTTCGGATTGAACGCGCCGGGCCCGCTGGTTTCCTACCAGCGGGCCCGTTCGGTTGCGTAATCAACATACGCCCACCGTCCGGGGTGTCAGCGGGCCTGCACGACTGAAACGTCGTGCAGGTCAGCATGATTAAGCACCGCACCTGGCTTGGGCCTGGGGCAGAGCTTCCTAATTGTAAGAAGAGTCCTGGACGATCACCGGGTCGCCGACGTTGACGTGGTCGTAGTACCACTCGGCGTCATCCGGACTCAGGCTGATGCAGCCGTGGCTGATGTTCTCGAGGCCCAGCGAGGAAACGGCCCACGGAGCTGAATGCACGAACAGGCCGCGGTTGGTAATGCGAACGGCGTAATTCACCGTGAGTAGGTAACCGTTGGGATCATCGACGGGAATGCCGACGCTGCTCGAATCCATGGTCACCGCAGGCTCTTTGGACAAGACGGTGTACGTGCCGACAGGGGTGGGATATTCCGGCCTGCCCATCGAGGCGGGCATCACGCCTTGCTCGCCGAAGTGCGGGCGGTGGTGCGGCGCCGGCAGTGAGGTCGGCGGTCCCGCCTCGATCCCGTCGATGCTCACGGTGAAGGTGTGGTCGGAGATGTTGGCGACGCCGACCACGGCTGGGCCCGTTTTGATCTCGGTGGACACGCCGCCCACGGTCAGCGCAATCGTGCTGTGTGCCGGCCAGTATCTGTCCGGAACCCACTGGACGACATCGTTGCCGAGCCAGTCGAACTTGCCGGTCATCGCGGGCGTTGATTTGACGTCAATGTAATGCTCGGCGACCTGCCGATTGGTCACGGGGGCGGTGAATCTCACCGTCACGGGGTGTGCCACGCCGACCACCTCGTCGCGCGCCGGCAGCACCGACGCGATCGCGAGCGCGTGCGCCTGGTTCGACGCCGCGAGGCTTACGTCGGCCGGGGTCACGACAACGCTCGCAGCGGCTCCGATCACCGCAAGGACACACCGAACACCCGTCCGCATGGCTCCAGTTCCTTTTGAATGGCCTAGTTGTCATAGGGATGATAAATGTGCGTTGATCTGCGAAAGTAAAAGGGCGCGTTGATGTTTGGCCACGCAATGGTCACGTTTTGACCAAGGGTGTTCAGTCCGGCGGACGGCAGTGAATCGGGATCGTGTCGTGACCCTTACGTGTCTGGCGACGCCCGCGATTTCGGAGCCTCGTGCACGACGGCGACGAACGCGATAGCAAATACCGTCGTGGACAGCGGACCAATATGGCGAAACCCTGGCGCGGGCCGATGCCGGGTCGAATACTGAGTGGATGAGTAGGCCTGTACCGCCCGTGCTGACGGTTCAATCGGACTGGTCACGGCGCAGTTTTGCCGCCGGTAACGATGTCGTCGTGGGAAGCGACCTGCGTGCCGACATGCGCGTGGCCCATCCGCAGATCGCCCGCGCACATCTGCTGTTGCGTTTCGATCACGGCAAATGGATGGCGATCGACAACGGGTCCCCGACGGGGATGTTCGTCAATGGCAACCGGGTTTCGGTCGTCGACATCCGTGACGGCCAGAGCCTCAACGTCGGAAGTCCCGACGGGCCACGATTGAGCTTCGTGCTCGAAAGCCACGACAGGACGGTGGGCCAGCTGCCGCCAACGGTCGAGGGGATGCAGGCCCTCGCACGCCCCGGCGCCCCGAGGCCGCCTCGTCCGGAGCACCCACAGCAGCCCGGAGGCGCGTCGCCCCGAATAGCACGACCCCAACCCGCCCCGCTCCGTTACGCCCGGTCCGGCCCGCCGCCACCGGCCTCGCAACAGGCCAGCGGCCCGCGGCGCGCCGTCGGCTATCCGAGCCAACCGTTGCCGCCGCGCGGACCCCAACCGGCACCGGCACCCGAACGACCCGCTCAGCCGGCGGCAAAAGGCCAGCCGCTGACCGAGATCGGAGCCGAAGCACTCGAAGCCGCGCAGTTCGACAGCACCAACCTGCGGCGTGCTGTGCAGCGGTCTCGATCGACGCTCGCTGCACCCCCAACGGGCGCAATAGTGATCGGTCGTGCCGAAGACAGCGACGTCGTCATCTCGGATGTCTTGGCCTCGCGCCACCACGCCTATCTGGTCTCGAGCCCGACCGGCATGGAGATCCACGACGCGCACAGCATCAACGGCACTTTCGTCAACGGCACCCGAATCTTGTCGGCGCCGCTGACCGAGGGCGACGTGGTCACGATCGGCAACGTCGACCTGGTGTTCAACGGTGAGATGTTGCTGCGCCGCGCCCAAGCCGCCACCCGCACCGGCGGGTTGGAGGTGCGCGAGGTCGACTTCGAAGTCGACAACAAACGGCTGATCCAGAAGGTGTCACTGACGGCCAGACCCGGCACGTTGACCGCGCTCATCGGTGGGTCCGGCGCCGGAAAGAGCACATTGTCGCGCCTGATCGCCGGCGCCACCTGTCCCACTTCCGGCTCAATCACCTTCGAGGGCCACGACATTCACGCCAGTTTCGCGTCGCTGCGCAGCAGGATCGGGATGGTGCCGCAAGACGACGTCGTGCACCGCCAGCTGACGGTGACCCAGGCGCTGAATTATGCCGCCGAGTTACGGCTGCCGCCCGACACCAGCAAACAGGACCGCGCGCAGGTCGTCGCGCAGGTTATCGAGGAACTCGGGTTGACCAAGCACGCCGACACCCGGGTCGACAAGCTATCCGGTGGGCAGCGCAAGCGAGCTTCGGTGGCGCTCGAACTGCTCACCGGACCGTCGCTGCTGATCCTCGACGAGCCGACTTCTGGCCTGGATCCGGCGCTGGACCTACAGGTCATGACCATGCTGCGGCAGCTGGCCGACGCCGGCCGCGTAGTGCTGGTGGTGACGCACTCGCTGAGCTACCTCGACCTCTGCGACCAGGTGTTGCTGATGGCGCCCGGCGGCAAGACGGCGTATTGCGGCCCGCCCGACGAAATCGAAGCGACCATGGGAACCACCAACTGGGCCAAGATCTTTGGCATGGTGGGCGCGGACCCCGACGCAGCCAACCGTCGCTTCCTGGCCCAACTCAAACCACCCCCGGCCGGAGCCGAGGCGGAGAAGCCGGCAGATCTGGGTGCCCCGGCGCGCTCCAGCACGCGTCGTCAGTTCGCCACGATCGCGCGGCGCCAGATTCGGTTGATCTTCGCCGACCGTGCCTATTTCATATTTCTGGCGCTGTTGCCGTTTGTGATGGGCGCGCTGGCGCTCACCGTTCCGGGATCGACGGGATTCCGCGTCGCCGACCCAAACGGTGACGGCTCCGATGAGCCCGGCTCGGTGCTGATGTTGCTCACCATGGCCGCCGTCTTCATGGGTACCGCGCTGACGATCCGCGACCTCATCGGCGAGCGCCCCATCTTCCGTCGGGAACAAGCGGTCGGCCTGTCCACCAAGGCCTATCTGCTCGCGAAGATTGCCGTGTTCTCTGTGTTCGCCGTGGTTCAGTCGGCGATCGCGACGACCATCACGATTTTGGGCAAAGGGGCACCGACGCGGCCGGCCCTGCTCCTCGGCAGCGCAACCCTCGAGCTGTACGTCGCCACCGCCGCGATGTGCGTCACCGCGGCGATGATCGGCTTGGTGCTGTCTTCCCTCGCCCGCTCCAACGAGCAGATCATGCCGCTGTTGGTCGTTTCCCTCATGTTGCAGTTGGTGCTGTGCGGCGGGATGATCCCGGTTACCGACCGGCTGGGTCTAGACCAGTTGTCGTGGGCCGTGCCCTCGCGCTGGGGATTCGCGGCGCAGGCCTCGACGGTTGACTTGTGGACGATCGAGCCCGGACCGCTCGCCCCGAAAGACAGCCACTTCAAACACACGGCGCAAGCCTGGCTGTTCGACGTGGGCATGCTTGGGGTGTTGACGGTCGTGTACGCGGGGATCGTCGGTTGGCGCAGCCGGCTCAAGCGGCATTGACCTACGGAGGCCGCACGGCTAGATGAAGTCGAGCGCCTCGACCGTGGCGACAGGGCCTTCGTGGGTAGGCCGGTTCGCGCCACCGATGCAGTAGACGGTGTTGCCCACCGTCGCGACCACCTCGGCGTGGCGCGGGGTGGGCATCGGACGCAACGTGCTCCACGTTCCGTCAGCGATGTCGTACATCTCGGCCACTCCCACCACCTGCGTCGGTTCCTCACCGCCGACCGCCAGGATCCGGCCTTCGATGAATGTGGCGCCGTAGCTGCCACGAGGTGTCGGCATGTCGACCAGTTTGGTCCAAGTCCCGGCCTGCGGGTCGTATCGTTCGAACGCCGCGGAGTTCTTGTCGGCCGACAGGAATCTCCCACCGACCGCGTAGATGTAAGTGCCGTCGGACACTGCAGCCAGGTGTTCGCGCGGGGTCGGCATGTTGGCCGCGTCGTGCCACGAGTTGCCGTCGAAGACCTCGGTTTGCGGGACGAGCTGCTTGGCGTTCTGCCCGCCGACGACTACGAGTTTGTCACCCGCCACTGCGGCTGCCAGCGCCGCGCGGGCGTGGGTGAGGTTGGGCAACTCGGCCCACTTGCCGTCGCGCAGCGCGAACACCTTGGCGGACGCCTGGGCTAGGTCGTTGCTGGTGCCGCCGAGCACCACCACCTGGCCGCGATAGGTTGCCGCCGCGGCGTGATGCAGTGGGATGGGCAATGGAGGTTGCGGTTGCCAGATGCCGGTGCGCGGGTCATAGCTCTCGACCGTCTGCAGCGCGACTCCGTCGCGCAAGCCACCCACGATCCAGATCTTGTCGTCGAGCACGGTCCACGCCGTCATCAATCTCGCCGTCGGCGCGTCGGGCAGGGAACGCCATTGCGCGGCCGGTTGCATTCGGCGCGGCGGTAGTTGCAGCGTCTCCGCCGAGGAGGTCGCCTGGCCGTCACCGACGTCACTCGACCCGCCGATCGAGTACACGGCTTGCCCCACCGCTGCGACCGCCATGCCGTGCCGCGCTGTCGCCATGTCCGGCAAGCCGCCCCACGTATTCGTCGTCAGATCGAGCACCGACACGCTCTTGAGGACTTGGCCCGCCGACTGGCCCCCGACCGCGACCAGGCGCCGGTCGGCTATTGCGACACCGAGGTCTCCACGCGGTTGGGGAAGATCGGGCAATCGCGTCCAGCTTTTCGCGCCAGGATCATAGGCCTCGACCGTCGCCAGGTCGGTGGTCCCGTTGGTGCCGCCCACCGCGTACACCAGCTTCCCGTCCGAAGCTGCGGCGAGCATCTGCCGGGGAGTCGGGATCGGAGTGCCCAGGGTCCAGGAATTGCCGTCGAATATCTCGACTGTGTTCAGCAGCGCGCCATTCGAGTCGACGCCGCCAGCGACGATGATGCGTCCGTCCACCACTGCGGCCGCCGCTGCCGCCCTGGGCTGCAACATATGGGGGAGTTCCACCCAATGGCTGTTGACTACCCGCCAAACCTGGTCGCTGGCAACCTTTTGCGGACCCGCGGCCCGCCAGCCCCCGAGCACGATCGGGTTGCCCTGCCACGTCACCGCCATCGCGTGTTGAACCGGAACCGGTAGATCGTCGCCGCTTTTCCAGCTGTCGATGACCGGGTCGTAGCCTTCGTGGTTCGCCACGAGCGCGTGGTTGCTGCCCATCCCGCCGAAGATCCAGATGGTGCCGTCGGCTTGCGTGGTCGCCGCCGCTTGGCGCGCGATGCGGGCATTGGTGATCGGCTGCCATTTCACCGGTTGGCCACCCGGTTGATTCGCAACCGCGCCATGATGCTTGTTGCCGTGCGTAAGCAGCACGTAGACACCGATACCCAGCACCAGCACCGCCACCACGATTCCCACGGCGATCAGCGGCGCCGTCGCGCGATTGCGCCTCTTGCCCGACGAGCCCATCCACGCCACTGCCCCGGCGGCCAGCCCGCGACGCGCGACCGCGGGTGGGTCCGGAGACGTGTACGGGGCGATCGCCTCGGTCATACCGGTGGGCTCGGCAATCGCTTGGGTCGGCTCAGATGTGTTTGGTGTGGCCGGAGTTGGTCCGCGGGTGTCGACGAATGGAGCGCGCCGACCGGAGTGTGGTGCACCGGTGGGCCGTGCCGGCGGCGCTGTACTTTTGCGATCGCCGAGCGGATTGATCAGCGAGGTGGCGCTTTCGGAGTCGGCACTGCGTGGGCCGGGTTTGGCGATCCTTGGCGGTCTTTGGGTCGGCGCGCCCGCTTTACCGCCGGGTCCGGTCGGCGACAGGGCCCGCGTTTTCGGCAGACCCGCTGCGGCGCCTATCGCGCGGCCCGAACCCGCACTGGCGGCAGTGATGGCCATCGCATCGGGCTTGAGGCCGTTACGGCGCTGACTCTCCTGCAGCCCGCGACCAAAATCCGCCGCTGACGCCGGGCGTTCGTCCAAGTCCAGCGCCATCGCCATTTCGATCGCGGAGCACACCGTGTCCGGGATTCCGTTCTGCCGCAAGTCCGGGATTGGCGTGCTATTGATCCGCGTGTAGTGGGCTAGCAGGTCTTCATTGCCGCGACGCTCGTATGCCGCGTTGCCGGCGATGAGCGCATAGATCGTGGCGCCGAGCGAGTAAACGTCGCTTGCGACCGTCGCGGGCTCGCCTGCCATCACCTCGGGTGCCAGGTAATCGATTGTGCCGGAGAAGAATCCAGCCGCCGTCTCGTAGCCGCCGGGGACGTGTGCGGTTCCGAAATCGGTCAATTGCGGTTCGCCGTAGTCATTGACGAGAACGTTCGCCGGCTTGATATCACGGTGCAAGGTGCCGCTTAAGTGCGCGGTTTCCAGAGCTCCGCACAATTTCACGCCGATCCGCACGGCTTCCGGCCAGGCGATGGGCCCCTCTCGCTGCACCCGTAGACCCAGCGAACCCGCGGGGCAGTACGACATCACGATGTAGGGGCGGCCGCCGGGGGTGACGCCGACCCGCAGGATATTGACGATGTTCGGATGCCCGGAGACCGCGCCCATCGCGTAGCCCTCGCGGAGAAAACGTTCCCGGCCGACGTCGTCGCTGAATGGCGGTAGCACCTTGACCGCAACGTTTCGTCCCAGTGCCGTCTCGCGACAGCAATACACCACTCCGGCGGCGCCTCGGTCGATCTGGCGCGCGTTGTCGAACCCGGCAGCGGCTAACTCCGCCACAACCTCGCTCCGTCCCGACGCCGGGGCGTGAGCCTTGGGTCTTTCAGCCATTATCTGGCCTCGACTTCCCGGGGATTTACGAACCGGGTCAAGCGTAGCGAATATCCGCTCGTCGTCCGTACAGTTCCGGCACGATCATCGAAAGGACAAGCGAAGCTACGATTTGTCCCGCTGGTGTCCTCCCAAACGCAGGGACGGTCGTCGCCCCGACCGCACGGGAGCCGGCGCACAGCTCGCGCACGTCGCCCACCGACGCATGCTCGAACATGCGGGTAGGGCGGCGGTGGGCCGCGAAACGATCACGGAGCGGGCATTGCGCTTGTCGAAGGGCGCGACCACGACACGGCCTCGGGATGTTCCTCGAGCAGAGCCCCGCGCTGACGCTCGGTCATCCGGCCGTGGCGGATGCGCGGCTTGACCAACGCCGCGAACTCGCCGACGCCTCGTCCGGGGTGCGGTTGCATTTGGCCGGAACCCAGGTGGACCGCGAATCCCGTGTGCCTCAATCAAAGATGTCTGGCTGCGCCGCCACAACCTTCGCAATCTCGGTGAGCTTCACATTGAGCTTTTGCGAAGAAGCTCGCAGGATGTCGAACGCTTCATGAGCCGAGATATTTCGCCTTCCCATGAGGATGCCCTTCGCCTGGCCGATAACGTCGCGGCTATCTATCGCCTGATGCAGTTGTGCCTCACGCAGGGTTGCGGAGGTCACCGCTTCCGTGGTGGCCAGGCCCAGGGAAGCGTGGGTCGCTAGCAGCAAGATCGCGTCTTTGTCGACGGCTTCGAGCCCGTCGGCAGAATTTGAGTACAGGTTCAACGCTCCGGATAGCCGTGGCGGAACGGGCGTCGGAAGCAGTGAGAGCGAAAGAACAGCTTCTACACCCAGTTTGCGTGCAGCTTGTGTGAAACCGGGCCAAGGCGAATCGGCGTGACCGTCCACAGGCCACGCCGCGAAGCCCGGACCGGGGTTAAGAGCTGCCGTTACACATGGACCTTCGCAGAGCTCGTACTGACACTCGTCGAGTAACTGAGCCACCGAATGCGTAGCGATAGGCGTGTGAAACCTCCCGTCGGGACTGCGGAGTGTCACGCTCACGACGTCGGCCTGAGGAGCGAACCTGACCGTGGCATCAACAACCTGTTCGAGCACATCCTGAACGGTGGGCGCATCGAGCAACGCAGCGGTCAGCGCCGCGAACTGACGACCCAGAGGACCCAACGGGAACCCGTGATCGCGTGTGGGGCACACCCCTTGTCGCGTGGCCTTATCTGCGTCGGCAACGAATCGCTGCCGGTCGCGAAACCAATTGTCGTCAATCAAAGTCATCCGGCTCGTTCTACTTCCTGCGATGAAAGCCCGCGAGGCATCGCCTCAGACCTCTCGCTGACGGAGCGGTGGCTAACGAAACGCCGCTGCTGGCGGATAAGACGCCGCTGCTGCTATACGACGGTAGAACACAAACGTCTCGTTCACGGTCCCACTACGTGCAGTCTTCGCCATGTGGCCGTAGGCAGAGCCTACTCCTCCAAACGTCGCTGGGCCGAATATTGCGACAACGGAAACGAAAGCGGCCCAAACGGTGGCGGTTTGCGCCTACTGTCACTTTGCTGGCGATCAATCCCGCGTCATCGACTTCACTGCTCGAAGATTCCCGGGACCGGCAACTGCGTCGACAACGCGCGTAGTCGTCACATGCTTTGGGTCGTCGAGAGGCCCACTCGCACGTGTAACGCGTGTCCATGTTCCAGAGTCATCAGCTGTCAAATGTATTGCGGACGAAGATATCTCGAGAATGAGCGCTACGCGGAGTCGACGACCCCTTTGCGGATTTCGCCGACGGATTTGGCGTCCCGCGTGTGAGGCTGCTTTTCGTGAACGAAAAGGCCGCAACCCCTGGCTATTGCGGATGGTCGCGCGGTGGGATCGGCGTACCCTTTCATGAAGCGGTCGCCGAGGGCGCTTCATTCCTGGGCGCGCCAACGGTTTATCCGTTCCTGAGGCGTCCTCGGTGCCGGGGTAAGCGGCTTGTTGCCTAAGGATTAACGGGCATCCGTCGTCGACAGCGGTTGGCGTTCGACTGAGCGTCCGAGGACGACCTTCGCCGTGATGAGGCCCAGCTTGGCCATTCCCAGGTATGTCGAGGGGTTGAACAACGTCGGCCACACTGTGCGAGTTTTGTGTTCGCCGACCGGCCGGTCGGTAAAACGATCGCGCAGCCATCTCAGCGTCATGGGCGCCGACAGTGGATGCAACAGCAGATGACCACAGAACCGATCGCGGTGATAGGTGACCGCTGCGCCCATGCGCTCGTACTCGGCCACCAGTGCATCGATGTCGTCGACGCTGATGATTTCGTCGTGCACCGCCTGGATGACCAGCACGGGAGGCTTGGGCCTGGACTTGCCGAGCTTGGTCTCGTCGAAAATGTGACGCACCTCGGGTAGATCCCACAATTCCTCGGCCGTCATGTCGACGTAGGACCCGATGTCGACGTTGCGGAGCTGCCAAACTGCCTGGGCCGTCGTCATCGTCTGCAACTTGTCGAGCAACGCCTTGCCTTCGTCAGTCGCGTGCTCATCGACGACCCGTTGCGCGCCCGGGAAGACTTGCGTCAATGCGGAGATCATCAGCCCGGCAAGACCGGCAAAGAAGCTGCGATTGAGGCGGTGCGCCACACTGCCCGGATCGCCGACGGGCGAACCGAGAACGGCGCCAACAAAATTGAGTTCCGGTGCATACCGCTCACATAGTTCGGCCGCCCACGCCGACGCCAGTCCTCCCCCCGAATACCCCCACACACCCACCGGGGCAGACGGTGACAAATCCAAGCGTTCGCACCGCATCGCGGCCCGCAGCCCATCCAAAATCCGGTAGCCGGGCTCGACCGGAGCACCCCACATGCCATGACAACCTTCGTGGTCGGGTACGCAAACCGCCCAGCCTTCGGCCAGCGCGGCTGTCACCAACAAGTACTCGGCTTGGACGAACGCACCGATCGGTCGCGCGCCGCGACGCATGGCATACGAGGGAAAACAGCGCGACGCCACCGCGTCGATGGCGCATTGATAGGACAGGACCGGGTAATCGACGCCTGACTCGCGCTGGGCCGGGACGAACACGGTCGTCACGGCGACCTCCGGTTCTTCGTGCAGATTCGTGGTGCGGTACAGCAACTGAGTGGCTTTGACTCGCTGGTTGATCAGACCGAGAAATCCGATCTCCACATCACGGGAGCGCAGCACCGTGCCCGGTTCGGCGTGCTCGTAGCCGTTTGGCGCTCGGTAGAACGGATCATCGTCGGGTGTAATCGGATGATCACCGCGCCGGAGCTCGTCGTGCGGAATGTTCGCGACTTGCACTGACGTGGCGGAATCGTTATTCATTGGTACGGCGCCCCCTCGGTGTGGCAAACGGGGGCGCGCCCACGCCGCCCCGGTTGTGCAAATGCATTACCCGCGGTACCGGGTTCCGAAACGGACCGACCCTATACCACCGTAAATCCGGATTAGTCAACGCATTGTCAGTAAATCCGTAATATCGCGTCATGAGGCCTCTCGCGATAACACCAGGCGAGCACCGTTCCTTGAGCCTCGCGGGCGCCGCCCTGCTCGCCGGCGCATTGGTGGTTGGCCCGGCGGCGACGCCCTCTCCGGTAGCGGTGTTAATTCCGGCCGCATCGGCGGCATGCCCCGATGTCGAAGTGGTTTTCGCTCGCGGTCGCGAGGAGCCGCCGGGAGTGGGCGCAGTCGGGGACGCATTCGTCAATTCACTGCGCGCCAAGACGCGTATGTCGGTTGGCGTCTATGGGGTTAACTACCCTGCCAACATAACCACCGTCAGTGGTGCGAACGACATGAGTGCCCATGTCCAATCGATGGCGGGAAGTTGCCCCAACACCCGGATTGTTCTCGGCGGCTATTCGCTGGGTGCCGAGGTGGCTGATCTCGTGACGGGGGGTCGTGCGGCATTCGGGTTCACCAACCCACTGCCGCCGGGTATGGATCAGCACATCGCGGCGGTCGCGTTGTTCGGTAATGGCACCCGGCGGCTCGCCCCCGCCTTCGCCGGTAAGACGATCGATCAGTGCGCAGCCGGCGATCCCATCTGCGGGGGCGGCAGGAATTGGCCGTCGCATCTGCAGCCCTCATACATCGACTCGGGACTGGTGGATCAGGCCGCCGGTTTCGTCGCCGGCAAGCTGTAGGCGCCGGGGGACATCCCGCGCAATGAAGAAGCTGTTGGTCACGAGCGGCCTGTGTTCAGTCGACCGAGCGAGTGCCGCGGATGGGTATGACCACTGCGTGCGCTAACCGAGGGTTAGGGTCGGCTCGTGCGCCGGACCATCGATTGGGATGGCGACGCGGTCACGATCATTGACCAGACCGCGCTGCCCACCGACTATCGCGTTGTCAGCTTGCGCACCGTCGACGAGCTGATCGACGCGATCCGCCGCCTGGCCGTGCGCGGCGCCCCGGCGCTCGGGGCGGCGGGGGCGCTCGGCGTTGTGCTGGCGGCCCGCGAGGGAGGCGACCTCCAGGCTGCGGCCCAACGAGTCGCGAAGGCACGACCCACCGCTGTCAACCTCAGTTGGGGAGTCGCGCGCGCTCTCGAGAAAGTCGATGAGGGCGCCGAAGCCCTGCTCGCCGAAGCACTCGCAATCCTCGACGAGGACGAACGCCTCAACCGCGCCGCATCCGCCCACGCCGCAGAGATCGTCCTTGCACTATGCGACCGCCGCCCGCTGCGACTGCTCAGCCACTGCAACGCCGGTCACCTCGCCACCGTGGCCTGGGGCAGTGCCCTTGGAGTCGTCTGGCACCTTCACGAGCGAGGACTGGTCGAGTCGGTGCTGGTCGATGAGACACGTCCACTGCTGCAGGGCTCCCGGCTCACGGCATGGGAGCTGGCGCAGGCGGGCGTGCCCTACCGGGTGCAGCCCGACGGCGCCGCGCCGACGGCGATGGCGCGCGGGCTCGTCGACTGTGTACTCGTCGGCGCCGACCGGATCGCGGCCAACGGCGACGTCGCCAACAAGATCGGTACCTACGGCCTGGCCATCGCGGCGCATCATCACAGCGTGCCGCTCGTCGTGGTCGCGCCTTCGTCCACGATCGACAAGTCGCTCGCCACCGGCGCCGAGATCGCCATCGAGGAACGCGCCCCCGACGAACTCCGGACATTCGCCGGCACCGCGATCACCCCGCCGGACGCGGACGTTTTCAACCCGGCCTTCGACGTGACCCCGGTTGAGCTGATCACCGCCGTCGTCACCGAGCACGGCCGCTACCGGCCGCAGGATGTCCAGCGTTAACGGTGGATGTGCCGAACAACATGCAAACCCGTGCATTCGGCGGGTAGCCATCGGCGAGGCTCGGAGTGTGCCACTTCGTGACCCGCGATTCAGGCTGTGTTGATGCCGAGCACCCGCTGCTCGAAGATGTCAGCGCCGCGGGCTACCCCGCCCGTGGCCAAGAAACCCTCCGCTACCCGTTTCGCGCCGTCGGTCATCGCCATCGCCTTTCGCACCTGCGCCCGTAGTCGCGGCGGCGAAAGCTTCTTGGCCGGCAGGCGGGTCCCGCATCGGGCTACCTCGACACGTCGCGCGACCTCGAACTGGTCACGCCCGTAGGGCACGGCACACACCGGTACGCCATGGGCAAGCGCCTTTTGGGTCGCGCCCATGCCACCGTGCGTCACCGCGCACACGGCACGCTCAAGGAGCGCACCGTGCGGGACGAACTGGCACACCGTCGCATTGGGCGACGTTTCAATTCCGTCTGATTGCCCCGCCGGCATGGTCGCGACCACGTGCACCGGCTCATCGGCCAACGCGGTCAACGCGGTTTGAACAAGGTCGCGGTCGTTTTGTTTCTCCGAGGATGTGGTGACGAGCACGATCGGCCGGTCGACCGCGGCCAGCCAATCGGGGTCCGCGTTTGGACCGGGCTCAAGCACGCAGGGTCCGATCATTTGCACCGCATCGCCCCAGTCCGTTTGTGGGTATTGGAACGGCTTGCCGCTGGCGACCAGTAACAGGGATGACCGGCGCAAGAACTCGTCGATTGACGCGACCGGCCGTGCTTTGACCGTCGCGCGAATTCTGTTGATCGGCGGCAGCATTACCCCTTCGACTCGGCCCACCACAGCTGTCCGCACGGCTGCATCGCGCACCCGGCCGACCGCGCCGGACATCGGCTTGAGGCCCAGCCCGAACGGTGGCACTCCCGCCGATCGCAACGGCGGGGTGTACGGGGAGAAACACGCCCATGGGATGGAACCCGCGTCGGCTGCGGACTGAGCACCCCAGCAGTTCACATCGACAAGTAATGCGTCAGGGCGTGCATGGGCCACCGTCTCGGCCAGGTCGGCGACTTCGTGCGTGGCGCGGTGGCCGAAAACTTCGACCGATAGTTTCAGCGACGCAACAGGATTGGTGGCCTTCCAGTCGTCGAGCTCGACCTGCTCGATACGCGGGTCGATCGCCTCGGTGGTGAATCCGAGTCGTTGGCCGATCTCGATACCGGTGGAAAGCGTGCGCAGATGAACGGTGTGGCCGCGACGGTGCAGCTCGGATAACAGTGCGCTCATCGGCAATAGGTGACCAAGCGCAGGTGAGGTGTAAGCAAGTATTGTCGCCATCTTCTTTCGCTGTCACTCAGGCTATTTGGTTGACCATTTGGCGCGCCTCATCCAGCCGTCCACGGGCGTCGAGCTTCTCACACAGCTCAAGGTACCGGGCTGCGAGCTCGGCAAATCCCTCCGAGTCGCCCTCCGTCTTCGCCACCAGCGCCTTCGATTTCAGCCACCACAGATCCAGTGCCGGAATGCCGGGCCGACGTTCCTGCCATTGATCGACGATTCGGTGCGCCTGGGCGAGGTCGTCGGCAGATCCCCGTTCGATGAGTAGGCCGACCAGTGCCTCACCGGCGCAACCGACGAAGACGCGCGAGCCGCCAGCCATGTGTGACGCGAACGTGGCATGAAGTTCATCGATCGCTTCGTCAATTCGCCCCTGGCCGGCAGCGTCGATCGCCAGGTCGGCAGTGACGGCCGGAAGCGTGATGGTCAGGCTGTTGTGCTGGCGAATGTTCTTGTGGGCCTTACGAAGCACATCGATCGCCTCGCTGCGCGCCGCATCGTCCCCGCGCAGTAGCACTTTGCCGCAGGCAAATTCGGCGAGGATGATTCCGCTCATAGCGCCAAACGATTCAGCCCGCAGCAACCCCTCGCGCACGTGGTCGAGCGTCTCATGAGCCTCATCCACACCGAGCGCCGTCGTCACAACGAGGTAGATCAGAATCGACGAGTAGCGGATCGATTGGCGCGCGTGGGCGAACTGAAGTTGCTCTCGCAGACGCTGTCTGCCCTGCTCGTAATTGCCGGCGCACGTCTCGATGACGGCAAGAAGAGTGTTCGCCGAAATAAGTTCGTCTTCAGGTGCATCTGGAGCTAGTGCGCGTATCACATCGACAACCTTGAGCGCGGCATCGAATTCGCAATTTGCGAACCGGACAAAACCCAGCGCATTGAGGATAATGCTTCTGGTCTCGGCATCGCAGTCAATGCGGCTGACCACATCGTCGAGCTCCGATGCCAGGGCGGCGGCCTCGGGAACGCGGTTGTCGTTGACGGCGAAAGAAAAGATGAGTCCGGCTGTCCCAAGCGCTAGGGACGTCAGATCACCCGTTTGCGTTGTCAGGTCACGAAACTCGCGGTAGCGCTGGTCGATGTCTGCACCACTGCCTACGAAGACCGTCGTCGAGATCAGCATCGTCCGTGGCGCGATTCGCAGCGCCATGGCTTCGTCGTGATCATCGGGCAATCCGTCTGCGATGCGTCGCGCGATCTCCCACTGTGCACGTGCAGCGAGGAGATCACGAGGCCGCAGCCATTGCGCCGCGCGCAGGTACCAGCGGCAGGATTGGGCGAGTTGCCCGGCCGCTGCGAGATGTGTGGCGATCAGGGCTGCGTTCTCGTCGGCGGCGCTGGGGTCGCGTGCCTCAATCGCGGCGGCCACCTTGCGATGCGTTTGCTCGCGGCTTGCGCTTAACTGCGATTCGTAAGCCACCGCGCGGATCAGCGGATGCCGGAAGGCGTACTCGGCGCTCGGGGTGAACCGCACCTGATCGATGAGCTCCGCGCTGAGCAGTTCATCGACCACCACATCGACACCCAGCGTGGCCAGCAGCTCCGCCTCAAAGCGAGCGCCGATCACCGACGCCGCGTTCAACGTCTTCTTGGCTGCGGTGTCGAGCCGGTCGATGCGCGCCTCGATGGCCGCTTGCACCGTTGCTGGCACGCTCACCTCAGCTACATCCGTCCGGCAGACATACTTCCCGTGCTGACCAGTCAGCACCCCGCGCTGGATCAAGTCGCGCACCATCTCCTCGGCGAAAAATGGGTTGCCTGCGGCCCGCTCGGTGATGGCGGCCGCCAGGTCGCCGACCGAAGGATGTGAACCCAGCAGCTCACCGATCAGTGCTGCGATGTCCGAATGGATCAGTGGGGCAAGCGCTATCGTCTGGGCGCCGAGCACCCGCGTCAATGCTCCCTCATATTCGGTGCGAGCGGTGATCAGCACTGTCGACTTGGTCTGCGGGATAACCGTAAAAAAGTCGGCGAGCATCGACTCGCTAACCGCATCGACCCAGTGCGCATCCTCGACGATGTAGACCACGGGCTCGGTCCGGGCCAGCGACACAGCGTTGATTAGCGCGGTCAACCGACGCCGCCGCGCGTCCGGGTCGATCTGGGGTAGCGGCACGTCGGGGTCGGCGATGCCGAGCAGATCATCAAGCAACAGCAGATCTCGCGGATCGGCACGCGTAGCTTGTTCGCGGACTCGGGCCCGGGCGGCTCCGCCCTCAAGCTCAGTAATGCCGAAGCTCGCCCGCAGCAGGCGTGCCACCACCTGAAAAGGTATATCGCGGGCATGGGATTCGCAGAATGTCCAAAACACGTCGACCCCACGAGCGGTTGCCAGAGCGGCGGTGTCACGGGCCGTCCGGCTCTTGCCAATGCCCGGCGGCCCCACCACATTCACCACACCGCCTCGACCACTCACCGCCCGGTCGACAATGGCCTCCACAGCGCACATCTCCCAACGCCGACCGACCAAGCGGGACTCGGTGCCGCCGGCCACGCCATGACGCGGCTGAATCGCCAGCAGCCGGCGCGCTGGAACCGGGTCGGCCCTGCCCTTGATCGACACCAGTTCGGTGTCTGCGAGCACCGCAGCTTGCTCGACCAAACGACCGGTGGCCTCGCTGAGCATCACTCCACCCGGCAGGGCAACCGACTCCATCCGCTGCGCTAACCCCACCTGCTCCCCGATCGCGGCGTAACCCGATACGCCCGAACCGATTTCGCCGGCAACCACTCGGCCTGAATTCAGACCCACCCGCAACCGCAGATCTACGCCGTCACGGCGTCGCACCTCAACCGCCAAACGGTTCGTCTCCTCTTGGATGGCCAGCGCCGCCAGGCACGCCCGGATCGCATGGTCCTCCATTGCGACCGGTGCCCCGAATAATGCCATCAGGCCGTCACCGGTGAATTTTGCCATTGCGCCGCCGTACCGGCGCACCACTGCTGCGCCACGACCGACAAGCTCGGCCATGATCTCGCGCAACCGCTCGGCACCTACCGCCGCGGCGATATCCATCGAGTGCACCACATCGGCGAACAAGACGGTGACCTGTTTGTACTCGGCCGGTGTGGCGGCGACGGCCGCGCCGCACTCGTTGCAGAATTTCGAGTTCGGCGGCAGCTCAGCGCTGCACGACCTACACACGAGGGCTGCCGCCGTCATGTCAAGCGACCAGCCTATGGTTCTTCACGGCACTATCCTGTCATCGCTGATCTGACATGTGTCGTATATGGAACCATTCAATCTGGTCCGACGCGATCACGCTCGGAACCAGACGATCAGCCATCCCGAGTCAACGCTTGTGATGACTGCGGAGTCGGCTGCAATCGGCGATTCGAGTCCCAATGTTGGAACCGCACATGTTGTAGGCGACGGACTGAGCCGGTTGCGGTGACTCCGACACCGGAGCCGAACAGTTCGAACAATCGCAGAGTGGAGCCGATGACGGGAATCGAACCCGCGTATTCAGCTTGGGAAGTATTTTCTGCATGCGAACGCACGTGCGATCAGCCCTGGTCGGTGGGTTGGTGAACAGATCTGATTGCAGTGGTCATATGCGACTTCGGTGCGGCTAGCGCTCTAGTCGGGTACGGGTACGGTACGGGCGCAGTACGCCTGCTGATACGGGACCGACACGGGACCGCGGAACACGTTCTTACAAATCCGCCAAGTGTCGGTTCGAGTCCGACTGGGGCTGATTTTGTGCTGGCTAGAGGAGGCTTGAACCCTGACCGGCGGTCGCGGAAAGGGCTGTTCGTGTACGACATGTACGCGGGCAGCGAGCGTAGAACTCGCTAGCAAACTCCGGCGCCTGGCCGACGTTATTAATCGACAGCACCGGGCGTACCAGAACCACGTCGAAGGTAGCTGCGTAGCTCAATGCGATTCACAAAGGTGTGTGAACCGCCGCAGAAAACACCCTTCTGCGTGCCAGTTCCGTCGAGCGATGAAACACCATCGCGGTGCGCGAAAAGTTGATCCGGAGGCGTCGGCTAGCCAGCGGCCCCGTGCGCGACCGCCACGGTGCTGCCGTTTTCGGCATGGAGTTCGAGGAGCGGATAGAGAGACGGCGCGGGAGCCAGGTCAAGGGGCGTGAGCTCGAAGGCCCGCGATAGGTCACTTACGCGGGCGGACTCAACCTGACGCGTGAGGATGAGAGCGTGCAAGAACCAGCTCGAAAACGAGGATGGCACCGCGAGTCGCGTCTTGACGTCGTAAGGTCCGTCCTTCGGCCCGTCCAGAATGCCGAGGTTCCTCATCGTTGCCAGGCTCTTCGACGCGGCGGCGTCGATGAACTCTCGCTCGCCGAACCTGGACCGCGCAAAAATCCTGACCGCTCGGCGCTCGACCACACCCTCAAGGTCGATCTGGCGTCCGACGGTTGTCGCAATACTTCCAAAAAATGGGTACGTGGCTAGCAACGCGCCGTAGTGCAATGCCCGTCGGTCGATGAACTCGTCCTGGTGCTCGATTGCCCACGCGATCATCTCTCGCGCATTCTGTGGCGGTACTACCCACACGCGAGTCAGCACCTTCTTTGTCTTGTTCTCTGCCTCTTGCGCGGTCACGACGTCGCGGAGTGCGACGCTCAACAGCCTGCGGGCCTGAGGATCCTCCCGGTGCTTCGTCCCTATGCTGAGTGCTAGATCGAGCAGATCCAGGTTGAGCGCCCGATCGAGAATCATGCCGATGCTTCCGCCGGCGCTCATGCCGTAACCCTCGCGAGCGGAACGATGACCTCATCGAGACTGAGCCCACCGTGGCTGACGCTGATGCGGTTGTTGGTAAACGCGGTACGTCCGGGCGCGAACAGGAGCGGTTCGGCGGTCGAGGGAAGTCCCGGGATGTCGTCCCACACCACACCCTGCGCACCGGATACCTCGCGCAGTGTCCTGTTGGGATAGCGGATCAGCCGCTTGCCGGCCGCCTCAATTGCAACGCCTTCCGAGACGGCGCCCGTGCCAATGCATTCGAGGTTGCCGTGATCGGCGGTAATCCAGGTTTCTATGCCTTCAGCGTTGGCCCGAGCTACGAGATCGACCAGGAAGCCGTTGTCAGCCCACACGTCGAGGTTGGCCAGCAGCTGTACGTCACCGAAGAGCTCGGACGTGTGCATCAGATCATCCACCGCGTTGACAACGACTCCGGTGACGACAGCGTCGTCGAATTCGAGCCGGTCATGGGGCAGGCGACCGTGGCGCCGGTGGTATGTAACTCGTGTATCTGGGATGCCCTCATTCGACCAATGATCACCCCAACGGCGACGCTCCGCGTGGGTTGTCCACAGGGTGTCGGGAAACGCTACCGGCAGCTCGCCAGCGAAGATGGCCTGCCTCGAAACCGTCGTGTACGTCGGCACCAACGCGATCGTCGAGCCAGACTCGAGCGCCTTCAAGGGGAGTCGGTCGAGTAGATGACGCCATTGCGCATGTCCGAGACCGTCGACCACGATCAGCATCACACGCTCGGCGAGACCTTCTCGTAGGCGGCGGGAGAGGAAGGGAGCTATGCGGTGCACGCCGGCCGGCCAAACGGCTGCGCTTGTCAGCTGCACTCCATACCGGTTGCGAAGCCAAGGGACGAAAGCCTCATCTAATGCAGCCCAAGTCGCCCACGCCGCGTCTCGCAACTCAGTCGATGCGTACGCAATGAGCCTTCGGATGTCACCCCACCACTCGGCGACGGTGTGCCAGCCGGCGATGTCGGTCGGTGGGTTGGATGGCGCCGCTTCGAGGAGCTCCCGTGCCCGTTCCTCCTCGGATGGTCGCCGGATGCCGATGTTGACCCAGTTGTCCACCGATGCTGAGGAGTTTGCTGGCTCAAGGAGTCCAGCGACGAAGAGGGTGGTCATCTCGGGTTCTAGCCCGGCCAGTACACCACCCCACTCGTTGGCGTCACCTGCGACGAATTGGTTCCAGATTTGTTGGAGTGCAGCACAATCGGGTGGATTGTCAAGCAATCCGGTTAGGGCTGGGTGAGTGACCCATCTCCGTACCAGGCGCGCCAGCTTCGGGGAGGGATTCGATCGGATGGCGATCCGCGCTGCGACGCGTACCTGTTCTGGGAGTGAGGCAGCACCTTCAGTTAATCGGACGCCGGTGACGGCGTGAAGGAGCGCCTCAGCGGCGTGTGCTGCATCCGCAGCGACGGCCGAGGCGGCTCGCTCTTGCTCATCTTCGGTCAGCTCCTGCAGCACTCCACGGATATCTGCCGGTCCTGGCAATCGGATCGTAGCGATTGTGACGCTTGCTCGTTCGATATCCCACGGAATGTCGTCAGCCGTCACCGGCGGGCGAAGTATGAGCACTAGCCGTGGAGTCTCGTAAGGTCTTCGGCGGCCATGCCGTTCGTACAT
>NZ_LZJR01000139.1 GCF_001667925.1 Mycobacterium sp. E2479 | reverse complement strand
GGGCGCAGCGGGTCGCCACCGTCGGGCCTAGTGGCGATCGCAAGCGCGGCGTAGCCGGGCGCAGCGGGTCGCCACCGACGGGCCTAGTGGCGATCGCAAGCGCGGCGTAGCCGGGCGCAGCGGGTCGCCACCGTCGGGCTTAGTGGCGATCGCAAGCACGGCCAAGCCGGGGCGCAGCGGGTCGCCACCCTCGGCCTAGCCGACGGTGTTGCCGCGCGACGGACCCGGCAGCGGATTGGTCGCCGCCGGTGGTGCCGGCTGCGGTGCGGCGGCCGCTGCGCCACCGGTGGCCCCTCCCAGCGGCGATGCGCCCGCGGGGTTACCGGGAAGCGCGGGCAGCCCACCGGCCGCACCCTGCGCCTGCTGCATCAGCCCCAGCGCCTGTGGGATCGAGATCGGCAACTTGCACTGCATCGACAGGTTCGTGAGCGGCTGGGCGATCGAGGTCATGTCGCCGGCGACCTTCGGGTTCGCCTCGAAGTAGGACTTCAACCCGTTCACCGACTGCGGTCCCGCCTGCTGCTGCAGCATCGAGGTCATCGTCTGGTTGGTCTCCGGGTGCGAGTCCAGGTAATCGCCCATCGACTTGGAGACCGAACCGATGGTGCGGGCGACCTCACTGGCCGCGCACGGGTCGTTGGCGCCGGTCGCCGGGGCGCCGGCGAGCACCGCGACGGCTGCGCCGGGCACGGTAGCGGCGATCAGCCCGGTGAAAATTCTGCGACCCCGTCCAGCGGTGGTTCTCGTCATGGACAACTCCTTAAGGTCTGCAACGGACCGCCAGCGTCGGCGCCTCGCAAACAGCTGCGATAGACGGCCCCACAAGCGAAGGCGTCCCCTGAATCTCCCGGGCGGCCTGCGGGCCATCCGACATCCTGCCACCGCCGATATCACCGCTGCCAGTTCGAACAGAGCCCACGAGGGGATATGTGACCGAAATCCCGCTTGGTCACCGGTTGGCAACGACTTGGCAACAACCCCGTCGCCGCAGCTCAGGAACTAGATAAGCCCACATATTCCACAGCCGGCTGCGGTATCGTCGCCAGCACGCGCTACGTGAGCACCGGGGAGCGACAAAATCCAGCAGTTAATGATGCGCCTCAGCCGCAGCCTGCGTAAGTACCGCTGGTTGGTCTTCACAGGCTGGCTGCTGGCATTGGTTCCGGCGGTGTACCTGGCACTGACGCAGTCGGGCAATCTCACCGGCGGTGGATTCGACGTCGCCGGATCGCAATCGCTGGCGGTGCACGACCAGCTCGAAGAGCTGTACCACGACCAGGGCGGATCGTCGCTGGCGCTGGTGGCCGCGCCCCGGCCCGACGCCAGCTACCAGGACATGAACGACGCCGTCGCGCAGCTGCGACAGATCGCCACCGCCATCCCCGGCACCGCGGAGATCCCCAATCCCACGCAGCGGCCGCCGCAGCCGGACCGCCCGTATGTGCTGTCGGTGCGGCTCGATTCCCGCAACACGAGCGACATCGCCAAGCAACTCCGCACCAAAGTCGGCATCAAGGGGGATCAACCCGGTCAGACCGCGAATGGCCGCGTGCGGCTCTACGTCATCGGGCAGGGGGCGCTGTCCGCCGCCGCGGCGGCGAACACCAAACACGACATCGCCGCCGCCGAGAAGTGGAACCTGCCGGTCATTCTGATCGTGCTGCTCGCGGTGTTCGGGTCACTGGCCGCCGCGGCCATCCCCCTGGCCTTGGGGATCTGCACGGTGGTGGTCACGATGGGCCTGGTCTATCTGCTGTCCGCCTACACCACCATGTCGGTGTTTGTGACCTCGACGGTGTCCATGTTCGGGATCGCGCTCGCCGTGGACTACTCACTATTCATTTTGATGCGGTTCCGGGAGGAACTGCGGACCGGGCGCCAGCCCCGCGAAGCCGTGGACGCCGCGATGGCCACCTCCGGGCTGGCGGTCGTCCTGTCCGGCATGACCGTGGTCGCCTCGCTTACCGGGATCTACGTGATCAACACCCCGGCGCTGAAGTCCATGGCGACCGGTGCCATCCTGGCCGTCGCGGTGGCCATGCTGACGTCGACGACCCTGACGCCGGCGGCGCTGGCGACGTTCGGACGCGCGGCCGCCAAACGGTCGGGCTTCCTACATTGGTCGCGGCGGCCCGAGAGCACGCAGTCGCGGTTCTGGAACCGCTGGATCGGCTGGGTGATGCGGCGCCCGTGGATGTCCGCGGTCGGGGCGTCGCTGGTGTTGCTCGTGATGGCCGCGCCCGCGTCATCGATGGTGCTCGGCAACAGCCTGCTGCGCCAGTTCGACTCGTCGCACGAGATCCGCGCCGGAGTCGGCGCGGCGGCCCAGGCGCTCGGTCCCGGCGCGTTGGGCCCCGTCCGCGTGTTGATCAACTTCCCCGACGGCGGCGCGGCCTCGCCCGAACACAGCCACATCATCGGCGCGATCCGCCAGCGGATGTCACAGGCGCCCAACATCGTCTCGGTGTCGCCGCCGCAGTTCGCCGAGGACAACGGCAGCGCGCTGCTATCCGCGGTGTTGTCGGTGGATCCCGAGGACATGAAGGCCCGCGAGACCGTCGGCTGGATGCGCGCGCAGCTGCCCAAAGTCCCCAAAGCGGGCACCGCGCGCGTCGACGTCGGGGGCCCGACCGCTCTGATCAAGGACTTCGACGATCGGGTGTCCGCGACCGAACCGCTGGTGCTGGGCTTCGTCGCGCTGATCGCGTTCGTGATGCTGTTGCTTTCCATTCATTCGGTTTTCCTGGCGCTCAAGGGCGTGCTGATGACGTTGCTCTCGGTCGCCGCCGCCTACGGCAGCCTGGTGATGGTGTTCCAGTGGGGCTGGCTGAAAGACCTCGGCTTCGCCCAGATCAGCTCGATCGACAGCACCGTTCCCCCGCTGGTGCTCGCGATGACGTTCGGGCTGTCGATGGACTACGAGATCTTCCTGCTCACCCGCATCCGGGAGCGTTTTCTGCATTCCGGTAACACCCGCGATGCGGTGGCCTATGGCGTCAGCACCAGCGCCCGCACCATCACCAGCGCGGCGCTGATCATGATCGCGGTGTTCGTCGGCTTCGCGTTCGCCGGGATGCCGCTGGTGGCCGAGATCGGCGTGGCGTGCGCGGTCGCGATCGCGGTGGACGCCACCGTGGTGCGGCTGGTGATGGTGCCGGCGCTGATGGCGATGTTCGCCCAGTGGAACTGGTGGCTGCCGCCGTGGCTGTCCCGCGTGCTGCCGTCGGTCGACTTCGACCGGCCGCTGCCCGAGGTCGACCTCGGCGATGTCGTCGTCATCCCCGACGACATCTCGGGGCTGGTGGTCCCCAATGCCGACCTGCGGATGGTGCTCAAGTCGGCCGCCAAGCTCAAACACTTGGCACCCGACGCCATCTGCGTGGCAGATCCGCTGGCGTTCACCGGCTGTGGCCGCAACGCGCAGCCGTCCTCGGGCCCGGACGAGGAGCAGACCCGCGGCCTGGGGCCCGGCCAGATCCCGCACCAGGTGGCCCTCAGCGAGGAGAAGGTCAGCGTCGGCGTGGGCGCCGAGAAAAGGCCCGGCACCAACGGCAACACTAATGGCTCCCCGGCCGCCAAAAAGTTGGTCAACGGCCTGACCTCGCGCAACGGCATCGCGAAGGCCATCATGGACCGGCCCGTACACCCGGTGACGTTGTGGCGGGGACGCCTGTCGGTCGCGATCGACGCATTGGAAAGCGACAGCGACGCAGCCGTCGACGACGGGCCGAGATACGAGCGGCGCAGTCCGGTGGAGACCACCAACGTGCAGCTGCCCACCGGCGATCGGTTGTTGGTCCCGACGGGCGCGGAGGCACTGCGGCTCAAGGGCTATCTGATCATGTGCCGTAACAGTCGGCGCGATTATGCCGACTTTGCAGACATGGTCGATACGTTGGAGCCCGAGACGGCCGCGGCGGTGCTGGCCGGGATGGACAGGTATTACTGTTGTAAATCGTCTGGGCAGCAGTGGGTTGCCACCCAGCTGGTGCGTCGACTCGCAGATCCCAACCCCTGCGACTACCCCGAAGACCAGGGATCGGAAGCCGACGCTGACTCGGACTGGGAAGAAGTGAGGCAACGCTGCATGTCCGTGGCCGTCGCGATGTTGGAGGAGGCGAAGTGACGTTGGCACCCGACCGACGCCCCGCACCCCCGCCCCAGCGACAGCGTCAACCGGGCAATGGATCATCCGGCTCCTTCCAGGACCCCGATCAGCCGGTGGAGTTCTGGCCGACCGCGGCCATCCGTTCCGCGCTGCAGGGCGGCGACATCGCGACGTGGAAGCGCATCGCCGGCGCACTGAAGCGCGACCCGTACGGGCGGACCGCCCGCCAGGTCGAGGAGGTTCTCGAGGGCACTCGGCCGTACGGCATCGCCAAGGCGCTGTGGGAGGTGCTCGAGCGTGCCCGCACCCACCTCGAGGCCAACGAGCGCGCCGAGGTGGCGCGCCACGTTGGGCTCCTGATCGAGCGCTCGGGTCTGGCCCCGCAGGAGTTCGCGTCCCGCATTGGTGTCACGGCCGAGGAGCTGGACGGCTACCTCGACGGCAGCACCAGCCCGACGGCCGCGCTGATGATCCGGATCCGGCGGTTGTCGGATCGGTTCGCGAAGGCGAAGTCCGCTCGGTCAGCCGAAGCGAACTGATCCGCTACCTGACCGGCAGCACATCGGCGACCAGCCAGTCACCCCCCCGCTTGGTCAGCGTCACCCGCAGCGCTGGCGCGGCCTGACTGGGCGGCTGGCCCGGGGTGTTCTGAGTGACCCGCAGGATCACCGCCACACTGGCCGCCGAGGGTCCGATCGCCTCTACTCCGGCCGACACCGTGGCGGCTTGTGCGGAGACGTTGTGCTGGGCCAGCTCGGCGCTGGACTTGGTGTACTGGTCCTTGAACGCGGCCGCGTGCTCCGGGACGATCATCGCCGTGGCCCGGTCGATGGATCCGGTCGGGGCGGTGGGGCTGAACGACGCCATCGCCTCCGCCATTCCGGTGGCGATCTGAACGACGTGGTGCGAGTCGTTGGTGAAGTCGTTGTCCGCCCTCGTCCAGTGCGTGTAGCCGGTCGCGACGGCCGCGCCCAGCGCCGCCGTGCACAGCAGGACAACCGCCAACCGCAACCCGGGTGCGTCGTCGTCGGTGCCGAGGCTGACCGAATCCCGGCGCAGCAACCAGAAATTGATCCCCAGGCCTTCGACGATCAGCAGGATCAGCACCGAGCACGCTGACACCCACCACAGCGGCCAACCGAGCACCAGCCCGATGGCCAGCAGGGCCGCGATTGCGGCGAGCGGCGCCACGATGTCGAACGCGAACAGCCGCCAGACGTTTCTCATCGGATCTTCACCTGATCGACGCCAGTCCGGAGATCATCTGCTTACCGTCCACGTCGGAGACGTCCAGCCGCAGGCTCCAGTGCACGGTCTGCGGCTTGGCTCCGGCGTTTTCGCTGACCGACGTGGCGATCACCATCACGGAGTCGGTTCGACTGGCGAACGGCGGCAGCTTGGTGGTGACTATCTCTCTTGGAGGCCTTGCGCCCGCCGGCTGGGTGTCCAGGTCGTGATGCACGGTTTCGATCGCCACCGCGTCGATGCGCCCGGCGCTCTTGGACTGCAGCTTTTCCACGACGGCCTTGTAGGGCTGCACGGCGGCGTCGAAGTCGGTGTTGAGTTCGCCGACCGTCCCGTCGTGCAGCCGCTGCAGGCTGGCGTCGACGTTGCCGCTGTTCATGTTGATCAACACATTCGCCCACTCCGCGGCGGTCTGCATGGCGCGGCTCAGGTAACCGCGTTCGGCAACCTGGTCGCGGTGATCGGACCAGATGATGAAACCGAGCACTACCGCGGCCACCGACAGCACACCGAGAACCGCTGACGCGACGCCGTACGGGGAAAGGATTTCGGCGCTTTCGGATTTTTGTCCGTCGACGTCGTTGGCGTCGTCGTCGCGTTCGATGTCAATGGGATCTTCTTCGGGTGGCTCGGTTCGCTCGCCGTCGGACATGGCCCGATCGTTGCACCCGGGAAAGATGGAAGGATGGCGGGGTGACGAATACGGCCATCCGCTCGGGCATCGACCTGAGCTTTGTCGACGACAGCATCCGCCCCCAAGACGACCTGTTCGGTCACGTCAACGGCCGCTGGCTGGCCGAATACGAGATACCGGCGGACCGGGCGACCGACGGCGCCTTCCGCCAGCTGTATGACCGCGCCGAGGAGCAGGTGCGCGACCTGATCGCGGAGGCCAGCCAACAGGGTGCGGCCGCCGCCGCCGACGACGCGCAGCGCATCGGTGACCTGTACGCCAGCTTCCTCGACGAGGACACCGTGCAGCGCCGCGGCGTGCGGCCACTGCTCGACGAGATGTCCGCGATCGACGAGGCCACCGACGCTGACGCGCTGGCCCGGGCCATCGGCGCGCTGCAGCGTACGGGTGCGGGTGGCGGCGTCGGGGTGTACGTGGACACCGATGCGAAGAACTCGGCCCGCTACCTGGTGCACTTCACCCAGTCCGGCCTCGGCCTGCCCGACGAGTCCTACTACCGCGAAGAGCGGCACCTCGCGGTGCTGGAGGCCTATCCCGCGCACATCGCGCGGATGTTCGGCCTGGTTTTCGGCGGGGACCCGGCCGACCACGTCCAGACCGCCGAACGCATCGTCGCGCTCGAGGCCAAGCTGGCCGAGGCGCACTGGGATGTGGTCAAGCGTCGCGACGCCGATCTCAGCTACAACTTGCGCACGTTCGCCCAACTTCGCGACGAATCGGTGGGCTTCGACTGGGTGGGCTGGGCCACCGCACTCGGCGCCGACCCGCTGGCGCTTGCGGAAGTGATCGTGCGCCAACCCGATTACCTGCGTACCTTCGCCGAGCTGTGGCGCAATGAGGACCTCGAGGTGTGGAAGAGTTGGGCGCGGTGGCGGCTGATCCGTGCTCGGGCCTCCTGGCTGACCGACGAGCTGGTGGCCGCGGACTTCGACTTCTACGGCCGGCTGCTGACCGGTACCGAGCAGATCCGGGAGCGGTGGAAGCGCGCGGTGTCGCTGGTGGAGAACCTGATGGGCGACGCCGTCGGAAAGCTTTATGTGCAGCGGCATTTCCCCCCGGGGGCGAAGGCCCGCATCGACGAGCTGGTCGCCAACCTGCGGGCCGCGTACCGGATGAGCATCAGCGACCTGGACTGGATGACGCCGCAGACCCGGGAGCGGGCGCTAGCCAAGCTGGAGAAGTTCACCGCCAAGGTCGGCTACCCCGCGAAGTGGCGCGACTACTCCGCGCTGGTCATCGAGCGCGACGACCTGTACGGCAACTATCTGCGCGGGTACGCGGTAAACCACGATCGTGAGCTGGCCAAACTCGGCGGGCCGGTGGACAAGGACGAGTGGTTCATGACGCCGCAGACGGTCAACGCATACTACAACCCGGGGATGAACGAAATCGTCTTCCCCGCAGCCATTTTGCAGCCGCCGTTCTTCGACCCCGAAGCCGACGACGCGGCCAACTACGGCGGAATCGGCGCGGTGATCGGACACGAGATCGGGCACGGCTTCGACGACCAGGGCGCCAAATACGACGGTGACGGCAACCTGGTCGACTGGTGGACCGACGCCGACCGAAACGAATTTGCCGCCCGCACAAAAGTTCTCATTGAACAGTATGACGGCTACACGCCGCGAGGTCTGGACGGCGACCACCACGTCAACGGCGCATTCACCGTCGGGGAGAACATCGGCGACCTGGGTGGCTTGTCGATCGCGCTGCTGGCCTACCAGTTGTCGCTGAACGGTCAGCCCGCTCCGGTGATCGACGGCCTGACCGGCGTGCAGCGCGTGTTCTACGGCTGGGCCCAGGTGTGGCGCACCAAATCTCGTGACGCGGAGGCTATCCGGCGCCTGGCGGTGGATCCGCATTCGCCGCCGGAGTTCCGGTGCAACGGCGTACTGCGCAACATCGACGCCTTCTACGACGCCTTCGACGGCGCCGACGCCGGTGCGCTGTTTTTGGAACCGGAGCGCCGGGTCAAGATCTGGAACTGACACTCACCGGCGCGGCTTCGATCCGCGCGGGCACGTGCTTGTGCCACGGAGTGCCGGCGTAAGGGTCGCGCCATTCGGTCGAGGTGAGCACGTTCGGCGCGACACCGGGAGTGACGGTGTGCCCGTCGGCGTCGACGTAATCGAGCCCGAAACCATTGGGCAGGGCGGCATGACCGGCCATCATCGTCTCGGTGATCTCGACGGTTGCCTCGGCGCTACCGGCCGCAGTGCTGATGCGCGCCCGGCATCCGTCGACGAGCCCGAGGAGCTGGGCATCCTCGACGCTGATCCGCAGCGCGCCGTCGGCGTCGCGTTTGCGCCAGGTCGGATCGCGGAAGATGTCATTCGCGGTGTAGGCGCGCCGCTCCCCCACCGATAGCACGATCGGGAATTCCGGTGTGGTGAGCCGTGGTGGCGTGCCGGACAGCGCCTTGAGTTCGTCGAGCATGGACGGAATTTCCAGCGCGATCCTGTGGTCGGGGTGGCTGATCAGTCCGAAGTCGTCCTCGTAGTCGTGCACGGTGAACGTCACCCCCGACGGGTTGTCCAGGATCGCGTCGAACAGCGCGTTGCCGTCGGTGTGCCCGGCGCGGCGCACCGCGTCCGGATAGCTCAGTGCGGTCTTTTGGGCCAGGCCCCACAGGGCGGCGGCGCCGCGTAATCCATCCGGCAGGGTCGGGCCGAGCGTTTCGTAGAGCACATACGGAAGTAGTTGCGCCACAGTGGGATTGGACGCAGCGGCACCGAGGAACGCTTCGGTGTAGGCCCGTCGGCCGTTTCGCGCGGCTTCGTGCAGTGGCCGCAGATCCGCGTCGTCCACCACACCGAGCGCACCCACCAACCGTGCCCAGATTTCGGGCTCGGCCAGGGTTCCGGGCAGGGGCTCCATCAGCGGGCGGCGCAGCTGGAAGGTGTTGCGCGGGAATTCGAGGTTGAAAAAGGTGGCTTCCGGTTTCTCGAATTGGGACGCTGCGGGCAGCACGTAATGTGCGAGCCTGGCGGTCTCGGTCATCGCGACGTCGATGACCACCATCAGTTCCAGGGCGCCGAAGGCCTCCCGGCATGCGGTTGAGTTGGCCAGCGAGTGCGCGGGATTGCTGCTTTCCACGATCATCGCCCGGAACCGGTCTGGATGGTCGGTCAGGATTTCCTCGGGCACCACATTGCTGGGCACCAGGCCGGAGATGATTGGGGCACCGGTAACGGGTGTGCGACCGGAGAACTGGCCGAACAGCGGTGCGAACGACGAATGCAGGTGCTGGCCACCCCTTTTCGCGAAATTGCCGGTGAGGATCCAGAGCAACTTGTTCAGATAGGAGCACAACGTACTGTTGGGTGCCTGCTGCACGCCGAGGTCTTCGAACACCGAGACGCTGGCGGCTGTGCCGATCCGCCGCGCCGCCGTGCGCAGCAGTTCCTGGTCGACTCCGCACCGCTCAGCGTAGTCGGCCACCGGAACCTCGCGCAGCGTGTCGCGCACGGCATCCGCGCCGCGCACATGCTCGCTGAGAAATGTTTCGTTGCACAGGTTTTCCTGGACGAGGATCGCCGCCAGGGCGGCCAGGCACCATGCATCGGTGCCGGGTCGCACCCGCAGGTGGAAGTCGGCCATCTTGGCCGTATCGGTCACCACCGGATCGATGACGATCATCGAGCGGGTGGGGTCCTTGGCGATCTCGTTGAGCACCACCCGTGCTCGCGGGAAGCTCTGCGACATCCACGGGTTCTTCCCGACGAAC
>NZ_LZJR01000138.1 GCF_001667925.1 Mycobacterium sp. E2479 | reverse complement strand
CGGCGGTTGCTGTCGATTGATCTGCTCGATGACGATGAGCAGGTCGGGCTGGATGAGTGGGGCAACCGGGCGGTGTTGGGCCGCCCGTCGGTGTCGGTGTCGATCCCTGAGGTGTTTGCCGCGCAGGTGGCGCGCACGCCCGAAGCGGTGGCGTTGACCTGTGCGGGCCGCTCGGTCTCGTATCGGGAGCTGGACGAGGCTTCGAATCGGTTGGCGCACTTGTTGGTTGGGCGGGGTGCGGGTCCGGGGCGGTGCGTGGCGTTGCTGGTGCCGCGTTCGGCCGAGGCGATCGTGGCGATTTTGGCGGTGCTCAAGACGGGGGCGGCCTATGTGCCGATCGATCCCGCACTGCCCGCCGCGCGGATCGAGTTCATGATGGCCGACGCGACGCCCGTCGCCGCGCTGACGACGCAGGCGCTGGCCGATCGGCTGGACGGTTCTGCAGTGGTGGTAATCGATGTCGATGATTCGGCTGTGGGTCGCCAACGCAGCACTTCGTTGCCGACGGTGCCGGACGCCGATGATGTCGCTTACCTGATCTACACCTCGGGCACGACCGGTGTCCCGAAAGGTGTGGCAGTTGCGCACCGCAGCGTGACCGAGTTGTTGACCGCCGAGGCTGGTGGCCTGGCGGTCGGGCCCGGGCGGGTGTGGTCGCAGTGGCATTCGCTGATGTTTGACGTGTCGGTGTACGAGATTTTCGGCGCGTTGTTGTATGGCGGGCGGTTGGTGGTGGTGCCCGAGGAGGTGGCCACCTCACCGGATGACTTGCACGCCTTGTTGATTCGCGAGCAGGTCACCGTGTTGAACCAGACACCTTCGGCGGTGGGGGTGTTGTCGCCGCAGGGGTTGGAGTCGACGGCGTTGGTGGTGGCCGGTGAGGCGTGCCCGGTGGAGTTGGTGGCGCGGTGGGCGCCGGGTCGTGTGCTGATCAACGCCTATGGCCCGACCGAGGCGACGGTGTATGCGGCCGCCAGTGCGCCGCTGTCGGCGGGTGCGGGGGTGGTGCCCATCGGTTCGCCGGTGGCTGGGGCGGCGTTGTTCGTGCTCGATGGCGGGCTGCGGCGGGTGTCGGCCGGTGTGGTGGGTGAGTTGTATGTGGCCGGTGTCGGCGTTGCGTATGGGTATGCGGGTCGGGCGGGGTTGACGTCGTCGCGGTT
>NZ_LZJR01000137.1 GCF_001667925.1 Mycobacterium sp. E2479 | reverse complement strand
GGCCACACAGCGCATCGCCGCGGTGACGATTCGTGCCCGGGTCTGCTCGCCATCGGCGCCCACCGGCCGGCCCAATTGCGACGGGGTGATGGTCATGGCGCCCTGCGGGTCCGTCGGTCACGCACCGCGCACCTCCGCGCCGTCAAGAAAATTGATCGTCCGATTATATTCGATGAGTCGGCACCATCGGCCGACGGACGGGATGCGACCAATGGAGCCAGCACCGTGACGCGGGCGCACCGCGGGCGCCCGGTCGGCGCCAGCGGCGAGGAGACCCGCCGGCGGATCATCGTCGCCACTATGCGGTGTGTGGCCACGGTGGGGTACGCGCGGGCGACGATTCGCGAGATCGCCCGGGCCGCCGACATGACCAGCGGCAGCCTGTATCACTACTTTGCGAACAAGTCCGAATTGCTCGAGGCCACCGTCAGCGAGATGGACCGCATCGCACGTCCCCGGCTGCGGGCTGCCGCCGCGCAAACCGACAATGTCGTCGATCGCCTCGCTGCGGTATTCGACGAGTCCAGCCGGTTGATGCGGGACTATCCGGGCCTGGCGGCCTTCGAGCGGGCTATGCGGGTGGCCGGCCACGAGCACCGCGGTGGCAGGCGGTCGAAGCGCCCCGGATTGAAGGCGTTGCGCGACATCATCACCGAG
>NZ_LZJR01000136.1 GCF_001667925.1 Mycobacterium sp. E2479 | reverse complement strand
ATCGTCGACGAGGTCGACTCCATCCTGATCGATGAGGCCCGCACCCCGTTGATCATCTCGGGCCCCGCCGACGGTGCCTCGAACTGGTACGCCGAGTTCGCCCGGCTGGCGCCGCTGATGGAGAAGGACACCCACTACGAGGTCGACCTGCGCAAGCGCACCGTCGGCGTGCACGAGAAGGGTGTGGAGTTCGTCGAGGACCAGCTCGGCATCGACAACCTCTATGAGGCCGCCAACTCGCCGCTGGTCAGCTACCTCAACAACGCGCTGAAGGCCAAGGAGCTGTTCAACCGCGACAAGGACTACATCGTGCGCGACGGCGAGGTCCTGATCGTCGACGAGTTCACCGGCCGCGTGCTCTACGGCCGCCGCTACAACGAGGGCATGCACCAGGCCATCGAGGCCAAGGAGCACGTCGAGATCAAGGCCGAGAACCAGACGCTGGCCACCATCACGCTGCAGAACTACTTCCGGCTCTACGACAAGCTCGCCGGCATGACCGGTACCGCCCAGACCGAGGCGGCCGAACTGCACGAAATCTACAAGCTCGGCGTGGTGCCCATCCCGACCAACAAGCCGATGATCCGCGCCGACCAGTCCGACCTGATCTACAAGACCGAGGAAGCCAAGTACATCGCGGTGGTCGACGACGTCGTCGAGCGCTACGAAAAGGGCCAGCCGGTGCTGATCGGTACCACCAGCGTCGAGCGCTCGGAGTACTTGTCGCGGCAGTTCCAGAAGCGCCGCGTGCCGCACAACGTGCTCAACGCGAAGTTTCACGAGCAGGAGGCGACGATCGTCGCCGTCGCCGGCCGTCGCGGCGGCATCACGGTGGCCACCAACATGGCCGGCCGCGGTACCGACATCGTGCTGGGCGGCAACGCCGACTTCCTCACCGACCAGCGGCTGCGTGAGCGCGGCCTCGACCCGGTCGAGACGCCCGACGAGTACGACGCGGCGTGGCACGACGAACTGCCCAAGGTCAAGGAGGAGGTCAGCGCGGAGGCCGCCGAGGTGATCGAGGCCGGCGGCCTGTACGTGCTGGGCACCGAGCGCCACGAGTCGCGCCGCATCGACAACCAGCTGCGCGGCCGCTCCGGGCGGCAGGGCGACCCGGGCGAGTCGCGGTTCTACCTGTCGCTGGGCGACGAACTCATGCGCCGGTTCAACGGTGCGGCGCTCGAGGCGATGCTCAACCGGCTGAACCTGCCCGACGATGTGCCCATCGAGGCCAAGATGGTCACCCGCGCGATCAAGAGCGCCCAGACCCAGGTGGAGCAGCAGAACTTCGAGGTCCGCAAGAACGTCCTGAAGTACGACGAGGTGATGAACCAGCAGCGCAAGGTGATCTACGCCGAGCGCCGACGCATCCTAGAGGGCGAGAACCTCAAGGAGCAGGCGCTGGACATGGTCCGCGACGTGGTCACCGCCTACGTCAACGGAGCGACCGCCGAGGGCTACGCCGAGGATTGGGACCTGGAGGCCCTGTGGACGGCGCTGAAGACCCTGTACCCGGTGGGCATCGACCACACGACGCTCACCCGCCGCGACGCCGACGCCGACCTGGATGACCTCACCCGCGAGGAGTTGCTCGAGGCGCTGCTCAAAGACGCCGAAAACGCCTACGCCAGAAGGGAAGCCGAACTCGAGGAGATCGCCGGCGAGGGGGCGATGCGCCAGCTGGAACGCAACGTGCTGCTCAACGTCATCGACCGCAAGTGGCGCGAGCACCTCTACGAGATGGACTACCTCAAGGAGGGCATCGGGCTGCGCGCGATGGCGCAGCGCGACCCGCTCGTGGAGTACCAGCGCGAGGGTTACGACATGTTCATGGCGATGCTCGACGGCCTGAAGGAGGAGTCGGTCGGGTTCCTGTTCAATGTCACCGTCGAAGCGGTGCCCAGTCCACAGGTCGCGCCGGTCGAAGCGCCGGAGGGCCTGGAGGAATTCGCCAGCGCTGCGGCCGTCGGCGCCGAAGGCGGCAGCACCGCGACGGCCGTGCGCGAAGAATCGCCAACCCGGTTGCGCGCCAAGGGGATCGACAACGAGGCGCCGGCCATGACCTACTCCGGTCCGTCCGAGGACGGCTCGGCGGCGGTGCAGCGCAACGGCGGCGAAGGCGGCAAGGCGCCGGCCGGCGTGCCCGGGGGTGCCAGCCGGCGTGAGCGCCGCGCCGCGGCGCGACAACAGGGCCGCGGTAGCAAGCCACCCAAGTCCGTCAAGCGGCGCTAGCCGGGCGATCCGACCGGAGGCGCCCTGCGCCGAGTGTGAAGCTAGCCGCACACTCGGGGCCGAACGTGCGGCTAGCCGCACACTCGGCGACAGCCTGCGCCAGCAACCCCTATGCCCTAGGCTTATCAGGCATCGGCTTTCGTGTGGCTATAGTGACGCCGCGCCGATGAGGGGTGGAGAAAGGGACGAGTTCCATGCCCTTCGACGGAGCCGTGTCGCGGACTGACGTTCTGGCGGCGCTATCTCTGGCGATCGACCTCGGGCTCGGGCAGCCGATGGATCACATGCTGCGGTCGGCGGCGATGGGCTCGCGATTGGCGACGCAACTGGGACTCGACGAGCGCGAGCGCGGAACCGTTTTCTATACGGCCCTGGTGATGTGGATCGGCTGTCACGCGGACTCGCACGAGTATGCGCAGTGGTTCGGCGACGACATCGCGGTGCGACACGACAGCCACTACATCGACTGGTCCGGTGCGCCATACCGTCGATTTCTCATGACCAATCTGGGGCGTGGGACGACGTTGCCCAAACGAGCCCAGTTGGCGGCCAAAGTCTTCTGGGACGCCCGCGGGAATCTGGGCGCATTGGTGCAGTCCCATTGCCTGTCGGCCGCTCTGCTTGCCGAGGAGATCGGGCTGGGCGCCGATGTTTGTCAAGCGCTGCCCTACGCGTACGAGCGATGGGACGGCAGCGGTCTTCCCGCCGGAGCCGCCGGAAACCAGATCCCCGTGGCGATGCGGGTGGCGCAGATCTCCGACATCGCCGATGTGCACCATCGCGCTTACGGCGCAGGCGCCGCAATCGCCGAAATTCGCCGTCGCAGCGGCAAACAGTTCGATCCGGAGATCGTCGCGGTGTTCATCGCGGCGGCCGATGACCTACTGCGCGAGGACGAAGACGTGTGGTCGATCGCCGCGGGTCTGGCTCCAGATCCGGGCGAAGCGCTGAGCGGACCCGCGCTGGACCGACTCCTGTGTGCGATGGGTGACTTCGCGGATCTGAAATGCCCCTTCACTCTTGGCCATTCACGTGCCGTCGCTCAGCTGGCGGAGAACGCCGGGCGATGCGCGGGCCTGCCGCAAGACGACATCGATATCCTGCGCCGCGCAGGCTACGTTCACGATCTCGGTCGCATCGGTGTGTCGAACCGAGTGTGGGAAAAGCCGGCCGCGCTAACCGATGTCGAACGCGAGCGCGTGCATTTGCATCCCTATCTGACCGGCAGGATTTTGGCCCGGGTCGGTGGGCTGAAGGCCGTCCGAGAGGTCGCGGTGAACCATCACGAGCGACTGGACGGCTCGGGATACCCGAATGGTCTGCGCGGTGATGACCTGTCGGGTCGTGACCGCGTGCTCGCCGCCTCCGAAAGCTATTGCTCCGCAACGGAACCGCGACCGTATCGCGACGCCAGGAACGGGGAGGCCGCGGCCAAGAAACTGCGGGACGAAGCGGTCCGCGGCCGCCTGGACGGTGACGCCGTCGAAGCCGTCCTGCAGGCCGCCGGCCACCGGCCGTCGCGCAGAGCCGCCAGGCCGGCCGGGCTGACTCGGCGCGAGGCCGAGGTGTTGCTCCATGTCGCGCAGGGACTCTCCAATAAGGAGATAGCTGCGGCGCTCTGGATTTCCGAGAAGACGGTACGCAATCACGTCGAACACATCTATGCCAAGATCGGGGTCTCGAACCGGATCGGTGCCAGCCTGTACGCCACCCGGCACGGCCTGGCCGGCGCCATCCCCGACTGAGGAATCCGATCTATGGGGTGAATGCCCCATGTGTCCGCGGGGAATCGACGCGAACATTTCGGCATGACCAGCAATGCCTTCGGCCCGGCGGCCGCGGCCACCCAGCCGGAACGGCAACCGGGGGTTTGGGACCGGGTCCTCACCGACGGCCACGCGTCTCTGGTCAGGGCGAGGCATGCGTTTCGCTACCTGCCCTCGGCGCCGCGATGCAAGCTGTGCAACAACCCGTTCGGCGGACCAGTCGGTCGCCTCTTCGCGGTGGCCGGCTTCCGCCGCTCGCGTAAGAACCCCAACCTGTGCATGCGATGCTGTGATGCGCTGCCGCCAGGGGGAGCGGAGGTGGACATCGCGGTGTTGTTCGCCGATGTTCGCGGCTCCACGGCGTTGGGTCACTGTCGACCCGCCGCGGACTTCGCCGCGCTGCTCAACCGGTTTTACTGTGTCGCAACGCAAACCCTGCTGCGTCATGACGCGGTGATCGACAAACTCATCGGTGACGAGGTGATGGCGTTTTTCGTCCGGGGCATCAGCGGTCGCCGGTATCGCCAACGGGCCGTAGAGGCGGGAGTCGATCTGCTCGAAGCGGTTGGGTACGGCGCGCCAGGCGGGGCCTGGCTCGACGTCGGCGTCGCGGTACACGCGGGCGTCGCGTACGTGGGCAACGTGGGCGGGGCTGTCGTCGATTTCACCGCCCTCGGTCGCCCGGTCAACGCCGCGGCCCGGATGCAACAACTCGCGGCCGGCGGTGAGTTGTTGATCGCCAGCGGGGTCGCCGACGAGCTGACTGCCGGCATGGCATTGCGCACGCTCAGTCTGCGGGGACAAGAAGAGCCGATCAACGTCTTCGTCCACAAGTCCTGAGCCGAACGCCCGGGGCCCGCGACCTCTGCTGAGCGTCGCGGGCCCGGAACACGGGGCCGTCACCGCCAAGATGCGCCGGGCCGGGAGCGACGGTGCAGTACCCAGGCGGTAGCCAGTGTGAGCGCGACGGCGAACGAGGCCAGCGCGATCAGACTGGCGACGGTACCCCCCTGGAAGGTGCTGCGGTAGGCGGACATCGCCGGCAGCGTGGCGGCGTAGCGGTCGAGGCCCAGCTCGCGGCCCAGCGCATCGAAGGCGTGGCGGTTGGACAGGACCAGGCTCATCATCCGTCCGGGGGTGGCCATCTGGTCCACCGGGACGATGGCCCCACCGAACAACACCTGCGGGAAGCACAGCATCGGCAGGGCGAGGGCCGCCTGCGCGGCGTTGGAGACGGCGGCCGAGGCGAGCAGTCCCAGCGCCAACGCCGAGGTCGCTTCGACCAGGATCGTCGCGAACAGCGAGGCGTACACGTCCCATCCGGCCGCGGGGAGCCGACCGAGTGCGCGCAGCACAACCAGCAGCACCGCGCTCACTCCCGCCAGAACCGGAAGCAGCGCGGTCACCTTCGATGCCACGTAAGCGCCCACGCTGAGCCCTGCCAGGCGCTCGCGCCGGAAAACGGCCATCTCGCCGACGATTTGGAGCAGGCCGTAGGTCAGGCCGAAGAAGAAGCCGTCGAAAGCTATCCAGAACACGATTTGGGCCGGGCCGACGCCGGCCGCGCTGCCCGCATCGAACTCGCCGCGCTTGAACAGCGTCGCCATCATCACCGTCACCAAGACGGGCGAGCCGAGCAGGATCGCCAGGGTCAGCCGATTGCGCGCCAGGACATCGACATTGCGCCGTGTGAGGAGCCACCATTGCCGAACCCTGCCCGTGCCCTTGACGCCGGACGGGGTAGGCGGCGCGGACCGTTGAGTCGAGCCGCCACGGTTTGCCGAATTCGCGCGGCTCGCCGCGAACCGCTCCGCCCAGCCGCCCGGAGTGTGGTCGCCGGACAGGCGCTCGTACACCTCGGTCAGGGTGTTGACCCCGAAGTAGCGCCGCGCCGCGGCCGGGCTCCCGGTGAAGGCCAGGTGGCCGTCGCGAGCCAGGAACACCACCCGATCACACCGGTCGATGCCGGCCGGCTCGTGTGTGGTCAGAACGACGGTGACCCCGCGTTGGCTGAGGCGGCGCAGCAAGCGCATCACTTCGGCCGCAGTGGAAGGATCGAGCCCCGAGGTGGGTTCGTCGAGGAAGAAGAGGCGGGGCCGGGTCAAGAGCTCCACGGCGATGCTGGCCCGCTTGCGTTGACCGCCGGACAGCGCGCGCACCGGCACGTCGGCCCGATCGGCCAGGTCGAGGTCGGCCAGCGTCTCCTCGACGACCCGGTCCGCCTCCGCCGCGGACGTCCCTGCGGGGAGGCGGAGCAGCGCCGCGTAGCGCAGCGTGCGGCGCAGGGGCATCTCCAGGTGGATGATGTCGTCCTGGGGCACGTACCCGACGCGGGAGTCGACGCGCGGACGTCGGGAAACGCCGTCATGCCGAAGCTCCCCGGCGCTCGGCGGTTGCAGGCCCGCGAGGACCTCCAGCAGGGTGGTCTTGCCCGCCCCGCTGCCGCCGGCGATCGCGACCAATTCGCCCGGTTCCACCGACAGCGACAATGCGTGGAGGAGCTGACGCCCGCCCACCTGCCGGCTGATGTCGATCGCGTCGACCCGCGCGCCACCGGGCGCTCCTACCGCGTGATCCGATCGCTGAGTACCGAGCCGATCCATTGTCGCTGCGGTGCATGTCGCTTCGGTCATGATCTGGCCTCCGTACCTTTCGAAATGGCTTTGTCGTGGCCGATCATCGGTCTGGGGAGTCCGTGCTCGCATGAGGCGTTTGCCTCAAAATCGCCGAGTCCGCCGGCGGGCGCGCCCCGACAATGGACTAGTCAAAATTGGCTAGGGCAGGCCAGGGAAGAAAATGAGGCAAATGGCCCATAGGCGAGCGCCCGCCGGCGGCCCACACTTGGCCTATGAAGCGATACTTGACGGTCGGTTACGGCGCCGGCGCATACCTGATGTTTCTCGCCGCATTCTTATATCTCGTGGCTTTCGTGGCCGGGCTCTGGGTGCCGCGCACCGTCGATCACGGGCTCTCTGCGCCCATCGGCCAGGCGGTACTGGTCAACGTGCTGCTGGTTGCCGCGTTCGGCGCCCAGCACAGTGTGATGGCGCGGCCGGCATTCAAGGCGTGGTGGACGCGATTCGTGCCGGCGTCGATCGAACGCAGCACGTATGTGGTGCTGTCAAGCGCTGTGCTGGTGCTGCTGTATTGGCAATGGCGGACGATGCCGGCCGTCGTCTGGGACGTGCGGCTGCCGGCCGGGCGTCTGACGCTGTGGACGTTGTTCTGGCTGGGGTGGGCGATCGCGCTGGCCTCGACCTTCATGGTCAGCCACTTCGATCTGTTCGGCCTTCGGCAGGTGTATCTGGCGTGGCGCGAAAGGCCCTACACCCACATAGGTTTTCACGCTCGACTGCTCTATCGCCTGGTGCGTCATCCGCTCATGCTCGGCTTCCTCATCGCCTTCTGGGCGACGCCGACCATGACGGCCGGACACCTGCTCTTCTCGATCGGCATGACGAGTTACATCCTGATCGCGGTGCAATTGGAGGAGCGCGATCTGGTCGCTGTGCTCGGCGATGAGTACCAGGAGTACCGCCGCAGTGTGTCGATGCTGGTGCCCTTCACCCGTCGCCAGCAACGCCGGCTTGGTCGGCAACCGGCCCAACCGGCCGGCCAGCATTAGCTTTCCAGCAGCGCGGCGATCCGCTCCAGCGTCGCGGCCATGCCCCGCTCGGTTTGGCGGGGCATGGAACCGCTGGTGATCATCCACTTCTGCTTGTCGCGTGACACGTCCCAGGTTTCGCGCACCAGGGTGCCGTCGTCCGTGGCAACGAGTTCGTATCTCCAGATGCGGCCGCCGACCAGACCGCCCATGCCGAAGGTCTGCCACGCGATGCGGCGATCCGGTTCGTACTCGATGACCGTGTTGGTGGTGCGGTAGGGCAGGAACAACGTCTCCTTGCGGCCCCGCATCGCCATCGAGAATTTCGAACCCATCGTCAGTGGGATCGATTTGTCCGACGCGTGGTTCACGGTGCCGGAGCCGTCGAACGCGGCGTGCCTGCCGGCGTCGGCCAGCAGCGCGAAGATCGCGGCGGGCGGCGCCTTGATGACACGCTCGACGCTGACCGTGTTTTCCTGCATCCGCTTACAGTAACGCCGGGCGACCTGTCAGGATTGACGTATGGACGTCAAGGAGGTGTTGCTGCCCGGGGTCGGTCTTCGCTACGAATTCACCGATCAGAAGGGCGACCGCATCGGCATCATCGCGCGGCGCGGCGGCGATTTCGACGTCGTCTCGTATGCGCGCGAAGATCCAGACGAGGCCCGGCCGCTGCTCCACCTCAGCGATCAGGAGGCCGAGGCCGTGGCCCAGATCCTGGGGGCGCCGCGGATCGCCGAGCGGTTCACTGAGCTGGCCCGCGAAATCCCCGGACTCGAGACGGGCCAGGTGCACATCGTGGCCGGCAGCCCCTTCGTGGATCACCCGCTGGGAGATACCCGGGCCCGCACCCGCACCGGCGCGTCGATCGTGGCGATCGTGCGCAATGAGGAAGTGCTCGCCTCGCCCGGGCCCGCCGAGATGCTGCACGCCGACGACGTGCTGATCGTAATCGGCACCGAAAACGGCATCGCAGGCGTCGAGAAAATTATCGACAAAGGTTGAGCCAGTGGAAATTTCGGGGACGCTGCTGTTGCAACTCGGCGCCCTCCTGGCCACTCTGGCCGTATTGGGCGCCGCCGCACGGCGATTCGCATTGTCGCCCATACCGGTGTACCTGCTGGCCGGTCTGGCGCTGGGCAACGGCGGCATCCTGCCGGTGGCCGCCGGCGGGCAGTTCATCACCACCAGCGCACCCATCGGCGTCGTCTTGCTGCTGCTCACCCTGGGCTGCGAGTTCTCGGCGGCGGAATTCTCCAGCAGCTTGCGCCACCACCTGCCGTCAGCGGGCGTCGACATCGTGCTCAATGCCGCACCCGGCGCGATCGCGGGCTGGCTACTGGGTTTGGACGGCGTGGCCATCCTGTGCCTGGCCGGCGTCACCTACATCTCCTCCTCGGGCGTCATCGCGCGGCTGTTGGAGGACTTGCGCCGGCTAGGTAACCGCGAGACACCGGCGGTGCTGTCGGTGCTGGTGCTCGAAGATTTCGCGATGGCCGCCTACCTGCCGCTGTTCGCGGTCTTGGCCTCCGGCGGCGGATGGCTGCACGCCGTCGGTGGCATGGTCGTGGCGGTGGGCGCTCTGGTGGCGGCCTTTGCCGCGTCCTACCGGTGGGGTCACCATGTGGGGCGGCTTGTGGAACACCCCGACTCCGAACAGCTCATGCTGCGGGTGCTGGGCATCACCCTGATCGTGGCGGCCATGGCCGAGTCCCTGCACGCTTCGGCCGCGGTCGGTGCGTTCCTGGTCGGCCTCACGCTGACCGGCGAGACGGCCGAGCGGGCGCGTCAGGTGCTGGGCCCACTGCGCGACCTGTTCGCCGCCATCTTCTTCCTGGCGATCGGCTTCTCGGTGGACCCGTACGAGCTGATTCCTATGCTTCCGGCGGCGCTCATCCTGGCGGTGGTGACCGCGGCGACCAAGGTGGCCACCGGGATGTTCGCCGCCCGGCACGACGACGTTGCCCGGCGCGGACAGCTGCGGGCGGGCACCGCGCTGATCGCCCGCGGTGAGTTCTCGTTGATCATCATCGGATTGGCCGGCAAGTCGCTGCCCGCCGTCGCGGCGCTGGCGACGTCCTACGTTTTCATCATGGCGATCATGGGGCCCATTCTCACCCGCTACACCGGCGGCCCGCGGCCGGCCGGCGCGGCATCGACGACCTGAGCGGTGTCCCGCCGTCACCCGATATGCAGGGCCACCACCATCCACCGGGTTGCGCCCGCGGCGGTGACCTGCTCGACGCGGCAAGCGATGGCGTGCATGCGGTTCCCGCGGCTGTAAGAACCGAAGACCTCGGCCGCCGAATCAGGATCGCGGTGACCGGCCGGCTGCAGCCGCATGCGGCGCAACACGGCTGCGTCTCGATTACGGCTCGCGGCGCCACGGCCGACCGCCGCCACCGAATCCACCAGGCTCGTCGCCAGCAGCGGATTCAATTGGGCGGCAGGGCGGCGGCGGTCGATGACTTCCAGCACGCGGCGCAGCGCGGCATCGGCGAAGGCGGCCGCCTGACGCAGCCGGGGAGACATGACCGCGGCCGGATCCGGTGCCGGCGTCCTGCTGGGCCGGCCGGTGTAGGGCCGTGGCGGTGCGTGACTGCTGCCGCGGCGCAGCGGCGGGCGGGGGGATTGCCTGCAGTGTGGGGCGGTGCGCGACACGTCCTGCGCCGGCGGCTCGTACTCGCCGACTGGTATGACGGTGAAAGCGTCAGGTGGATTCGCAACTGGACTACTGTTCAACGCGCACTCTCCAACTCCTCGGCCGGACCTTCGAGCCTGCTGGAGAGGGGCAGACGTGGTGAGTCAGTGGTCATCATGGCACAACTCGACCGCACGCGTACCCACGCTGACTGGTGCACGGCGACACGATTACCGTGGGCGGGACATCGGGCCCAGCGGCCCCAGCGGCCCCGGGGGCCCGGGCGACGAACGACCAGGAGGACAGCGCCGCATGGTGACTCGCTTGTCCCCGGCGGACGCATCGTTTTATCGGCTGGAGAACACCGCGACCCCGATGTACGTCGGATCGCTGTCGATCCTGCGCCGCCCCCGTGCCGGCTTGAGCTACGAGACGCTGCTGGCCACCGTCGAGCAGCGGCTGCCGCAGATACCGCGCTACCGGCAGAAGGTGCGGGAAGTGCGCGTCGGCACGGCCCGGCCGGTCTGGGTGGACGACAACGACTTCGACATCACCTATCACGTGCGGCGCTCGGCGTTGCCCTCTCCGGGCAGTGACGAGCAGCTGCACGAGCTGATCGCGCGGCTGGCAGCGCGGCCGCTGGACAAGTCGCGCCCGCTCTGGGAGATGTATCTGGTCGAAGGCCTGTCCCAGAACCGGCTGGCCCTCTACACCAAGTCGCATCAAGCGCTGATCAACGGCATGTCGGCGCTCGAGATCAACCACGTCATCGGCGATCGGAGGAAGCGCCCGCCACCTTTCCCCGAGGACATCTGGATTCCGGAGCGCGACCCCGGCAACACCCGGCTGGTGTTGGGAGCGATCAGCGAATGGGTCACGGGGCCGGGCGCCCAGCTGCAGGCCGTCGGGTCGATGCTCGGCGGTCTGGTGACCAACCACGGCGAGCTGATCGACGCCGGCCGCCGGGCCGCCGACCTGGTGCGCACGGTTACCCGGGGGACCGCACCCAGCAGCCCGCTCAATGCCACCGTGTCGCGGCACCGGCGCTTCACGGTCGCACGGGGCAGCCTGGAGGATTACCGCACCGTGCGCGCCCGGTATGACTGCGACGTCAACGACGTGGTGCTCGCGGTCATCGCCGGGGCGCTGGGTAACTGGCTGATGTCGCGGGGAGTGGCGGTGTCGCCGACCGCGACGGTGCGGGCGATGGCGCCGTTGTCGGTGTACGACGATGGCGACCTCGACGCGAGCGGTCCCGGTCAGGCGATCGGCCAAGTGACGCCGTTCCTCGTCGACCTGCCGGTGGGAGAGCCCAACGCCGTGGTGCGGCTGTCGCAGATCGCGCACGCCACCGAGTCGAACCCGACGGCCGCCCGTCTGGTGGACGCCAGGACCATCGTCACGCTCTCGGGTTTCGCCCCACCGACGCTGCACGCCATGGGAATCCGCGTGGCGACCAGTTTCCCGAGTTTCTCCAAGCGCACGTTCAATCTGTTGATCACCAACGCGCCCGGCGCCCAATCGCAGATGTACATCGCCGGCACCAAATTGCTGGAGACCTACGCGGTGCCGCCGCTGCTGCACAACCAGGCGCTGGCCATCGGCGTGACGTCGTATAACGGCGAGCTGTACTACGGAATCAACGCCGACCGCGAAGCCATGAGCGATGTCGACCTGCTGCCCGGGCTGCTGAACCAAGCGCTCGAAGAACTGCTCGAGGCGTCCCGGTCCTAGTCGGCGGTGAAAGGCGGTGCGCGCGGCTATCATTCGAAGGTGTGAGTACCGCGACAAACGACGGCAAGTCGAAGGCGGCGAAATCGTCCACGCCGCGCAAGATCCCCGATGACGTCTATCGGGCCGAATTGTTCCGGCTGCAAACGGAATTGGTGAAACTACAAGAGTGGTTGCGCCATGCCGAACAACAACTGGTCGTCATCTTCGAAGGCCGTGACGGAGCGGGTAAGGGCGGCACCATCAAGCGGATCACCGAATACCTGAACCCGCGTGTCACGCGGATCGCGGCGCTGCCCGCGCCGACCGACCGTGAGCGTGGCCAGTGGTATTACCAGCGTTACATCGCTCACCTGCCCACCAAAGGGGAGATCGTGCTGTTCGACCGGTCGTGGTACAACCGGGCCGGCGTGGAGAAGGTGATGGGATTTTGTACGCCCCAAGAGCATGCGTTGTTCTTGCGGCAGACGCCGATCTTCGAGCAGATGCTGATCGACGACGGGATCCTGTTGCGCAAGTATTGGTTCTCGGTGTCCGAGCACGAACAGCTGCGCCGGTTCAAGGCCCGGCGCAATGACCCTGTGCGGCAATGGAAACTATCCCCGATGGACCTGGAATCGCTGTATCGGTGGGATGATTACTCGCGTGCCAGGGACGAGATGATGGTGCACACCGACACCCCGGTGAGCCCGTGGTACATCGTGGAATCGGACATAAAGAAGCACGCGCGGCTGAACATGATGGCCCATCTGCTGTCGACGATCCCTTACCAGGACGTCGAGCGGCCCGTAGTCAAGCTGCCCAAGAACCCGGTGGTGAGCGGCAACTACCAACGCCCGCCGCGGGAGCTGTCCACCTACGTCGACGACTATGCGGCCACACTGATCGGATGACGCTCGTCTACATTCCGGCCACGCTGGCGATGTTGCAGCAGCTCGTCGCGGACGGCTCGCTGCGCCCGGTCAACGGCACCGCGTTCGCACTGACGCCGCGGTTGCGCGAGGCCTATGCCGAGGGCGATGACGACGAGCTGGCCGACGTGGCGCTGCGCGAGGCGGCGCTGGCGTCGCTGCGGCTGCTGGCTGCCCGGGAATCGGATGCGGCACAAGGGGCCGGCACGCCATCGCAGTCCTTGCCGCCCCGGCGCGCGGTGCTGGCCGCCGACGTCGAGGACGTCACGTACCGACCCGACCTCGACGACGCCGTGGTCCGGCTGTCCGGGCCGGTGCCGATCGACGACGTGATCGCCGCCTACGTCGACAACGCCGGGGCTGAACCGGCAGTGGCGAAGGCCATCGAGGCCGTCGACGCCGCCGACCTGGGTGATGAGGACGCCGACCTGATCGTCGGCGACGCGCAAGACCACGATCTGGCCTGGTACGCCAACCAGGAACTGCCATTCCTGCTGGAACTGATGTGACGCCGATGTGACGCGATCGGGGCACCAGCGCTAGCTACGACACCGTAAGTTACGGTACCGTAGGTTTCGTGAGGCGCACAGAATCGATCAGAATGTGAGTGCAAGCAAGACGACGCATCGCGAGCAGGAGCTTCCCCTGGGCAGACGTAACCCATCGATCACGGGCAACGTCGTCGACACCAAGCGACCTGTTGTCGCCGGCGCGGACCGGCATCCCGGCTGGCACGCGCTGCGCAAGCTCGCCGCCCGCATCACGACGCCGCTGTTGCCCGACGACTATCTGCATTTGGCCAACCCGCTGTGGTCGGCGCGCGAGCTGCGGGGCCGCGTCCTGCAGGTGCGCCGAGAGACGGAAGATTCCGCGACCCTGGTCATCAAGCCGGGCTGGGGCTTCAACTTCGACTACCAGCCGGGCCAGTACATCGGTATCGGGCTGCTGATGGACGGGCGCTGGCGCTGGCGGTCGTACTCCCTCACCTCGGCTCCGGCCGGCGCACGCTCCGGCTCCGGTTCGGCCCGCACCGTGACCATCACCGTGAAGGCGATGCCGGAGGGCTTCCTGTCGTCGCACCTGGTGGCCGGGGTCGAGCCGGGCACCATCGTCCGGCTGGCCGCGCCGCAGGGCAACTTCGTGCTGCCCGACCCGGCGCCCGCGTCCATCCTGTTCCTCACCGCGGGATCCGGGATCACTCCGGTGATGTCGATGCTTCGTACCCTGGTGCGCCGCAACCAGATTGGTGACATTGCCCACCTGCACTCGGCACCCACCCAATCCGACGTCCTGTTTCGGGCCGAGTTGGCCGAGCTGGCCGCCGAGCATCCCGGCTATCGGCTACAGCTGCGCGAGACGCGCACCCAGGGCCGGATCGACCTGTCCCTGCTGGACCGGGAGGTGCCGGACTGGCGCGAACGCCAAACGTGGGCCTGCGGGCCGGAGGGCATGCTCGCCGAGGCCGAGCGGGTCTGGTCGGCCGCGGGCGTCGGCGACCGCCTGCACCTCGAGCGATTCGCGGTGTCGAAGGCCGCACCCACCGGCGCCGGCGGCACTGTCACCTTCGCCCGAAGCGGGCGCACCGTGGCTGCCGACGCGGCGACGTCGCTGATGGATGCCGGTGAGGGCGTCGGGGTGCAGATGCCCTTCGGGTGCCGCATGGGGATCTGCCAGTCGTGCGTAGTGAATCTGGTGGAGGGCCATGTCCGTGATCTGCGGACCGGCCAGGAGCACGATCCGGGTACCCGGGTGCAGACGTGCGTGTCTGCCGCTTCCGGCGACTGCGTGCTCGACATTTAAGGCTACTCACAGGTAACCTACGGATTCGTAGGTTACGATAGCGTAGGTCTGGAACACGTTAAGACCACAATCAACCGCAGGGAGATGACGACGATGGCCGTCACAGACGTCGACGTATTCGCCCATCTGACGGACGCCGATATCGAAAGCCTGGCCGTTGAGCTCGATGCCATCCGCCAGGACGTGGAAGACTCACGCGGCGAGCGGGACGCTCGCTACATCCGCCGCACCATCGCGGCCCAGCGCGCGCTTGAGGTGACCGGCCGGCTGCTGCTGGCGGCCAGCTCGCGGCGTTCGGCCTGGTGGGCGGGGACGGTGACCCTGGGCGTGGCCAAGATCGTCGAGAACATGGAGATCGGCCACAACGTCATGCACGGCCAGTGGGACTGGATGAACGACCCCGAGATCCACTCCTCGACGTGGGAGTGGGACATGAGCGGGTCGTCCAAGCACTGGCGCTACACGCACAACTTCGTCCACCACAAGTACACCAACATCCTGGGCATGGACGACGACGTCGGCTACGGCCTACTGCGCGTCACCCGCGACCAGAAATGGAAGCGCTTCAACATCCTCAACCTGGTGTACAACACCCTGCTCGCGCTGCTCTTCGAGTGGGGAGTCGGCTTGCAGCATGTGGAGCTCGGCAAGATCCTCAAGAAGCGGATGGACCAGGACGACGCCCGGCAACGGACCGACGAGTTCCTGGCCAAGGCCGGCCGCCAGGTGCTCAAGGACTACGTCGCGTTCCCGGCGCTGACCTCGTTATCGCCCGGCGCGACCTACATGTCCACGTTGAAGGCCAACGCGCTCGCCAACGTGATTCGCAACGTGTGGGCCAACGCGGTGATCTTCTGCGGCCATTTCCCCGACGGCGCAGAGAAATTCACCAAGACCGACATGATCGGCGAAACCAAGGGGCAGTGGTATCTGCGTCAGATGCTGGGTAGCGCCAACTTCGAGGCCGGCCCGGCGCTGCGCTTCATGAGCGGCAACCTGTGCCACCAGATCGAGCACCACCTGTACCCGGACATGCCCAGCAACCGGCTGCACGAAATCTCCGCGCGGGTGCGCCAGGTCTGCGACAAGTACGACTTGCCTTACACCACAGGCTCTTTCCTGTTCCAGTACGCCAAGACGTGGCGGACGCTGGCCAAGCTCTCGCTGCCGAACAAGTACCTGCGTGACGACGCCGACAACGCGCCGGAGACGCGCAGCGAGCGGATGTTCGCCGAGCTCGAGCCCGGCTTCCTGGGCACCGATCCGGCGACCGGCCGCCGCCGCGGTCTCAAGTCCGCGATCGCAGCCGTGCGTGACTGGCGGCGTGGGAAGCGGGCGGCCACGGCCGGCCGTGTGGTCGACGATCTGGCCGCTTAGTCCGCTGCATCGGCCGGTGACGGCCCGGGCCAGCAAAGGGAAACACGCCGAACGTGTTCTCTTGGCGAATATTCCGCCGATTTCGCGCCCTGAGCGCACGCTCGGCATGGCCGTTGAGACTAGCTGGTCGCATAGAAGTCCGTAGCACGTATCGGGGCGACACCGAGTTCGCCCGCGATCGCGTCGATCGCCTGTTGCGCGACGCCCAAATCAACCCGATAGTCGGCGGTGAAATAGGGTCCGACGTAGCGCTCGTAGTGCCAGCACGCTTCTTCGGAAGTGAGCCGGTCGAGGAACCAGTTGATGTAGTCGACGGCATGGCCTGGTTGTTCGACGAGAAGCCGCAGCGCCCGGCGGTTGGCCCGCATCAGGGCCAGCAACGCGGGGCTGTCCGGTGGGATGTGCACCGGGTCGACGGCAACGCCCACCGTGGGGATCTGGAAGTGATCGCCGACCCAGGCCAGCAGGTGAAACCCCTCTTCGGCGGCGATTTGTTCGGGGGAGAGGGTGCTGCCGACGTAGGCGGCATCGATCGATCCGTCGCGTAGCCGGCGCAGGTCCATCTGGTAGTCGCCCGGATGCCGCACCACGCAGCGCAGGTCGCGGTCCGGGTCCAGCCCGTGCTTGCGCAGGACGATGCGGGCGAAGGTGCCCGGGGGGTTATCGGCGGCGTGCACGGCCAGGCGCCGCCCGCGCAGATCCGCCATCGACTTCACTTCGGCGTTGCCGATGAACCAGAACAGCGGGCCATCGGTGTTGACGCTCAACGCTTTCCAGCCGATCCCGTCCTGCAGCCGGGACAGCAGGGCGCGGCCCAGGCCGATCACCGCGGCGTGGCGCAGCCGCTGCGCGTTCCAACCGACCCCGTCGCGGATGGCGACGTGGACGCCTTCGTCCTGGTAATACCCCTCCTGATCGGCGACATGGGCGACCAACTCCTCGTGAATGCCACGCCCGACGTAAGCGAGATCGATCGTCTGCACCCTGACCCCTTCCCGATAACCGATCCGGTGTCAATTCATGGCCAAGCCGCCGTTGACCTCGAGGCAGTGGCCGGTGATGAAACCGGAATCCTCGCCGGCCAGAAACACCACCGCGTTGGCCACCTCGCCGGGGCTGACGAGCCTGCCCATGGGATTCGTCGCGCCGAGCTGGTGTATTTCTTCGGCCGTCAACAGCGCGTTCGCCGTGGGATCGGCGACGGTGGCCGGCGCAATGAGATTGGCGGTGATCTGGTGCGGAGCCAGCTCGAGCGCGACGTACCGGACAAACTGGTCCATTGCCGCCTTGGCGGTTCCCACCGTGATCATGCCCTGTCGGGGCCGGCGGGACAACACCGTGGTGAGATAGATCAGCCGGCCATAGGATCTTGAAATCATGTCGGGGACAACGGATTTGGTCATCAAGAACGCGGCGTGCAGTTCGCGGTCCAGCTTGCCGCCGAGCTGCTCCCAGCTAAGGTCGGCGAACGAGGTGACGTCGTAGGCGATCAGGGCGTTGTGGACCAGCACATCGATGCCGCCCCACTTTTCGGTCGTCGCGCTGCTCATCGCCGCGACGTCCTCGGGTTCGGTGACGTCGGCCCGAATCGCGATGGCCTCGCCACCGGCGGTGGTCGCGGCCGCGACCACCTCCTCGGCCTCCGCGGCGCTGGACCGGTAGTTGACGACCACCCGAAATCCCTGCTCCGCCAAGGCCAATGCGGTTGCTGCTCCTATTCCCCGGCTGGCTCCTGTGATCACCGCGACACGACCCACCCGCGCTACCTCCGACCGCGCTTACCGCGCCTGGCTGGCAGTCGCGAACGATACTCCCGCGGTGCACCCGGGTAAAGGGTTGCCCGCCTGTTGGCCATACTGAGAGATGTGCAGGTGTTCGTCGGATCCCAGGTGTCGCATTGGGATTTCGCGCGCAGCACGGCCAGTGTCGCGTTGATGACCGAGTTCGGTTGCAAGAACGGGCTTGCCGTCGCCGACGTGCTCAACGGGTCGGGTCTGTCGGAGGCTGACCTGCGCGATCACGATCGGATGATCGTCGGGCGTCAGGAGTTGGCGGTGGCGACGAATCTGGTGAACCAACTGGGTGACGCGGCCAACTTGGGAATGCGGGTGGGCGGCAGTTATCACGTCGGGTCCCTGGGAATCTTCGGCTTCGCCTGCCTGACCAGCTCGACGCTGGGCGATGCCGTCCGGTTCGCGGCCCGGTTCTACGAGCTCAGCTACGGCTTCTGCCTGCCGACCGTCACGGTCGAGGGACCGGTGGCGGCGCTGCGACTCGACCTGCCCGACCTGACCGGTCCGGTCGCTGAGTTTCTGGTGCGGCGGGACCTCGCGGCGATCGCGCGCGTCATGGGCGAGTTGCTCGGCAGCCCGGTCCCGTTCACGTCGATCGAATTCAGCGGCCCGGCGCCGTCGTCGGGTGACGACGCGGCCCGCGAGGCGTTCGGCGTCGGACCGCAGTACGGCTCGCCGGCCAATGTCGCACGCCTACCGCTCGCGCTGCTGGACGAACGGCTGCCCCGCGCCAGCGAGATGAGCGTGGCCATGTGCGAGCAACAGTGCCGCGCCCTGTTGGAACGCCGTCGGGCCCGGACCGGTGTCGCCCTGCGGGTGCGAGAACGGCTGGCGTCGATCGACGGCGAACCGCACACGATCGCGGCCGTCGCCCGGCAGTTGGCGATGAGTGAGCGGACGCTGCGCCGGCGGCTGGCCGAGGAGAACACCACCTTTCGGGAACTGGTCGAGGAGGTCCACCGCGTGCTGGCCGAGGAGCTGCTGGCCACCGGCGCGCTGTCGGTGGAGGACGTCGCACTGCGCCTGGGGTACGCGGAGGCGACCAGCTTCATCGCCGCGTTCAAACGCTGGACCGGCACGACGCCGGCCCGCTACCAGCGCTCGGTGGCTCCCCGTGGCAGGTCGCTGGCCGTCTGAATGCCCCAGCGGCCGCTGTGGCCGCAATTATGGATTTCGCGACCGCAATCGGCTGCAGGGATGCCGGCGCTCGCTCCTAACGTCTGAGTCATGACTTCAACCCATCGCCCCCGCGTGCTGATCGTCGGGGCGGGCTTCGGTGGGCTCGCCGCCGCCTACGAACTGTCCAAGGACGGCCTCGCCGACGTGACGGTGCTGGAGAAGGCCGGCGACGTCGGCGGTGTCTGGCGGGAAAACACTTACCCCGGTGCCGCCTGCGACGTCCCGTCGAACCTGTATTCGTATTCCTTCGCACGAAAGACGAACTGGGGACGCCGTTACGCCGAGCAACCCGACATTCTGGCCTACATCCGTGACACCGCGGACCGGTTCGGCCTGCGCGACTTGGTGCGGACGGGCGTAGAGGTCACCTCCGCCCACTACGACGACGAAACCGCCACCTGGCAGCTGCGGACGTCGGACGGCGAGACCTTCGAGGCCGACGTTCTGGTGCCGGCGGTGGGCCAGCTGTCGCGGCCGGCGCTGCCGGCGATACCGGGCATCGACGCTTTCGCGGGGCCGTCGTTCCACTCGGCGCAGTGGCGCCACGACGTCGACCTGACCGGCAGGCGCGTGGCGGTCCTCGGAACCGGCGCATCGGCGATCCAGTTCGTCCCGCGCATCCGCGAGGTCGCGGCCCACGTCACCGTCTTTCAGCGCTCCGCGCCCTACGTCATCCCGAAACCGGATCGCGCCTACACCGCGGCGCACCACGCCGCCTTCAGAAAGGTGCCAGGATTCGCCGCCGCCATGCGAGAGCTGATCTGGGAGATCTCCGAGTTCTTCGGTCTCGCGCTGACCAAGGTCGCACCGCTGGCCGGCCTGATAGGCATCGCCGCGTCGCTGAACATCAAGCGGCACATCAAGGATCCGGTGCTGCGCGCCAAGGTGACCCCCGACTATCCGATCGGCTGCAAGCGGGTGCTGTTCAGCAGCGAGTGGTATCCGGCGCTATCCCGCGACAACGTCTCGGTCGAGACCGGTGCGATCACCGAGGTGACGGCGGCCGGGGTGCGCACCGCCGACGGCCGGCTGCACGAGGTCGACGTCATCATCTACGGCACCGGGTTCAAGGCCACCGAATTCCTTGCGCCGATGACGATTACCGGCCGCGACGGGCGCGACCTGCACTCGCAATGGGCCCGGGGGGCCCGCGCCCACCTCGGCATGGCCGTACCCGGCTTCCCGAACATGTTCATGATCTACGGCCCGAACACCAATCTGGGCAGTAGCTCGATCATCCTGATGATGGAGCAGCAGGCCCGCTACATCCGCCAGATCGCCGAGCAGCTCGCCAGTGGCGGTCCGGGCCGCGCGTTCGAGGTGCGGGAGGCCGTCGAGCAGGCCTACGACACCGAGATCCAGTCCCGCCTCGACAACGGGGTCTGGACCGCCTGCGACTCCTGGTACCGCACCGCTTCGGGCCGGGTCACCACCAACTGGCCGGGCCTGGTGCGCGAATATCAGCGGCGCGCAGAGGCGGTCGCGTTCGACGACTACCTGGAAGTGTCGCCAAGTTCCGCAAGAGAAACCGAGCAGGTCGGCGCATGACCCCGTTCGACTACGACGTAGTCGTGATCGGATCCGGTTTCGGCGGTTCCGTCACCGCGCTGCGCCTGAGCGAAAAGGGTTACCGCGTAGGCGTCCTCGAGGCGGGCCGGCGATTCCGTGACGAAGACTTCGCCAAAAACAGTTGGCATGTCCGGGATTACCTGTTCAAGCCCGCCGTCGGTTGCTACGGCATTCAGCGGATCGACCTGCTCTCCGAAGCCGTGGTGCTCAGCGGCGCCGGAGTGGGAGGCGGATCGCTGGTCTACGCCAACACGCTCTACGAGCCGGGCGACCCCTTCTACGCCGACGCGCGTTGGAGTCAGATCACCGACTGGAAAGACGAGCTCGCCGCGGCTTACGACCAGGCCAAGCGGATGCTCGGCGTGGTGACCTATCCGCGAATGACGCCCTCGGACAAGGTGATGTTGCAGATCGCCACCGACCTCGGCGTCGCGGATTCCTTCCACGCCACGCGGGTCGGGGTGTGCTTCGACGGCGGCCCGGATGCGCGGGGCCGCCCGGCCGACCCGGGCGCGCCGGTCGGCGATCCCTACTTCGGCGGGGCCGGACCGGACCGCAACGCCTGCCTGCACTGCGGCGAATGCATGACGGGCTGCCGGCACAACGCCAAGAACACACTGGTCAAGAACTACCTGTATCTCGCGGAGAAACTCGGCGCCAAGGTCCACCCGCTGACCACGGTCGTCGATGTCCGGCCGCGCCCCGGTTGGGGGTTTGACGTGATGACGCGTCGCAGCGGCGGCAAGATTCGCCGGCGCAGCCGCACGTTCACCGCCGAGCAGGTGGTGTTCTCGGCTGCCGCCCTGGGCACGCAGCGGCTGCTGCACCGGTTGCGCGACCGCGGCAGCCTGCCGCATGTGTCGTCACGGCTGGGGGAGCTGTCGCGGACCAACTCCGAGGCGATCCTGGCGGTGCGGGCGCGCCGCGACGACGTGGATTATTCGGAGGGCGTGGCGATCACGTCGTCGATCCACCCGGACAGCCACACGCACGTGGAGCCCTGCCGCTACGGCCATGACTCCAACCTGATGGGACTGCTCGGCACCATCTTGGTCGACGGCATGGACGGACCCGGAAAGGGCCGGGGTCGCTGGCGAACCGGGTTGAAAGAGTTTGTGCGCCAACGCCAAGACCTGCGCCGCCTGCTCAACCCGAAGCACTGGTCGGAACAGACCATCCCGCTGCTGGTGATGCAGACCCACGACAACTCGTTGACCACCTACACGCGGCGCTCGTTGTTAGGGCGACGCATGGCGACGCGTCAGGGCGTGGGAGAGCCGAACCCGACCTGGATCCCCGTCGGCCACGAGGTTGCCCGGCGCGCGGCAAAACACCTCGACGGCATCGCCGGCGGCGCGTGGGCGGATCTGGCGGATATCCCGATGACGGGACATTTCATCGGCGGCTGCGTGATCGGTGAGACCGCGGCCGACGGCGTCGTCGATCCCTACCACCGCATGCATGGACATCCCGGACTGCACGTGATCGACGGATCCACGATCACTGCGAACTTGGGGGTGAACCCGTCGCTGACCATCACCGCACTCGCCGAACGCGCAACCTCGTTGTGGCCCAACAAAAGAGAGCCGGACCCGCGCCCGCCGCTGGGATCGCCCTACCTGCGCGTCAGCCCCGTGGCACCGACCAATCCGGCCGTCCCGGCAAGTGCGTCCGGCGCTTTGCGTCTCGCGTACGGCGCTGGGCGCACCTAGGTTCGGGCGGAAAGGATTTTGCGCTCGACGCCCGGCCTCATTGACGCTGTGGGCGGCCGCCGTTAGCCTCTGAACAAAGATTTGGTCTACTGCCCGGGCTCGTTCAGCGTGTCAGAGGAGCACCCCCATGGCAACCGAACAGTTCGACAGGCGGGGCGCCGAGCGTCAACGCCTGTCGGCCCGGCAGGCGTTCGGCATCGCCGCCGGCCTTATGGTGCTAAGCCTGATCGTGCACAGCTGGAGCGAAGGACAGGCGTGACGAACAAGCGGGCCAGGGCTCGCCCCCTTGCCATAACCAACGCTGCACTGCGCATCGGCGTGAAGGTGGTGCCCTGGCTTCCGCCTTGGCTCAAGCGCCTGCTCGCCGGCGGTGGCAGGATCACCGTCGACGGCAACACTCTCGACCCGACGCTCCAATTGATGATTGCCGGTCAACGAAGTACTCGCACCGGGGGCCTGTCGGCTTCCGGCGATCCGGAAGTCGCCCGCGCCATGATGCGTAGCTCACACTTGCTCATGGCGCCCAGAATCGATGTCCCCACACGAGATTTCGCGATCCCAGGTCCCGAAATCCCGCTGCGGACACGCCACTACCGTCCGGCAGTTGACGAGGCGGCTCCGATGCTGGTGTTCTTCCACGGCGGCGGCTTTGTGGTGGGCGACATCGAATCCCACGACGGACTCTGCCGAATGATCTGCCGCGACGCGGCGGTACATGTGCTGTCGGTCGACTACCGGTTGGCACCAGAGCACAAAGCGCCGGCCGCGGTCCACGATTGCTTCGCCGCGTATCGATGGGCACTCGGACACGCCGCGGAACTGGGCGCTGACCCGTCCCGAGTCGGCGTTGGCGGTGACAGCGCGGGGGGGAACTTGGCGGCGCTGGTCGCGCTGCTAAGTCGCGACGACGGGATTCCGCAGCCGGTGCTGCAAGTACTGATGTATCCGGTCGTTGATCTGTCCGAAGAAACTCAGTCTCGAAAGTTGTTCTCCGATGGGTTTTTTCTGTCCAAGCGCGACAGGGATTGGTTCACGGAATTGTATCTGGGCGGCACTGATGTTGCCGCAGACGAGACGCGGGTATCGCCGCTGAAGTCGGCGAAGCTTCACGGTCTGGCACCGGCTCTGGTGCTCACCGCGGGATTCGATCCGCTGCGTGATGAGGGCAACGAGTACGCCGCGGCGTTGCGCGCGGCCGGTGTCACGGTGGACCACCGGCAGTTCGATGCACTCGCGCACGGCTTCGCCAGCGTCGCAGCGTTCGGCGGCGGCAGCGCCGATGCGTTGATCGCCACCATCTCGGCGATCCGCGCCCACTTCAGCCGCAGCTGAGAGCCGGTCCGAGTCTGCCGTCAGGGGCGTGTGACGAGGTAGGTCTCGTTGTTCAGGTCGGCGGTGAGTTCCTCGACATCGAAGGGGCGGTCCAGCCTTGCGTGCAACGCCTTCGGATCGGTCAGCAAGCTTATTTCCGCGGTTTGATGGGCGAAGAGTCGGCCGATCAGTGGATAGATTCGACGCATGATCGCTCGCTCTGCCGATGTGCAGCGCGACGCGCAGTAGCCGACGTGGCCGATTTCGTCGGTGAGGATTTCGCTGTAGAGAAGTTCGATTCGTTGCGCGACTTCCGGTTCGTCGGCGAAAAGCCTTCTGCCGGCGCGGCGTATGCGCGAACTCGTCTTCTACCCGACGGGTGGAGAAGAAGTGCAATCCGAGCATGTCCCGAAAAACCGTTTGACCCAAGCGGCTTTCGGCGCTGAGCACATGATGCACGAGTTGGGAGAGCACCGACGCCAGATCGCCCTTGGCGTCACCGAGTTCACTGATGATCCGGGTCTCATCGACACGTTCCGCGTCGATGAGCACATGCTCCTTCGTCGCGAAGTGGAAATAGAACGTCCCTCGGGCCACGCCCGCGTCGGCGACGATCGCGCTGACATCGGCCGCGGCCGCTCCTCGCCGCGAGATCTCCGCCAGCGCCGCGTCGAACAGGCGGGGGTTTTTAGGCGTCGCGCCTGGCGGACTCCCGCGGCCGGCGATCGGGTCGCGGACGGCGCCGGGGGTGACCCCATGGAGGCACGGTACGCCAATTCACTGATAGTCGTCAATGACGGGTGTCAGCGAGGTGCATTGCCAAACCGATGATCTCGGCGTTACCAGGGCGATGACGTCTGCCAGCGGTACTAACCCGACGCCACTCGCGCGCTGCGCGTTCAGGTCGCAGGTCACCCAGCCGGCGGCGCCGCCAACTTTGCGTAGCCGATTACGCTATCGAGCGCCGAAGCGCGGGCGCATGATTGTTACCGGTGCAAGGAAAGGTGGTCCGATGTCCGCGTCCCAGCCCCTACCGGTAGAGACCTGCGACGTTTGCATCGTCGGAGCAGGCGTCGCCGGGCTGAATGCTCTGTTCGCCGCGAGCCGTTACCTGTCACCGGACAACAAGGTGATCCTGATCGATCGTCGGGCGCGCGTCGGCGGCATGTGGGTCGACGTGTACCCGTATGTGCGGCTGCACCAACCGCACCCGATGTTCACCGCGGGCAACATCGCGTGGACCATCGGCAAGGATCGCGCCTACCTGGCAACCAAAGGCGAGGTGCTCGACCATTTTCAGCACTGCATGGACGTGATAAGGGAACGCGTACGGGTGGACGAGTACTTCGGCTGGGACTTCGAGTCCGGGGACGAAACGAACGGCATCGTGCGGGTCACCGCCAGGGCCGCCGACGGCCGGACTCTCGCCGTCGAGGCCAAGCGACTGATCAAGGCCTATGGCCTGGGAATCACGCCGAACGAACCGCTTGACATCTCCAGCACACGCATCCATTCCGTGTCTCCCGACTACTGCGACGTCCGGGCGGGCGACATCAGCGAAAGTGATGCGCCGGTGTGGATCATCGGTGGCGGAAAAACCGCGATGGACACCGCGCATGTGTTGATCACTGCGTATCCCGGGCGGGAGGTGAACCTCGTAGCAGGACGGGGAACTTTTTTCTCCAACCGCGACAGCCTGTTTCCGTGCGGTACCGGTCGCTGGTGGAAGGGCACCCCGCCGGCGGCCGTCGCCACGCGGCTGAGTCGCCGGTACGACGGCACGAACGAATCAGACGTCCAGGGTTGGTACCGAGGCACCCATGGCACGTTCTTGACCCCTCAGGCGGACAACTTTGTGTTGGGAGTGTTATCTGAGGCTGAGAACCGCACCATCTCCGCGGGGCTAAACGATGTCGTCATGGACTATTTCGCGGATGCAGTCGATCACAACGACACCACCGAGTTGGTGTTCCGGAGCGGATCCACGAAGACGATTCAACCGGGCAGCTGGGTCGTCAACTGCACCGGATATGTCAAATTTCCGGTCGAAACCGCGTACGAGCCTTACGTTTCGCCTGGCGGCGCAATCGTTTCCATCAACGTGCAGTCCGCCGTGCTGCACTTGCCCGCGTTCATGGGATACTTCCTGGGGCATCTGCTGTTGTTGGACAAGCTCAGTGACGTCCCGCTCTACGAAATCGACTGGAAGAAACTGAGGCAGAAGGCGCCGGTGGCATTTCCGTACGTGCTGTTCGCGCTCGTCCAGCACAACCTGAGTCTGATCTACGACAACGTGCCCAGGCGCGTATTCGAGGAAAACAACCTCGATTTCGACAAGTGGTACCCGCTACCGCGCCGCCTGCCAGGTCTGGCGCGGTTCGTGCTCACGCACCGCCGGGAACGCGAACGCCAGCGCCGTGTTCTTGACACTGTCCGGGAGCGTTTCGATATCCGCTGCGGCCCACTGGGCCAGGAGTTTGCACCCAGCGTCACAACGTAACTGGGCGAAAGGCTAGCCCGGTTCGCTCGATGGTGGTGGCGTTGACCATTCCGCCACAAATCACGACCCGCCGGCAACCTTTTCGACCAGCGCAGCCAACTTCGCATCGAGTTGCTCTGCGGCGCTCAGCAATTCGGGATTTGACTCAACCACCATCAGCGACGACGGCTTGACGTAGGTCAAGCTGCTGTGGCCCTCGCCCTCGTCGGCGAGCAGCAGCTCCACCGGGGCGAACAAGCCGGCCTTGATGTCATGGCGCAGCATGGTGATCGCGATCAGCGGGTTGCCGAGGATCACACGTATCGCTTTGCGGTCGATGCCGGCCTTCGTGATCCAGGCGCCGTGGTCAAGCGTGCCGAACAACATGAATCCGCTTGGTCCGACGTGAGGTTCGACGCGCGCTTGATACGATTTCCAGTCGCCGGTGGCCGTTGCAATGTCGTCGATCGGCACCGGCTGCTCGCCGATGTCGGCAAGCAGCGCAGCGAGGAGCTCGTCATAGTTCTTGGTGCTGTCGTAGCGCACCCGCACGCCGTCGAAGCGGATTTCGCGGGGATCAGAGGCGGACATCGTCGGCTACAGCTTCCCTAGCCGCTGGTCCTCGCCGATCTTGAGTATCGGGGTCCGATTCTCCGGCTGGATCCGCTCCCAAAGGCCGCCCCCACCCAGCTCCCTGGCAATTTGATCTTGACGCCTGAACCACTCCTCGGCATTCCTGATCCGGTTCGGGTGGATCTCATCGAGCAGCGCATAATCCCGTTTGACCACACGGTATTTCCAGAGATTCCAGAAGCCGGTGAAGTTGTCGCGTACGTTCATGGTGCTCTTGTCTTTCCGGTCAGCGTTGTATCCCGCGGGCGCGTCGGCGATGACGCTCAGTGGGCCGTCTCGCCAGTACGTGTCCAGGTCGGTGTCGACGTACCGCGCCGGATGCCCGGTAACCTTCTCGAACGCGGCGGCGAGATCGGCGTAGGCGACATCGTCGACAGCGACCTCGAGGTCCATGCCGTTCGCGCGCTCGGGATGGTCGAAAAGCCAACGCACATAGAAACCGCAGTCCTCGAGCGACACGTGCGGCACCGCCCCGTCGCCGAGTGGAACACGCCACGTCAGGACGCCGTTCTCCACGGTGGGGGTCATCGGCGTACCCGGCGAGATCACCATCTCGATGTAGGGACCCGAGGTGAACAGGGCCGCGCCCATCCGATCGCGATTCACTTGATTTTGGAACAGAATCCACTCGCCAACGCGGCCCTTACCGTCGTAGTGACCGGCGCGGAACCGAGAGTCGTATCCCGCCTTCTTCAGCCCGTAGTCGAGGTTCCCGTACACGAAGAACCTCACTTTTTCTTCGATGGCGATTTCGTAACTGCGGAGCGCCCAGTAGGTCTCGCTCTTCTCGCCCGCGTTGAACCCGTCGATGTTGACGAATGCTCCATCGCAACTGCGGAATCCCTCACGCAGCGTGGCTTCGTCAGCGAAGGATCCCTCGACGGCGGAGACGTTTTCCAGTTCAAGCAGTTCCCTGGCTCGCCGGCCGCCGACATCACGGGTGAGGAACCGAACCGAATACTTCTTGTCGGCGACGAGCGCGCCGATGACGGGCATGCCCTGGGCTCCGGTGCCGCCGACAACGAAGATGTTCGAGGTGGTGTGGGTCGACATTGGCCGGCTCACAGCCGCTCGATGATGGTGGCGTTGGCCATGCCGCCGCCCTCACACATCGTCTGCAGCCCATACCGACCGCCGCGCTGTTCCAGCGCGTTGACCAGCGTGGTCATGATGCGAGCACCGCTGGCGCCCAACGGGTGACCGATCGCGATCGCCCCGCCGTTGACGTTGGTCTTGGTCAGATCCGCGCCGGTGTCTTTCGCCCATGCGAGCACGACGGGCGCGAACGCCTCGTTCACCTCGAACAGATCGATGTCGGCGAGCGTCAACCCGGCGCGCCGTAACACCTTCTCGGTGGCCGGAATGACACCGGTCAACATGTACAGCGGGTCGGAGCCCACCACGGTGGTGGTGTGGATTCGCGCCAGCGGACGCAACCCCAGCTTCCGGGCGACCTCGCTACTGGTGATCAGCAGCGCCGCACTGCCGTCGGACAGCGGCGACGAATTGCCGGGTGTGATCTCCCAGTTGATCTGCGGGAAGCGGGCTTTGGCCGCGTCGCTGTAGAACGCCGGTTGCAACCCGGCCAGCGTCTCGACCGTGGTGCCCGGGCGGATGATCTCGTCGGTGGCCAGCCCGGCGACCGGAATGAGCTCGTTGTCGAACAGGCCTTCCTTGGTGGCGCGGGCGGCCTTCTCGTGGCTTCCCGCGGAGAACTCGTCGAGCTGGGCGCGCGAGAAGCCCCATTTCGCGGCGATCAGTTCGGCGCTGATGCCCTGCGGCACCAGCCCGTCGGGGTAGCGCCGTGTCATGTCCTCGCCCATCGGGTTGCTGCCCGGCAACACCTGGGTGCCCATCGGCACGCGGCTCATCGACTCCACGCCACCGGCGATGACCAGGTCGTAAGCACCGGCGATCACGCCTTGGGCGGCGAAGCTGATGGCCTGTTGGCTGCTGCCGCATTGGCGGTCGATCGTGACGCCGGGGACCGACTCGGGGAACCCCGCGCCCAGCAGGGCATTGCGCGCGATGTTGGCCGCCTGGTCGCCGACCTGGGTGACGGCCCCGGCGATGACATCGTCGACTTGCGCCGGATCGACGCCGGTGCGCGCCACCAACTCGCGCAGGCTGTGGGCCAGCAGATCTGCCGGCAGCACGTCGTGCAGCGCGCCACTGGCCTTGCCCTTGCCGATGGGGGTGCGGACGGCTCCGACGATGACGGCGTCGTGGACCTGGTTCATGACTCCTCCTCGAGCCCGATCGATCTAGGTATAGATCTCTATACCCAGATAAACACCTCGGTATGCTTAAAGCAACCCAGCTGCGGAGGTGATTTAGATGACACTGCTGCAAGGACCGCTGGCCGATCGCGATGCCTGGTCGGCGGTGGGCGAGTGCGCGATCGAGAAGACCATGGCGGTCGTCGGAACCAAATCCGCGATGCTGATCATGCGCGAGGCCTACTACGGCACCACCCGATTCGACGACTTCGCCCGACGGGTGGGCATCACCAAGGCCGCCACCTCGGCGCGGCTGAGCGAACTGGTCGGGCTGGGGTTGCTGCGGCGACAACCCTATCGGGAGCCCGGACAGCGCAGCCGTGACGAATACGTGCTCACCGATGCCGGCATCGATTTCATGCCGGTGGTGTGGGCGATGTTCGAGTGGGGGAGGCGTCACCTGCCGGGCCGCAATCGGTTGCGGCTGATCCACCTGGCCTGCGGCGCCGAGGCGGGCGTCGAAATCCGTTGCACCGAAGGCCATCTGGTGCCACCCGACGAACTCGGTATGCGACTGGCTAAGCAGTCTGGTTGAGCGCGGCCAGCAGCCGGCGCGCCGCGGCGACGCGGCGCACGGCGGGGCCGGTCAGTGTGTCCAGGGCGCACTCGGGGTCGGCGGGCGGCCCCATGTGCCCGCAGCCGCGCGGGCAATCCGCAATAGCCTCGGCCAGGTCGGAAAACGCCATCATGACGTCGTCGGGCCGGATGTGCGCGAGCCCGAAGGATCGGATGCCCGGCGTATCGATCACCCACCCGGTGGTGCCCAGCGGCTCCGTCAACGGCAGCGCCACCGACTGCGTCGAGGTGTGCCGTCCCCGGCCCATGCCGGTCACGTCGCCGACGGCGCGGTCCGCGTCGGGCACCAGGCGGTTGACCAAGGTGGACTTGCCGACGCCGGAATGCCCGAGCAGCACCGTGATCTTGCCCGCGAGCAGGTCCGCCACGGCGAGCAGGGGATCGTCGCGGCCCGCGGTGACCACCGTCAGGTCCAGGTCGACGAACTGCTCCGCGAACGGCTCCGGCGGGGCGAGGTCGGTCTTCGTCAGGCACAGGATGGGCGTGAGGCCGCCGGCATAGGCGGCGATCAGCGTCCGGTCCACCAGGCCGGTACGGGGTGGGGGGTCGGCCAGCGCCACCACGATCAGCAGCTGATCCGCGTTGGCGACCACAACCCGTTCGGTCGGATCGGTGTCATCGGCGGTGCGCCGCAACACCGTTCGGCGTTGGCCGCGGCGCACGATGCGGGCCAACGTGTCGGGTCGCCCGGATAGATCGCCGACCACGTCGACGTCGTCACCCACGACGATCGGAGTGCGGCCCAGTTCGCGGGCACGCATGGCAGTGACCCTGCGATCGACGTCGCCGCCCAGCACGCATCCCCACCGGCCCCGGTCGACGCTGACCACCATCGCGGCCTCCGCGTCGGCGTGCTCGGGGCGAGTCTTGGTCCGCGGTCGCGAGCCCCGGCCGGAGCGGACCTTGACGTCGGACTCGTCGTAGTCGCCTGGCCTCACATGCCGTGCTCCAGCATGCGGGCCCACAGCCGCGGGAAGTCCGGCAGCGTCTTGCTGGTGGCTCCGATGTCGTTCACTTCGACGCCGTCCACCCGCAGCCCGACGATCGCGCCAGCCATCGCCATCCGGTGGTCGGCATATGCGTGCCACACCCCGGAGCGCAGCGAAGTCGCGGTGATCACCAGGCCGTCGGACGTTTCCGCGCAATCGCCGCCCAGGCGATTGATCTCGGCGCTCAGTGCGGCGAGCCGATCGGTCTCGTGCCCCCGCAGGTGAGCGATGCCGGTGAGGCGCGACACCGATCCGGGCGTCGCCAGCGCCGCCAGGGCGGCCACCGACGGTGTCAGCTCGCCGACGTCGCGAAGGTCGACGTCGAAACCGCCGTACTCCCCGGACCCGCGCAACTCCAGATACGAATCGGTCTGCGTGACAACGGTGTTCAGCTTGCCCAACACCGACAGGATGTTCTCGGCGGGCTGCACGCTGTCGGCCGGCCAGCCGGTGATACGCACGGTGCCGCCGCTGACCACCGCCGCCGCCAGGAACGGAACGGCGTTCGTGAGGTCCGGCTCGACCTCCCAATGCCGCGCCGCGACCGGCCCCGGGCGCACCGTCCAGCGGTTGGGCACGGAGTCGTCGACGTCGACGCCCGCCTGACGCAACATCACCACCGTCATGGCGATGTGGGGCGCCGACGGCAACGCTGCGCCGGTATGCCGCACGGTCACTCCTTCGTCGAAGGAGGCGGCGCACAACAGCAACCCGGAAACGAATTGCGAGGAGGCCGAGGCGTCGAGTTCCACGGTGCCGCCGGTGATCGAACCGGCGCCCAGCACCCGGAACGGGAGACCGGAGCCGTCGATCCGGACGCCGAGCCCGCGCAGCGCGTTCAGCAGTGGCGCGATGGGCCGTGCCCGTGCCTGCTCGTCGCCGTCGAACTCCACCGCCGACTCGGCCAGCGCCGCCAGCGGCGGCACGAACCGCAGTACCGTGCCGGCCAGGCCGCAGTCGACTTGCGCCGGCTGCTCGGGTGCGACGCGACCGCTCACGGTCAGCTCCGTCTCGTCACCGTCCACCCGCAAGCCAAGGGTGCGCAGCGCCCCGATCATCAGGTCGGTGTCCCGGCTGCGCAGCGCCCCGCTGATGGTCGGGGTGCCCTGATCTTGGGCTGCCGCCAGCCCTGCGAGCACCAGCGCCCGGTTGGTCTGCGACTTCGAACCCGGAACGGTCACGGTCGCCCGCACGGGCTGCGAGGCCAAGGGGGCCGTCCAGGTACTCATCGCTCCATCATTGCGTGTCGCCGGTTTCTGCCACCATGGAATGCATGTGTGGACGGTTCGCGGTAACGACCGATCCGGCCTTGCTGGCCGAAAAGATCAAGGCGATCGACGAGGCCACCGGCGCCCACCCGGGCTCCACCGCGCCCAACTACAACGTGGCCCCGACCTCGACCATCGCGACCGTCGTGAGCCGGCATTCCGAGCCCGACGACCAGCCGACACGGCGGGTGCGGCTGATGCGCTGGGGTTTGGTGCCGCCGTGGGCCAAGGCCGGTTCCGATGGCGCGCCCGACACCAAGGGCCCGATGCTGATCAACGCCCGTGCGGACAAGGTCACCACGTCGCCCGCCTTCCGGGCCAGCGCCAAGTCCAAGCGCTGCCTGATCCCAATGGACGGCTACTACGAATGGCGGGTCAACTCCGACGATGCGGCCGGCAGGAAGACCCGTAAGACGCCGTTCTTCATGTTCTCCGAGGACGGAGAGCCGCTGTTCATGGCGGGCCTGTGGTCGGTCTGGAAACCGGCCAAGGACGCTTCGCCGCTGTTGAGTTGCACGATCATCACCACCGATGCACCGGGGGAACTGGCCCAGATTCACGATCGGATGCCGCTGGTGATGCCCGAGCGGGACTGGGACCGGTGGTTGGACCCGGACGCCCCGATCGACGAGGACCTGCTGGCTCGCACGCCCGATGTGCGCGCGATCCGGATGCGCGAGGTGTCGACGTTGGTCAACAACGTCCGCAACAATGGCCCGCAGTTACTCGAGGCGGCCGAGCCGCAGCCCGAGCAGACGACGCTTCTTTAGCACGGTGGTCGTGCCGCCTCCGCGCTTCCGTCCTCCTCGTCGTCGCCATCGCGAAGGAGTTTCTCGGGGTGATGGAAGGTATTGATGCGCGGTCGGCCTCGGTCCAAGTGCGGGGGCGGGATCCATTCGGTATCACCTTTGGCATTCTTGCGGGTGGTCCAGCCCCCGGGGCGTAGGAGACGGTGCTGAGGTCCACATGCGAAGGTCAAGTCGTTGACATCGGTGGTATGACACTTGGACCAGTCGGTGACGTGATGCACTTCGCAGTAGTAGCCTTTCACGTCGCAGCCCGGTGCCGAGCAGCCGCGATCCTTGGCGTACAACACAATTCGCTGCCCGGGTGAGGCGAGCCGTTTGGTGTGATATAACGCCAGCGCCTTGCCCTTGTCGAAGACGGCCAGGTAATGACGGGCGTGGCGAGCCAGGCGGATCACATCGCTCATCGGCAGTATCGTGCCGCCGCCGGTCAGTCCCCTGCCGGCGGCGGCTTCGAGCTCATTGAGTGTGGTGGTGACGACGATCGAGGCCGGCAAGCCGTTGTGCTGACCCAACTTTCCGGAGGCAAGCAGTGCGCGCAGTCCTGCGTTGAGGCCGTCATGGTTGCGTTGCCCGGCTGATCGCGGGTCGCGGTCGATGGCGTCCTGGGTGGGTGTGCCGTCCACGCACGGCGTCTCATCGAGGGGATTGCACATGCCTGGTGCGGCCAGCTTGGCCAGCACGGCTTCCAGAGTGGCGCGCAATTCCGGCGTCAGCCATCCGCGAATCGCGGACATGCCGTCGGCTTCCTGGTGGCCGAAAGCCAAGCCGCGGCGGCGGGCTCGGTCCTCGTCGCTGAACGTACCGTCGGGGTTGAGGCAATCGGTCAGCGTGTCGGCCAGCCCGGCCAGCTGCTCGGGCCGATAGTGACTGCCTTGCTTGGCCAAGTCGGCTTCGGCGCGCTCCCGGGTGAGCTGGTCCACCCAGCCGGGCAGGTGATGCCAGAAGCGGCGGATCACGGCGACCTGCCCGGCTCCCAGTGTGCCCTCGCGCTGCGCCGCGGCGGTGCTCGCCAGTGCCGGCGCAATCGGCTCGCCGGTCAGTCCGTGGCGGGGTCCCAGGTCGGCGGCTTCTTTGATGCGCCGCGAGGCTTCGGCGCGGCTGATCAGGACCCGTTCGGCCAGCGCGTGGGACAGCTTGCCGCCGAGTTCGGCCGGGGTCGCTTGGCGTGCAACGTGATTGATCAATTGATGTTCGGCGGCCGGCAGCCGTCGGCGCACCTTCTCGCAGCGCTCCAAGAGAGCCAGGCACTCCCGCGGGGCCAACGCGTCGAAAGTCAGGTTCCCTACGCCGTCCAGCGCGTCATCGAGGGCATCGAAGGCCGCCGTGATCGCGTCCCGATCGATGATGCCGCCCGAACTCATACAGCGAAACTATCGGAGCCCACCGACAAAAAGCGCCGGCCGGCGACTCCTGAACCCACAGTGGCACAAGTGATTTCATTATGCGTTTTCCGTATGCGAAATGGGGCTAGTCTTTGCGGTTCAGCGGCCACCCGACTCCATCGGATGCTACGCGCGCTCAGCTCCCTTTGAGACGGCTTTGGCCACGGCTTCCAGCAGGCGGCCGAGTTGCTCGGCGTCCCCGACGTCGCGGTCTCCGGCGGCCAGTCGGGTGAAGACGCCGACGATGAACGTGGTGACGGCGGTGCTCTGCGCGGCCAGCAGCGTGGGATTTTCGGTCTCCGGTTGCAGGTGGGCGATGGCATCGCGGGCCATGCCGTTGATCCGGGCGACGAACACCTGCGACGTTTCGGCCAGACCGGGATCGCGTGCGGCGGCCCGCGGATGCGCTTGAGCGCGGCAGTCTGCTGCGCGGCGTCGACGGCGACGTCACCGACCACCACCCGGCAGCCCTGCTCGCCTAGGCGGGTGGCTGCGGCCGCCCCGAGGCCGGTTGTGCCGCCAGCGATGATCGCCACCTTCTCAGCCAGACCGCGCAGTCCCATGAGCGCCCCCTCCGCATCGAAAATGTTGACTTAACCTCTAGAACTGAAGAGGATCGCCAGTCATGGCAGGCTTTCATCGGGAGCGTCCTGGAGTAGGTGACCTCTCGGCGGCGACGGGCACACCCGCGCAGCCCCTGGGCGACGGCGTCTGGATGTCGCCAGGCGTCTCCAACTCCTACGCGGTCGCCACCGATGACGGGCGGGTGATCGTCAACACCGGACTGGTCTTCGAAGGGCCCTTGCACCGCAAGGCTTTTGGCGACGTGGCCGGTCCCGCTTGAGCCATCATCGTCACCCAAGGACACGCCGATCACTGGGGCGGGGTGAACTCGCTGCGTCACGAGGGCACCCAAGTGGTGATGCACCCGCGGGGGATCGGTATCGTGATCCGATCCTTTACATCGAGTCGCTGAGCACGGTGCTGGAATATGGACCCCGGCAGCTGATCACGCGCCACCTCGATCCCATCGAGGGCGCCGATCGTATCGCCGAAGAGGTCACCGCGATGCGCGACGCAATGCATGCAGTGCACGACCGGACCGCCGAATTGATGAATTCCGGCGCCGACATCCACCCGGCCATGCGCGATGTCAAAGTGCCCGAGCACCTTGACATCGGCGAGGGTTACGGCAAGACCTCCTGGAACGTGCGGGCCATTTGGGAAATGTACACAGGCTGGTTCCGGCATCACTCCACCACCGAACTGTATGGCGTGCCGGCGGATTCGGTTGCCGCCGACGTGGTGAGCGCCGCCGGCGCCGGCGCACTGGTACACGCGGCCCGGGCTCACCTGGCCGCCGAGGCGCACGAGGACCCTTGGCCGGCACCGACAACTTCTGGGAGAAGGCCTGGCTCACCAAGTCGATCAATGAATTGAGGACGACCGAATGAACACCGTCACCTTCGATTTCACCGGCGCCCACGTGCTGGTGACCGGCGGCACCAGCGGCATCGGCAACGCGGTCGCCGCCGCCTTCGCCGGCGCGGGGGCCGCCGTCACGGTGACCGGCACCCGCGGTTCGGTCGCGGACTATCCCGAAACCGAGCTGGGCGCGTTCACCTACCGCCAGTGTCAGATCCAGGATCCTGAATCGGTTGACGCCCTGGCGGATTCGATGGGTGACCTGGACATCCTGATCAACAACGCGGGCGGCCCCTATCCCGCCGGCGACGAATACGACCCGGAGGGCTACGTCGCGTCGGTGACGCAGAACATGCTCGGGCCCATGCGGCTGACCATGCGCTGTCATGAGCGCCTCAAGTCCAGCCAGGCGCCGGGCGGCGCGAGCGTCGTCAGCGTGGTCTCGATGTCCGCCTTCCGCTCGGCGGTCTTCGTCCCGGGCTACGCCTCATCGAAGATGGGACTGGTCGCCCTGACCATGAACCTGTCCCGCCGCTGGGCCGACGACGGGATCCGGGTCAACGCGATCGCGCCCGGGTTCATCGACACCCGAATGACGCGTCCGGCCATGGGAATTCCCGAGGTGATGGACGTCGAGATCGGATTCCACACCCCGTTGGGCAGGCCCGGTACTCCCCAGGACTGCGCCGGCGCGGCGCTGTTCTTGTGTACCGACGCCGCCTCGTACATCACCGGCAGCACCATCGCCGTCGACGGCGGATACCTGACGGTCTAGCGCGATGAGCGACCGCAACGATTTCGACAACCTCGCCACCGCCGACGACGTCTTCAGGCTGGCGGCTCAACGCACCGGCCGCACCGAAATCGACTCCGACTCATGGCGGGAGGGATTGCAGCTCATCCTCGAAACGAGGTCAACACCTCGCCAATCTTCACCCCGTTCGGCCGTGAACGAGTCCTCGACGACGCCACCAACGCGCTGGGGCGGCGCATGCAGGTGCACGGGTACACACCCGGTCCCACGCCAGCGCGCTGGAATCGACGACCGTCGGCAGCCTGCTGGGCCGACCGAAGGGCGACACCGCACGCACCGACCACGTAACCCGTTGCTCCGCTCGGCGACCGGGGCTTCGGCCATAAGGGCCTTCGCGACTCCGAGCGCCGCGGCGGCCGCCTTCAGCGAGAGCCGCGCGGTCGCCGGCACGATCGCGACCGCCACTGAGTCGGGGACCGCGATGATCAGCGTCTTGAAGATCTGTCCGGGCTCGATGCCGGCGCCCTCGGTGAGCGCTTTGACCGCCTCCGCGCCGAACGACTGTTCGCGTCGATCGAAGGTCAGGACCTCATGCGGCACAACGGCTTTCACCAGCGCGGCGATGCCCGGTGTGGCGGCGCTTGCGGGATTCTTTCGATGGTCGTGGCCCCTGCGCCCGGCTCCGCCGCGCTTGCGAACACGACGGGTCAGGGGCCCGAATACCCGGGCGGGTTGACGCCATCGACCCAGAAGTCGACGCCCAGCTTCGAGCCGGGAACGCAATTGTAGACCGACAGGTCGGTGACGCCCGCGTCCACCAGCACGTCCTCGCACAGCAGCATGTTGCCGGTGAATTCCTTGGCCGGCTTGTTGAGGATGACGTAGGCCGCGTCGGAGTAGACCTCCGGCTTGCGGGCGCGTCCCATGGCCTCGTCGCCGCCGAGCAGGTTCTGCACTGCGGCCGTCGCCACCAGCGTGCGCGGCCACAATGTATTGGACGCGATGCCCTCCTCGCGCATCTCCTGCGCGATACCCAAGGCGCACAACGTCATACCGAACTTGGCCATCATGTACGCCGTTGGCTTCAGCCACTCCTGGCCCAGCAGCACCGGCGGGGACAGCGTGAGGATGTGCGGGTTCTCCCGGCCCTTCATGTGGGGCAGGCACGCTTGGGACACCGCGTACGTGCCACGCACCTGAATGCCGTTCATGAGGTCGAATCGCTTCATCGGGACCTCGAGGATGGACCCCAGGTTGATCGCGGACGCGTTGTTGACGCAGATGTCGATGCCGCCGAACTGCTCGACGGTCTTGGCCACGGCAGCGGCCACCGAATCCGGGTCGCGGACGTCGCCGACGATCGGCAAGGCCTGGCCACCGGCCTCTTCGAGTTCTTCGGCGGCCGTGAATACGGTTCCCGGCAGCTTCGGGTGCGGCTCGGCCGTCTTGGCGATCAACGCGATGTTGGCACCGTCTTGTGCGGCGCGCTTGGCGATCGCCAGGCCGATACCGCGGCTGGCCCCGGAGATGAACATGGTCTTGCCTTGGAGCGACGTGGCGTGGGACATGGCGTCACACTAACGCCACGCCCAAATCGCACCGATGGGGGTCCGATCCGGGCGGCCGGGGCCGGTACGCGGCCGAATCGCGCGGCCGAGATAGCGCGGAAATAGCGAGGTCGCGCACGGCGTTGACCCAATCGGTCTCACATGTGGTGGAGAGGACCCGGGCGAACAATGTCGGGGTCAGGCTTTAGATTGGGAGGAGCAGCGTGGTGTCAACGGCGACGAGCCTGTTAGGCGAGGAGCGGTTGGCTGGCTTCCTTGCGAGTCTGGCGGCACTTTCGGTGCTCTCCGACACCGCCGCAGAAGGGACCAGGTTAATCGACATGGCCGATGCTTTGAGTGGCAGCGATGGCGCGACGGGGCCCGAGATTTCCGGGCCCGCGGCGCACGAAGAGACGGACGCGGAATTAACGGCGCGATTCGAGCGCGATGCGATTCCCCTGCTGGACCAGCTTTACGGCGGTGCGCTGCGCATGACGCGCAATCCCGCCGACGCCGAAGACCTGCTGCAAGAAACCATGGTCAAGGCCTATGCGGGATTCCGCTCATTCCGGGCCGGCACCAATCTCAAGGCCTGGCTGTACCGGATCCTGACCAACACGTACATCAACAGCTACCGCAAGAAGCAGCGCCAGCCCGCGGAGTATCCGACCGAGGAGATCACCGACTGGCAGTTGGCCTCTAACGCCGAGCATTCGTCTACCGGGCTACGTTCGGCAGAGGTCGAGGCCCTAGAGGCGCTGCCGGACTCGGAGATCAAAGAGGCGTTGGCGGCTTTGCCGGAGGAATTCCGGATGGCGGTCTATTACGCCGACGTCGAAGGCTTTCCGTATAAGGAAATCGCCGAGATCATGGATACGCCGATTGGAACGGTAATGTCACGGCTGCACCGCGGCCGACGGCAGCTACGTGCCCTGTTGGCCGACGTTGCCAAGGAGCGGGGCTTCAACCGCGGTCAGCAGACGCACGAGGAGGTGTCGTCATGAGCGAGTTTTCCGGCCAGGGCGGTTCCTCGCCCGACGCCTGCCCTAACGACGAGTCGCACGGCAGCGTCGGTTGCGCGGAGGTCATCCGCCAGGTCTGGCTGTTGCTCGACGGTGAATGCGGCCCGGAGACCCGCGAGCAGCTGCGCCGGCACCTCGAGGCGTGCCCCGGCTGCTTCAAGCACTACGGGCTCGAGGAACGGATCAAGGCGTTGATCGCCACTAAATGCAGGGGTGAGAAGGCCCCCGAGGGGTTGCGCGAGCGGCTACGGGTCGAGATCCGGCGCACCACGATCATCCGGGGTACGCAGTAGCGTCCGTCAGGCGTTGGGCCGCTTGCCGTGGTTCGCCTTGCTGTGCTTGCGGTCGCGCTTCTTACGGCCTCGTTTGGCCATGGTGAAAACCTCCGTGATTGCTGTCAAACCAGGCGCCCGGCGCCCGTTGGCCTGATCGCCATTCTCGCACGCGACGTCACATGCAGTGTCTTCGCCCTCGTGGGGACCCATCCCGGCCCGTGCGCCGCGGCCGCGACGAGCCCTGTGGTTCGATGTATCCGAGCCTGATGGTCCTGATTGAACCGTGATGACCAGCAGCCAGCGTGCGCGAAGTCCGAGACGAGTGGGGTGAAGATGGCGGAGGATGTGCGTGCCGAGATCGTGGCCAGCGTGCTCGAAGTCGTTGTGAACGAGGGCGACCAGATCGGCAAAGGCGACACCATCGTGCTGCTGGAGTCGATGAAAATGGAGATCCCCGTCCTGGCCGAAGTCGGCGGCACAGTCAGCAAGGTCAGCGTGTCGGTGGGCGACGTGATTCAAGCCGGCGACCTCATCGCGGTGATCAGCTAGCCGTCGGGCCCCTCGATCAGTTGCCGGGGAACGACCCGGGGAGTAAGCGATGTCAACTCTCGGTGATCTGCTCGCCGAACACACCATGCTGCCGGGCAACGCGGTGGACCACCTGCACGCCGTGGTCGGGGAGTGGCAGCTGCTGGCCGACCTGTCGTTCGCCGACTACCTGATGTGGGTGCGTCGCGACGACGGGGTGCTGGTCTGCGTGGCGCAGTGCCGGCCGAACACAGCGCCCACGGCACTGCAGACCGACGCGGTGGGCACCGCCGTCGGATCCGACCGCTTGAGCCTGGTGGCCGAGACGTTCGCGTCGGGCACCGCCAAGCGGAAAGACGTTGCGGAGCACGAAGATTCGTGGTTGCCCGGGACCCACGTCGAGGCGTCTCCCGTGCGCTACGGCGGCAAGGTGGTGGCCGTGCTCACCCATCATCAGACCGCGTTGGCCGCCGAGCGCAGGTCCGGTCAGCTAGAGATCGCCTACCGGGAATGCGCCACCGATCTGGTCCGCATGCTCGGCGAGGGAACTTTTCCGGACGTGGGGGACGTGGTGATGTCGCGCTCGACCCCGCGGGCGGGCGATGGGTTCATCCGCCTCGATGTGGACGGCGTCGTCGCCTACGCCAGTCCCAACGCGCTGTCCGCCTACCACCGGATGGGCCTGACCACCGAGCTGGAGGGGCGCAACCTCATCGAGGTCACGCGTCCGCTGATCTCCGACCCCTTCGAGGCGCAGGAGCTCGCAGAGCACGTGCAGGATCTGGTGGCCGGCGGGCGCAGCATGCGCATGGAGGTCGACGCCGGGGGAGCCACCGTGCTGCTGCGTACCCTGCCGCTGATGGTCGACGGCGCTAGCACCGGGGCCGCGGTGCTGATCCGCGACGTCACGGAGGTCAAGCGGCGCGACCGGGCTCTGATATCCAAGGACGCCACCATCCGCGAGATCCACCACCGGGTGAAGAACAACCTGCAAACCGTGGCGGCACTGTTGCGATTGCAGGCCCGCCGGACCGTCAACGCGGAGGGGCGGGAGGCCCTGATCGAGTCGGTGCGGCGGGTGTCGTCGATCGCGTTGGTGCACGACGCACTGTCGATGTCGGTGGACGAGCAGGTCAACCTCGACGAGGTGATCGATCGGATCCTGCCGATCATGAACGACGTGGCGTCGGTGGACCGGCCGATCCGCATCAACCGGGTCGGCGACCTGGGTGTGCTGGATTCCGACCGGGCGACCGCGCTGATCATGGTGATCACCGAACTGGTGCAGAACGCGATCGAACACGCCTTCGACCCGGCGGCCGAAGAAGGCTCGGTGACGATTCGCGCGGAGCGATCCGCCCGCTGGCTCGACGTCGTGGTGCACGACGACGGTCGCGGACTCCCGGAGGGGTTCAGCCTCGAGACCTCCGACAGCCTCGGGCTGCAGATTGTGCGCACCCTGGTGTCGGCCGAGCTGGACGGCACCCTGGGCATGCGTCAGGCGCCCGCCCGCGGCACCGATGTGGTGCTACGGGTGCCGATTGGCCGGCGGAACCGTTTGCTGCTGTGAAGGCGCACTGCAGCCGCACGCAAATGTGCGGCCCCGACTTTCGTCGAGGCCGCACTATTTGCGTTAGGTGGGTTATACCCCGCTGCGGGCCTTCGTCCGGGCGTTGCGGCGCTTCAGTGCACGCCGCTCGTCTTCGCTCATGCCGCCCCAGACGCCCGAGTCCTGGCCCGTGTTCAGGGCCCAGCCGAGGCACTCTGTGGTCACCGGGCACCGATTACAGACCAGTTTCGCGTCAGCGATCTGCGCGAGCGCCGGGCCGCTGTTCCCTACCGGGAAGAACAGCTCCGGGTCTTCGTCACGACAGACCGCCTTGTGGCGCCAATCCATACGTCTTTACTCCTCACTGAGTGCGCAGCAAGGCGCACGGCTATTTTCTTCGGCTGTTTGACGCGTGCAGAATAAAAGGAGTCCGGACTCCTACGTAGTTTCTGCATGCAACCTTTTGATCGTTTCACAGGCTCAACAGATGTCAATAGCGTTAGTTCGCTCGTGGGCTATCTCACTTTGATCAAGTCGTAGCCAAGCCCTCACTCCGTTGTACTACACTGCACGGGCTACTTCGGCGAAATATCCTTATCTCGCGCTGGCTGGGCGCAGTATTAATGCAGGTCAGTGCGTCTTTTTACTGGGCGGCGCCACCACCGCCAGCGCGTCCGGGACCGCTTTGAACGTCATGGTTTCGCGCACGCCGAGATAATCGCCGTCGAACTGGCAGGCAACCGCACCTCCGGTCGAGGTGACTCGCACGCACGGCAGGTCGTCCTCGGTGATGAGGTGCTTGAAGTCGAAGGTGGGCCGCTTGGCGAACATCTGCCGCACGATCCGCAGGGTGGGGATCGGCTTCATGGTGGTGGGCGCAAACACCCCCAGGCCGGACTCGAAGCTGCAGCCCGGATTGGTCCACACGGGCCGTTCGTTGGCGAAAGTCCACGGGCTGGAGTTCGAAACGAAGGCGAAGCTGACCCCGGTAATGGGTTCGCGGCCGGGAAGTTCGAGCGTCAGCATCGGTTCACGCCGGGTGTAGGCCCACACCGCGGGCACCGCCGCGCGGATGTAGCGCCACGCCGAAACCTTGCCGCCCTTGTTCCGTTCGGCCTCGACCGCGGCCACCACCTCGGCGTCCACTCCCATGCCCGTGTTGAACACTGCCCAGCGCTCGCCGCAGTCGATCAGACCGATGCGCCGCCAGATGCGGCGCCGCTGGTAGTCGTCGAGCAACTGGATGAGCTGATTGGTGGCCGCGACCGGATCCCCGGAGATGCCCAGGGATCGCGCCAGTACGTTCGCCGAACCGCCGGGCACCACGGCAACCGCAGGGACCGGTCCGCTGGGAAGTGGCCCTGGCCGGCCGAGCAGGCCGTTGACCACCCCGCTCACCGTGCCGTCGCCGCCGTGCACTACCACCAGATCGATGCCGTCGGCGACAGCTTTCTGCGCCAGCTCGGTGCCATGACCACGGTGGTTGGTGTGTTCGACGGTGAGCTGCAGGCGGCTTTTGAGCGCGTGGGCCAGCAGGTCGCGACCGGCCGGGGTGGTGGATGTGGCTGTGGGATTGACGATCAGCACGGCCCGCATGAGGCACGAGCTTAGGCGGTGTGACGATGCGCGCCGCAGGGCGGCGTGAGGAGGAGCGCCGCAATCGGTCTGGCGGTGCGACGATGCGCGCCGCAGGGCGGCGTGAGGAGGAGCGCCGCAATCGGTCTGGCGGTGTGACGATGCGCGCCGCAGGGCGGCGTGAGGAGGAGCGCCGCAATCGGTCTGGCGGTGCGGTTAAGGCGCCCCTGTGGGGGAACCGCCGGGGAGTGGGAGGCCGCCCTTACTACGCTGACGCTGTGACGCCGCCAGCCGCCCCGACCCCCGTTCGCCGCGCCGGCCTGATCGTTGTGCTGCAGGGGATTGCGGCGTTGATCGTCGCGGTGGTCCTGGTGGTGCGGGGCATCGCGGGAGCCGATCAGCACGTGGTCAACGGCCTGGCGACGGCGGGCTGGTTCGTATTGGTCGGCGCCGGGGTGATCGCCGCGGGGCGCGCGCTGATCGTCGGGAAGCGCTGGGGCCGCGGCCTGGCCGTGATCACCCAGCTACTGTTGCTGCCGGTGGCGTGGTACCTCGCGGTCGGATCGCATCAGCCGGGCTTCGGGATCCCGACGGGCGCGGTGGCGCTGATCGTGCTGGGGTTGCTGTTCAGTCCCGGCGCGGTGCGCTGGGCCGCCGGCGATCAGGGCGATTCCGCCAGCGCGGCCAGCGACGCCCCGGACAGCCGGTAGGTCGTCCATTCGTTCTGTGGCTCCCCGCCGATGCCTTCGTAGAGCGTGATGGCGTCGGCGTTCCAGTTCAGCACCGCCCAGGACAGCCGCGTGTAGCCTCGCTGCAGGCACTCACAGGCCAGCGCGGCCAGCAGTGCGCGGGCCAGCCCCCGGCGGCGGAAATTGGGTCGCACGAACAGATCTTCTAGATAAATGCCCGCCACGCCGTCCCAGGTGGAGAAGTTGAGGAACCACAGCGCCATCGCCGCGGTCTCGCCATCGACCTCGGCGACGTGTCCTTGCACCTTCGGCGGGTCATCGAAAAGTGCTGCGCCGATTTGTGTTTCGGTCACAGTGCACTGATCGGCGGCGTGCTCGAACTCGGCCAGCGCGCGGATCATGTCGGTGATCGCGGCGACGTCCTGTGGCGCGGCGCGGCGGATGCGGTGGCTCATTGCACAACTCCCAGGGCGTTGAGGATCGTGCCGAATTTCGTTGTCGTCTCGGCGACTTCCTCGTCTGGGTCGGACTCGGCGACGATGCCGCCGCCTGCCCGAGCCAGCACGCTGCGCCGGTCCGTCGACAGCTGCGCGCAGCGCAGCGACACCACCCAGCGTCCATCGCCACGGGCGTCACACCAGCCCACCGCCCCGGCGTAGAACCCGCGGTCGCCTTCCAGTTCGGTTATCAGCCCCATCGCGGCCTTCGTCGGCACCCCGCCGACCGCCGGGGTGGGGTGCAGCGCCAGTGCCAAATCGATTGCGGTGCTTGATGTATCACGTAGTCGAGCGGTGATGGGCGTGCACAGATGCCAAACGGTGGCGGTGCTGCCCAGCTGCGGTTCGGCGGCAATCGACAGGTCGTCGCACAGCGGCTCGAGGGCGGCCCTGATGGTTTCGATAACCAGCTGGTGCTCGTGGCGGTTCTTGGCCGAGGCGGCCAGTGCGGCGCCGTTCGCGGCGTCGGTCTCCGGGTCGGCGGCGCGCGGCGCCGACCCGGCGAACGGCTTGCACTCGACGCGATCTCCGGTCAGGGCCACCAGCAGCTCGGGGCTGGCGCCCACCAGGGCAGTGCCCGCGTACTCGTCGCCGGCCGCGGTCAGGTCGACCAGGTAGCCGTAGGCCGCCGGGTCCGCGGCAATGAGGCGGTGCAGGATCACGCGGGCATCCAGCGGGGCGTCGGCGACCAACCGCAGGGCACGGGCCAGCACGACCTTGTCCAGCGGATTGTCGGCCGCGGCGAGCTGCTCGCACGCCCGGCGGATCCGGTCCCGGTATTCCGCCGGTGGCGGCACCGCTTCGGCCACCCGTACCGGCGGTAGGCCATCGGGCGGCCAGTCCGGGAGCCGATCCGTCGCGTTCACCGTCTCGGCCGTCAACAACGAGGCCGGCCGGGTGACGTCGAAAGGCAACGCGCCCAACACAATCGGTGCTTCCCCCGAGCGCAGCGCGGCCTGCGCCGCAGCCACCTCGCCGTACCGGCGCCGCACACCGTCGGCAATCAGGGTGCCCGTCGGCCCGCACAGCACGAAGGGCGGTTCGGTGTTTTGATGCTCGACGAGTGCTCGCGCCGCTGCGCGGCGAGCATCGTCGTCTTCGCTGCTCACCCGGGCTGGATCGCCTGTGGCTGGCTGGTCAATCCGAGCGCAGCGAGCTGTCGCACGCCATGCTCGAAACCGCACACAGCGACGGAGCCGGCCAGCATCCAGAAGCGGCTGCCCTCGACCAGGGGTAGCTGCACCCAGCGGGTGATCACCGAACGGGAGAAGTGGCTGTGCCCCACGAAAACGACGTCGCGCGAGCCCATCTGCTCCAATGCGAAGGCGACGGCCCGATCGGCGCGGTCGCTGACCTGCGCCACCGTCTCGCCGCCGGGGCAGCCGTGCGTCCAGATCAGCCAGTCGGGCACCGATTCGTGGATCTGCGGGGTGGTCAGCCCCTCGTAGGATCCGTAGTCCCATTCGGCCAGTAGGGGGGAGACCTCGTCGACGGCGAGGCCGGCCAACTTGGCTGTTGTCAGGGCACGTATACGCGGGCTGCTGACCACCAAAGGGTCGGCGAGGTTCAGTTCACGTAGAACGCGCCCGGCCAGCTCGGCCTGGACGCGTCCGCCGTCAGTGAGTTCCAGGTCGGTCCGACCCGTGTGCCGGCCTGATTTCGACCACTCGGTCTCGCCGTGGCGGAGCAGCACCAGGCGGTGGTTGTGCAAGCCCATATCGATTGATTCTGCCGGACGACATGCCGGACCCGTCGGCCGCAGCGGACAACGAGCGAACGTGCCAGGATGGGCGGTGTTGAGCGCATGGCGATTACTCAGAGGGGAGAGCAGCGCCTATGGCTGCTGGGACGCGGGTATTGGCGGTGGCCAACCAGAAGGGTGGTGTCGCCAAGACCACCACGGTCGCGTCGCTGGGCGCGGCGATGGTGGACGAGAACAAACGGGTGCTGCTGGTCGACCTCGATCCGCAGGGCTGCCTGACCTTCTCGCTGGGCCAAGACCCGGACAAGCTACCGGTCTCCGTGCACGAGGTACTGCTCGGTGAGGTCGAGCCCAACGCCGCGCTGGTCGAGACGGCGGAGGGAATGACGCTGCTGCCGGCCAACATTGATCTGGCTGGCGCCGAAGCGATGCTGCTGATGCGCGCCGGCCGCGAATACGCGCTCAAGCGCGCCTTGGCCAAACTGGGCGGCCAATTCGACGTGGTGATCATCGACTGCCCGCCGTCGCTGGGCGTGCTCACCCTCAATGGGCTGACCGCCGCCGACGAGGTCATCGTGCCGCTGCAGTGCGAAACCCTGGCGCACCGCGGGGTGGGCCAGTTCCTGCGCACCGTTGCCGACGTCCAGCAGATCACCAATCCGGAGCTGCGAATGCTCGGCGCCCTGCCGACGTTGTACGACTCCCGCACCACCCACACCCGCGACGTCCTGGCCGACGTCGCCGACCGGTACAACCTGCCGGTGCTGGCCCCGCCGATTCCGCGCACCGTGCGTTTCGCCGAGGCCAGCGCCTCGGGGTCGTCGGTAATGGCCGGTCGCAAGAACAAGGGCGCGGTGGCCTACGGCGATCTGGCCGCGGCGTTGCTCAAGCACTGGAAGAGCGGCAAACCGCTGCCGACATTCACCGTCGAGGTCTAGTGGCGATCGCAAGCGCGGCGGAGCCGGGCGCGGCGGGTCGCCACCATTTGGTCTAGCTACTTCGACCTGAAAAAGGGTTGATGGTTAGTGCGCCTGGATGTTGGTCCCTGGCTGGAATCGCTGAGGGTGGCGTG